>DASQWH010000183.1:0-18456 GCA_035640335.1 Gaiellaceae bacterium | reverse complement strand
TCACCGATGTCGAGGGCTCGACCCGGCTGATCGAGGAACTCGGCGAGGAGGGCTACGTGGAGGCGCTCGCGGAGCACCGCCGCCTCCCCCTCCCCCGCCAGCGCCGCTGTTATCCCCGCGCCTTTGCAAGGTTCCGCGCGTGATCGGGCTCCGGCTCGCTCCCGCCCGTGCCCGGATCCTCGCGGCGCAGTGCTCAGTCGGACGAGTGCGCCGCGCCCGCGCGCGGCGGCCCGGCCGCGTGGTCGCGCAGAGCCCCCGTGCTGGAACGCGACTGCGGCGAGGCGGCCGAGTCAATCTCGTCGTCGGCCGCCGCTAGCGGCCCGCGACCGCCGCTACAATCCGCGCACCAGGGCGGTTAGCTCAGTTGGGAGAGCACCAGCTCGACAAGCTGGGGGTCACTGGTTCGAGCCCAGTACCGCCCATTCGAAAGCCCCTGCACACGGGCGCATCGCGTGTGCAGGAGAGGCGACGACGGCGGTCGGATGGCAACAGTTCTCGGTCCACGCCGTCGCAATCCCTTTCTCTACCTCGTGTTTGGGCTCGTCGGTGTGGCAACGGCTGAGGTGTTCGCTTCCGTTCGCGCCTGTTCGGTGCCCGGTGAACGGGAGCCGCTCTTGACACCGCCGGTCGTGCGCGGGAGCGTTTGCCGTGGATGCCCGATTCTCGGCTCCCGAGTGGCACCGTCACCTTCCTCTTCACCGATGTCGAGGGCTCGACCCGGCTGATCGAGGAACTCGGCGAGGAGGGCTACGTGGAGGCGCTCGCGGAGCACCGCCGCCTCCTGCGAGGCGCCTTCTCGGCGCACCGCGGGGTCGAGGTCGACACGCAGGGAGACGCCTTCCTCTATGCCTTCGCCGATCCCGGCGAGGCGCTCGCCGCCGCGGCCCAGGGTCAGCAAGGGCTGGCCTCCGGCCCGGTGAAGGTGCGCATGGGCCTGCACACGGGCGAGCCGCGCCTGACCGGCGAGGGCTACGCCGGCCGCGAGCTCCACCGGGCCGCCCGGATCGCCGCGTCGGGCCACGGCGGCCAGGTCATCGTCTCGACGGCGACGCGGGCGCTCGTCGACGGCGACCTGACCGCGCTCGGCGAGCACCGGCTGAAGGACTTCCCCGAGCCGGTCGCTCTCTTCCAGCTCGGGCAGGAGCGCTTCCCGCCCCTGAAGACGATCTCGAACACCAACCTGCCGCGCCCCGCCTCCTCCTTCGTCGGCAGGCAGCGGGAGCGGGACGAGCTCGTCTCGATGCTCTCGAACGGCACTCGCCTCGTCACTCTCTCCGGGCCCGGCGGCTCCGGCAAGACGCGGCTCGGTATCGAGGCGGCCACGGAGCTCGTGCCCGCGTTCAACGCGGGCGTCTTCTGGGTCGGCCTCGCCGCGCTGCGCGAACCCGCGCTCGTGAGCGAGGCGATCGCGCAGACGCTCGGCGCGCAGGACGGCCTGGCCGAGCACGTCGCCGAGCGCGAGTTGCTGCTCCTGCTCGACAACTTCGAGCAGGTGGTGGAGGCGGCGCCACAGCTTGCCGAGCTGCTGGAGCGGTGCCCGCAGCTCAAGCTGCTCGTCACAAGCCGCGAGCTGCTGCGCATCCGCGGCGAGGTCGAGTACCCGGTGCCGCCCCTGGCCGGGCCCGAGGCGGTCGAGCTTTTCTGCGCCCGCTCGCGGCTCAAGCCGGACGAGACGATCGCCGAGCTCTGCCGCCGACTCGACGACCTCCCGCTCGCGCTCGAGCTGGCCGCGGCCCGGACGAGCGTCCTCTCCCCGGCCAAGATCCTCGATCGCCTATCGCAGCGGCTCGACCTGCTCGAGGGAGGACGAGACGCGGATCCCCGACAGCAGACGCTGCGCGCGACGATCGCCTGGAGCTACGACCTGCTCGATGAGCGCGAGCAGGCGCTCTTCGCGCGGCTCGCGGTCTTCCGCGGCGGCTGCACGCTCGAGGCGGCCGAGGACGTGGTCGACGCAGAGCTCAATGCACTGCAGTCGCTCGTCGAGAAGAGCCTGCTGCGTCACACGAACGACCGCTTCTGGATGCTCGAGACGATCCGGGAATACGCGCGCGAGCGCCTTGCGCAAAGCGGCGCGGAAGGAGAGGCCGGTCGCCGGCACGCGGAGTACTTCCTCGACCTCGCCGAACAGGCACGCGGCCCGGACACGCGCGAATTTAGCCGCGACTACGCCGCCTGCGTCGAAGCCGAGTACGACAACGTGCGCCGCGCGCTTGAGTGGGCGCGCGATCTCGACGAGGGCGAGATGCTGTTGCGCCTCGCGGCGGCGCTCGGCGACTACTGGGGGACGCGCGGCCTCAATCGCGAGGCACGCGTGTGGCTGGCGCTCGCTCTCGCACGAGGATCGACACCGCTCGAGGCGCGCAAGGTAGTCCTCTGGCAGGCGATCGGGCTCGCGTTCGAGCAGGGAGACCTGGCGCGAGTCGAGGTCCTCGTCGGGGAGCTCCGCCGTCTCGCCGAGCAGACGGGGGACGAGAGGCGGCGGCAGTTCGCATTGAGCTCCTCCGCGCTACTCGGGTTGAAGCGCGGCGACCTCGTGGGCGCCCGCGCCGGCTACGCGAAGGCCAGGGAACTGGCAACCGAACATGGCTGGCACCGCCGGGCGGCGTCGATGAGCGTGAGCCTGGCAGCAATCTCAAACCTGTCCGGTGACTACCGCGCCGGTCTCGAATACGCGCGGGAGGCAGTCGAGCGGTTTCGTGAGCTCGGGAGCGAGCGCGGTGTGCCGATTGCCCTGCTGAGCTATGGCTGGAGCGCGCACGGCCTCGGCGACGCCACACTCGCCGAAGGCGCGTTCCGGGAAGCCATCTCGCTCGCCGGACGATTGTCGGCACTGCCGCTGATCGCGGGCGGAGCTCTCGGCTTGGGCGTCGTCCTCGTGGCCGGACACGACGAGGAGCGGGGCACGCAGCTCCTGGCCGCGGCTGGGGCGCTCCGCGACGAGCTCGAGAAGACCTTCGAGGACGACTCCGAGCAGCAGGCGCACGAAGCGGCGGTGGCTGCCGCGAAGGCGGCGCTCGGCGAGGATGCGTTCGCGGCGGCGTGGGCACGAGGCGAGGCGATGACGCCGGACGAGATCGTGGCGTTCGCCGAGACGGAGTAGCAGGCGCAGCGGCGTCCCTGTCCTGCGCGTCGACTACCGGCCGGAGAACAGCGCCGAAGGCGCTCGGTGCGTGGCAACAATGGCAACGCTCGGCGTTCGTTCGGGTTCGCTCACGCGTTCGCTCGTCGAACCGATTCCGCTCAACCATGCGGCCTGAGCGAACCGCAGCGAACCAGGCGGAACGGGCGCTCCGAGTCGACAAGCTGGGGGTCACTGGTTCGAGCCCAGTACCGCCCACCTCGGAAGCCGCTGGACGGAGCGCATTGTTCTGCCAGAAGTCGCAAGCTGACCGCCGTGCGGATGCGCGAGAATTAGCTGGCGAGGATCGCGTCGACATCGTCTTCGACGGGCCTGTCTCGGCTCGGCTTTGCGGCGAGCATCCCGCGTCCCGCTGCGCCGACGCAAGTCCATAACAACGTTTCTGGGGCTGCACCTACGGATGTGCCGCGGATCTCGGCGAATGCGGGCCGCGGCCACTCCCTGACGAGCTCGTCTGCCCTTGAATCGGCAACCCGACACGTTTTCCGAGCCCAGACCAAATAGAGGCTCCCGGGATGGCGGCGCTCAATGCGTCGAGCAGCGGAATCAAGTCCGTGCCCTTGCGGGTCACTTGGTCGGCGGCGGCGGTCGAGCTTCCAGCTGCCGGCCAGAAGGAGACCGCTGCGATGGCGACCATAAAGCTCGCGCTCGACGACCTGAACGATGGTTCCGTCGAGTCGATCGCCCCACGGATTGCAGGGCCGGCCACGTTTGCAGACGAGCGTCCCCGACGCCCACGGATGCGCAAGGAGGATGCGTATGCGGGCGGCGGAAGCAAGCTGGCGATTCAGCTTCCGGGCTTCGACAAAGAGGTTCGGCTGCGGGAGCCGCGGCCCCGCTGCTGCCCAGGCTCGGGACACAGAAGCGAAGGAGACATCGCCACCGTTTAGGTAGCGATCAACGAGCCTCTGGTAACGAGGCGCGCAGCAGTCGTAGACGATCAGGTTCGTCCGTGCCCGGAACGCCTCGTCGTGCATGAGTGACACGACCACGCGATTGACCGCCGGCGAACGTGGGTCAACCAGCCCCACGACGCGGTGGTTCGTAAACGCCGCTTCCATGCCAGTCATGACCGCCATCGGGACGGGATCCGGTCGCGCGGCCACGGAGCTGCCCGCTGAGGCAGCGAGCAGCGGAAGCAGAGCGAGGATCCCACTGCCGCATGTTCGTAATGACGCCGTGGATCGGTGGCTGTGCACGCTTCGCCGATTCGCCTTAGCTCTCATCTATCCCACGCCACCCTCCAGCCCATCTACGCCGCTGCGCGGGAACAGGTTCCAGGGCCGAGCTTCACAGCCGCCTCCAGCGGACGGGTGTTGTGCGAATCGCACCCAGGAGTGTGGCCGGTTCAACTCCCCGGCGAAGTCGATCGATGCGGCCTCGCCTCCGTACCGAGCGTGCAAGTGCGGCCGCGCATGCACTCCCTCGTTCCAGTACACGCAGCGTCGTCGGGCCGTCGGCCTTAGACCGAGAGGCTTCCGGTGAGGGTGCCCGGCCGTAGGTCACCGCGGCCCGGATCGGCTCTGGGGTTGCGTCCGCAAGCTGCCTGTCGGGAGCTGCGCCGGGCGCGTCGTTAACGGTCGTCTTCGTCGCGGAGACACGGCTTCTCGCGAACATTGGATTACCTATCTACGCGCCGGCGAGCGCACGAGCGTCGATCGTGAATGCCGGCTGGGGCGAGCGATCCTCAGTTCCCGGCGCCGGGTTGCGCTGCAGGTACTCGATCCCGATTTGCTCGGACGGAAACATGGCATGGAGGCGTACCAGACGGACGCCTGAGTTACGCGTCCCGTGGGGCGTTCCCGCCGGGATGAAAACGACCGTGCCGCGACCGACGGTGCGGGTCTCCCGGCCGAGCGTGACTTGCGCAACGCCGTCATCGATCACGATCACCTCGTGAATCGGATGGACGTGGAGTGGGATGCAATCGCCGACGGCGATCTCCTCGAAGATCAGCGCGATGTTGTCGACGTGGCTGTCGGCGTCGCCACCGGGATCCGTGAGAAGCGCCCACCTGGAGTTCGGCCGGAAGTCGTCCGGATCGCTTTCGTCGAAAGGCGCGTAGGTGAAACTCTCAATGATTGCCATCCCGCTTCTCCTCGTCCGGTTCTCGCAGCCAATTCTGGCCGTTACTCCCGTCGTCTGGAAGTACCTGTCATGGGATCTCGAGCCGTCCCGCGGCAAGCTCCGCCGGGTCTGCGCAGTGCAAAGTTCCGCCCACTCTGGCCCGCGCAACTGAGCAGAACGCGCTCTGTTACGCGGGCCATGCGTGTCATCGGAGCCGCGTCGGCTCACGCGTGCAGACCCCGGAGCAGATCCCGAACACGAAGCACGACGAGAGCAACACTCGGCCAGGGGGCCATCCGACCCTCTCCGAGGCGATCAAGGAGGCAGGGCCGGTGGCGCTGGGGCGGGCGATCCACCTGCCGAATCGTAAGCGGGCGGCGGCCCGGGCGTACCGCGCGTAATCGCGCGCACTGACGGCGCGGCGATGCCTGCCGCGCACGAGACGACGACGAGCGCGGCGGCGCCGATCAGCACGGCGTCGGTCCCGACTGCGTCCGAGAGCGGCCCGGCGAGCGCCTGGCCGAGCGGCAGCAGGCCGAGCGCGACGAGCCACGTGAACGAGTCCACGCGCGACAGCAGTTCGCGCGGCACCTCGCGTTGCATGACCGTCTCGAACATGTTGTTGCCGAAGGCGATGCCCGCCTGGTAGACGCCGTAGGCGATCGCGATCACCACCGTCGGCAACGGCGGGACGAAAGCAAGGGCAGGGAGCGCGGACAGCGACCAGGCGCTGAACGCGCCGACGAGCGGCCGTTGCGGTCGCAGGCGTAGCGCCACGATCCCGCCGACGATGCCACCGATCGCTCCGGCGCTGAGGATGAGCCCCCACGAGGTGGCGCCGTTCAGGTCGCGCTTGCTGAGCACCGGCCCCAGCACGAGGAAGATCCCCATCCCGAGGATCGCGATCGCCGTGAGGGTGAGTGCGGCACGCATCCAGCCGAACGACCAGGTCGCACGAGCCCCCTCGCTCAGGTCGCTGAGGAACGGTTTTCGCGGTGCGCGCTGAGCGGCGGCCACGGGCAGGACAGCGAGAAACGCCGCACTGGCGACGAAGCTCAACGCGTCGATCGCGAAGACCCAGCCGGGCTCGGAGGCGGCGACGATGACGGCTGACAGCGCGGGGCCTACCACCTGGACGGTGCTGCGAGAGAGCGCGAGCAACGCGTTCGCCTGCTGCAGCCGCCCCGCAGAGATCGTCTGCGGCACGAGCCCCGTCGCTGCCGGCAGGAAGAACGCCTCCGCGGCACCGAAGAGGAACGATGTGACGACGAACATCCACACCTCCATCGCTCCCGTCAAGAGCGCGACGGCGATGAACGCATCGACGGCCGCGCGGATCGCGTCGCAGGTGAGCATCACCAGGCGCCGCGGCAGCCGGTCGGCCCAGACGCCGCCGACCAGGATGAACGCCATCCGACCGACCGCGAGCGAGGCGAGCACGAGGCCAAGCTCCGTGCCTCCGCCGCCGATCTGGAAGACGGCGAAAGCGAGCGCGACGGGAACCATGACGTCGCCGATCGCCGACGTCGTCTGACCCAGCCAGAGCAGGCGGAAGGGACGCTCGGCGAGCGCCCCCGCGCGTTCACGCAGCGAGATCACGCGGCTTCTGCCGCCGGCTCGAGCCTCTCAACGGGAGGGACCTGCTCTTCACCGGTCATGCGGGGCGATCATATGAACGTCATCCGCGCCCGGCTGCGCGACGTATCGCGGGCTCGAACGGGTTACGCGGATCAACTCGCTGAAAGTTGGCTTCCTCGGCGACAAAGTGCTCCAGCGGACGGCTTGGAGGTTCGCGGACCAGCTGGGCTGGGCGACGACGTAGGACGCCGAGTTCGTGGCGCTGACGCAGCTCCAGGCGGACGTCTTCGTCACGTCGGACGGCGATCTGGCGCGAGCCGTCTCCGGCCTCGTTGAGACGGTGCCGATCGACGCGCTCCGCACCGCCTGATAGCAGGCGCGGGCTCGCGCCATTAGTCACACTAGGGACGATGGGCTGGGTGCCGTCCCCCGAGCCCGAGGGTTCAGCGGCTAGCCTCCGCCACCTCCGCCGGAGCCGCTGTTACCACCGTCGTTGTCCTCGCCGGTCTCGCCCGTCTCACCGGTCTCGCCGGTGTCGCCGGTCTCGGTCTCGGCAGTGGTGACGCCTGTGCTCTCGGTCAGCGGCACCGTGGACGTATCCGTCGTCACCGTGTCGGACGACCCACCGTTGTCATCGCCGCAGCCGGCGAAGCCGAACGCGAAGCCGACGACCGCGAGGCGCGACGAGCAAGAGGTGCTTTCTCATGACGACCGGTTTCCCCCGGCCCCGCGGTTCGAAGCATCGCCGCCTGTATGGGCGGCCGGCCCGGCCGGCCGAAGGCGGGCCAGGTCGGCCGCGGGGAGGAGGGTGTTACCGGCTGAGGCTCCCCAAGCCCCAACGGGCCGCTGAACGGGCCCGGTGAGCGAGGCTGCTCCTGCGCGCTTCGGCAGCACCCCAGGCCCCGGGGGTTTGAGCGCCACAGGCCATCAGCTCTCGCTCGCCGCGCCCGGCTCGCCCCGTACGACGTCGAGCTCGGCGGCGCCTCCCTTCCCGTTCTGCTTCGGTGGCGCGCCGCCCATCGCCTCGGACGACGTCGCATAGATGTCGAACACCCTGTCCAGTCCGGTGATCCGCAGCACGCGCCGAATTAGGCGGTCGTTGCACACCAGCCTCAGAGAAATCCCCTGCTTGGCGAGGCGGCTGTGCGCCGCGACGAGGACTCCGAGCGCCGTCGAATCGAGGATCGTCGCCTCGGTGAAGTCGACGACAACCCGCCGCAGCCCATCCTCCTCGCAGGTCCGTAGGTGCCGGTCGAGCTCGGGAGCGGCGTGCATGTCCGCCTCCCCGGCCACGTAGACGACGCAGAGCCCTTCCTTGCCGCGCTCGACGCGAGCATGGAACGGGACGTCGGCGAGAACCTCGTTCACGGCATGCTCGCTATGAGGGCGTTACGAATGGCGGTCGCAAACAAGCGGTCCACGCGCATGGCGCCGTCTTCCACGGGGCCTTCGAGCCGCTTGCGAACCACGGCGTCTTCCGTCACGACGGTCATCGCGACCCCACGGTCGCGGGCCGCGCGCGCGCTCGTGACGAGCTCGTCGCAGAAGCCCGTGCGCACGACCACCGCACCGGTGAGATCGAGTACCGCGTGCATCGGGGTCGGGTTGCCGTCCAGAGTCGCCACGTGCCGCGTGAGCTCGGTAGCGGCCGCCTTGCCGCAATCACCGGAAAGCGTCAGCACCCAGACGTCTGCGCCGACCTGCTGCGTCGCAAGTCGGAACTCTCCGCCCGGCGGGAGCGTCGCCGTGAGCACGGCTTCCACGCTAGGGCCGCCATGTGTGCTGAAGTTCCGCATTCCGTGAGCGTTCGCCCACAGAGACGGCGTCCCCGACTCGTTCTTCCGCTTCGAAGCCAAGCTGGGCGAGCGAGCCGCGAACGGTGAATAGCCGATCCAAGCCGGTGATCGAGAGGAGGCGCCGGATGTTCGCGTCGGCACACGCGATCTCGAGCGGCAAACCGCGAAGCTTCAGCGTGCGGTGAGCCGCGATCAAGACGCTCAACGCGACGGAATCGAGGAAGGTCGCTTCGGTGAGATCGACGACGACGCGCCTGAGACCCGGCGAGACGCAACACTCGGCGAGCCTCTGTTCGAGTTCTGGGGCGGCGTGGACATCGGCTTCCCCCGAGACCGAAATAACACACACACCGCCCCGTGCGAACTCCAGAGACGCCCGGAAGCGAAGGTTCGCTTCGACGACGTTCCCTGCCACTACAGGGAGGCTATGACGAGAGTTTGAAGGAACCCCGCAGGTCCGATGGAGATTTGCTCACAAAGCTGCGAGTTTGTAGCCGACGCCGCGGACGCTGACGAGGCGTGCGGGCCGGGCCGGGTCGCGCTCGAGCTTCCGCCGCAGGTTCGCCATGTGCGAGTCGCACGCGCGCTCGTCGCCGACGTAGTCGCTGTCCCAGAGATGTTGCATCAGCTCCCGCCGCGTGAAGACGCGGCCCGGATGCTCGGCGAGGCGGGCGAGGAGCTTGAACTCCGACGGCGTCAGCGACACGCTGCGGCCGTTGACGACGACCTCGTGCCGCACCGCGTCGATCTCGAGGTCGCCGACAGTCCGCCGCGACGTGTCGCCCTCCAGGTCGAGCGAGCGGCGGCGCAGTGTCGCCCGGACGCGGCTGATCAGCTCCGTCATCGAGAAGGGCTTCTTCACGTAGTCGTCGGCGCCGACTTCGAGCCCGAGTACGAGGTCGACCTCGCTGTCGCGCGCCGTGAGCATGATGACCGGCACCTCGCTCGACTCGCGCAACCGGCGGCAGACCTCGATCCCCGAGATGCCCGGCAGGTTCAGGTCGAGCAGGACGAGGTCATACGTCCCGTTCGCGGCCGCGTCGAGCGCGCGTTCGCCGTCGTCGGCTGCATCGGTCTCGAAGCCTTCTGTCCGCAGCGCGTAGCCGACGGCATCGACGATGGCCGGCTCGTCGTCGACGATGAGGATTCGGCTCATGCGCGCAACTTGCCAGAGAGCCGCAAGCGGATCGTCGTCCCGGTCCCGCGGTCCGAGTCGAGCTCGATCTCCGCGGCGAGCGCTTCGGCGGCCTGCTGGACGATGGCCAGCCCGAGACCGAACCCCTCGTGTGTCGCCCTGTTCGACCGGTAGAAGCGCTCGAACACCCGCTCGCGATCTTCAGGCTCGATCCCGCTCCCGGTGTCGCGAACCTCGAGCGCGATCGTCGAGTCGGCCTGGCTCGCGGCAAGCGTCACGCGTCCCGCGCTCGTATAGGCGACCGCGTTGTTCGCGAGGCTCGTCAGCGCCTGCTCGAGCAGGTCGCGGTCGCTCCAGATGCGCAGGTCGCTCGCGCACTCGACGGCGACCTCGACGGCGTCCTGCGTTTCGATCGTGTCGGCGACGTCTTGAAGCAGCGGACGTAGCTCCACGAGCTCGACCTTGATCCCGGCATGGCCGGCCTGGGCCCGGGCGAGGACGAGCAGCGTATGCGCAAGCCGGGCGAGGCGGTTGGCTTCGCGCTCGATGTGACCGAGGAACAGGTCGCGGTCTTCCGTGTTCTCCTTCGCCCCGGCCTGGAGGACCTCGACCGCGCTGAGCACTGCCGCGATCGGAGTTCGAAGCTCATGGGCGGCGTTCGCGACGAACTCTCGCTCGCTTTGCTCCTGCCGCTCGAGGCCGGAGACGTCCTGAATCGTCAAGGCGGCGGCGATGATGCGGCCGATCGAGTCGCGGATCGGAGCGGCGCTGACCTCGAAGAGCACCCGTGTCCCATCGTCGCGCTCGAAGTAAAGCCTCTCGGCGGTCGTCGTCTCCCCTCGCAGCAGAGCACGCGTCGAAGGCCGATCGCCCTCCGGGTAGGGCTCGCCGTCGAGCCGAATGGCCGGAAAGCGGCGCGGAAACCGGGGGTCGTCCGTCATACGGAGCCCGGCGAGGAGCTCCTGCGCCTGGCTGTTCATGAACGTCGCCTCGCCCTCGGCGTCGGTGATCAGCAGGCCGGCCGGCATGTGCTCGACGATCGCGTGCAGCCGCGCACGCTCTTCTTCCAGCTCGTGCGTACGCTCGGCGACACGCCGCTCGAGCTCGAACGTGAGCGTGCGGAGCTCCCGCTCCGTCTGCTTGCGCGCCGTAATGTCGCGAACGATCCAGCGGAAGCCCGTCAGCGCACCGCGCTTGCGGATCGGAGCGATGCTCATGCTGACGTCGAGCGTGCGCCGCGGGGTCTCGAAGCAAGACTCGGTCTCGAGCACTCCCTCCGTGCCGGACAGCTTCTCTAGCCGGCGGCTGAAGGCCTCCCGCAGGTCCTGCACGACAAGGCTCGTGATCGACCGGCCGCTCAGAAGCCGCCCCGAGACCGAGAGCATCTCCTGGGCGGCGCGGTTCGCCTCCACGATCCTGCCCGAGGGATCCGTGACGAGGTAGGCGTCCGGCGCGAGCTCGAAGAGAGCTCGGTAGCCCTCGCGCGCTTCGGCCAGGTCGCGGGTGGCGGCGACCTTGCGACGTTCGGCCTCGGCGAGACGCAGTGCGACCTGAGAATTCGGCCGGCCCGGTTGCCTCTTGCGCGGCATTGCGTCGAGGGATTCTAGACCGCAGCCGTTAAAAAACCTCGGCGCACCACGGCGCTCGAGGCGTGCGGAAGAGGGCATCGGCGCGGGCGACCGCACCCGGGGCGAGCTCGTCGAGGCGCTCCGCACCCTGCAGCTCGGCGAAGGAGAAGCCGCCGAGGTATGCCGAAGCGAGCGCTCCGGCATCGAGCCGCAGCTCGGCGTCGGCCCCGGGCTCGACCGCAGCGCCGGTCTCCGTCGCCTCGAGCCGCCAGACGCCTTCGTTCTCAGGCACGAGCGGGTCGACGAGCTCGAACGTGAGCTCGCCTTCCGCCGCATAGGAGCGGGCCGAGAGCGCCCGCTCGAGGTCGAGGATGCGCAGCCAGAGCCCGTCGCCGACCTTCATGCGGAGCCGCTTCGGCTCGACGGCGAGCAGGAACAGCGGGTGGTCCGGCGGCAGCGGCCACGCCTGCACCCGGCCGACGAGGTCGATGCCGAACAGGAAGCGCCAGAGCTCGCGATGCGCGCGCGCAGAGGTTGCCATCGGCTCGATCACGCGCAGCTCAGACCTCGCGAAGCCCTCGTCCCAGTCCTGCTTGACGCGGTAGCTCGCATACCCCTCGGCCGCACCGTCGAGCTCGAGCAGCGCGTGGAACTTCGGGCCGGCGCCGCGCCGGCGCCACTCTGGGTCTGCAAGCCGGTAGTGCTTCCACCAGTCTTCCGTCCTGCCGATCATGCCCGGTGTCTCGCGGCGCACACGGTCGTAGATCGGTGGAAAGGCGCGCCCGGCCTCCTCCTCGTCGATCAGGTGCACGGTCACGGCAGGGTCTGGCGCAGCGGTGAATGTCATCCGGTCACGGTCCGCGTCGACCCCGGCGACGCGGGTGGCGACGCCGTAGCCGTACCGGCCGTAGATGCTCGCTTCCGAGGCCCAGAGGATCGCGAGCGGCTCGTCGCGCGACCGCGCGTCGGCCAGCTGGCGCTCCATCATCCGGGTCAGCACGCCCCGGCGGCGGTGGCTCGGCAGCACGCCGACGCCGGTCACGCCGGCGGCGAGCAGCTCTCCGCCGGGGATCGTGAGCGGAAACGGGAAGTCTGCGGCGGTCCCGACCAGCGCGCCGTCGGCGTACGCGCCGAGCAGCCGGTCGTGCGGGACGATTTGCAGGTCGACCTCGACCTCCTCCTCGCGCAGCTCCCCCGAGAACGCCGTGTTGCAGACCTCGAACCAGCGCCGGTGGTCCTCCTGCGGAGAGACGCGGACGTCGATGTCCATCAGATCCGCTCCAGCGGCGCGTACTCGAGCATCAGCCGCCGCTCGGCCCCGTCCTCGAAACGGACGATGACGACCCCGCCCGGCTCGATCTGCGTGACGACGCCCTCGCCGAGGGTGCCGTGGCGGACCGAGTCGCCGGTCGCGAGCTCCGGCACGTCCGTGCGCGGCGCGATCGGCGCCGGCGAGCGATAGGCGTCCCACGAGGCCGGCCGCAGGCGTTCTCGCTCGACGCCTTCGTCCTCGGGCAGCTCGTCGATGAAGCGCGAGGGCAAGTTGTAGTTACGCGCTCCCCACAGCGAGCGTGAGGCCGCGTGCGTGAGCGTCAGCCTCTCCTGCGCGCGCGTCATGCCGACGTACGCGAGCCTGCGCTCCTCCTCGAGCATCGCCTCCTCGAGCGAGCGCGAGTGCGGGAAGATGCCCTCCTCCATGCCGATCATGAAGACGGCGCGGAACTCGAGGCCCTTCGCGTTGTGCAGCGTCATCAGCGTGACGAGGCTCTGCTCACCGCGCAGCGCGTCCTGCTCCGAGTAGAGCGAGATCTCCTGCAGGAAGCTCGAGAGGTTCGGCTCGTCCGCGGTCGCGTGGTACTCCTGCGCGACGCCGACGAGCTCGTGCAGGTTCTCGATCCGGCCCTGGGCCTCGATCGTGCGCTCGGCCTCGAGCGCATCGAGGTAGCCGCTGCGCTGGAGCACTCGCTCGACCAGCTCGGGCACCGTCAGCTCGAGCGCTCCGGCCATGAGCGACTGCAGCAGCGTGTGGACGCCCTGGACCGCTCGGAGCGGCGCTGCGCCGACGCCGGCCTCCTCGGCGTGCTCGAGCGCCTCCCAGAGCGAAAGCCCGTACGCGTCCGCGTACGTCTGCAGGCGAGCGAGGCTCGCGTCGCCGATCCCGCGGCGGGGGCGGTTCGCGATGCGGAGGAGACTGACGGCGTCGTACGGGTTGTCGATCACCTGCAGGTAGGCCATGAGGTCCTTGATCTCGGCGCGCTCGTAGAAGCGCGGCCCGCCGATCACCTGGTACGCGACGCCCTGGCGAACGAGCACGTCCTCGAGCACCCGCGACTGCGCGTTCGTGCGGTAGAAGACGGCGATCTCGGAGCCCGAGAAGCCCTCCTCGACGAGGCTGGCGATCTCGACGGCGACGAACCGCGCCTCGGCGTGCTCGTCCTCGACCTCGAGCACGCGAATCGGATCGCCCTCGCCGAGCTCCGACCAGAGCTCCTTCGGCTTGCGCTCGCGGTTGTGCGCGATGACCGTGTTCGCTCCGCGCAGGATGCGATTCCGGGAGCGGTAGTTCTGCTCGAGGGCGATCGTGCGCGTGCCGGGGAAGTCGCGCTCGAACTCCATGATGTTGCGAATGTCGGCGCCGCGGAAGGCGTAGATCGACTGGTCTGGATCGCCGACGGCGAACAGGTTCATGTGCTTTCCGGCCAGGAGCTGCAGGAGCCGGTACTGCGCGTGATTCGTGTCCTGGTACTCGTCGACGAGCACGTAGCGGAACGCCTTCTGCCAGCGCTGGAGGGCTTCCGGGAAGCGCTCGAAGACCTCGACCGTGAGGTAGAGCATGTCGTCGAAGTCGAGGGCGTTCGAGGCGAGCAGGCGCCGCTGGTAGAGCTCGTACGTCTCGGCGACGGTCTGGTCGTAGAAGGACGCGACGCGCGATCGGTACTCCTCCGGGCCGATCAGCTGGTTCTTCGCCATCGAGATCTGGGCGTGGATGCCTCTCGGGACAAAGCGCTTCGGGTCCTTCTCCAGCTCCTCGAGGCACGCCTTCGTGAGGCGGATCTGGTCGGCCTGGTCGTAGATCGTGAAGTTCGTGCGGTAGCCGAGCCGCGGTGCCTCGCGGCGGAGGATGCGGCCGCATGCGGAGTGGAAGGTGAGGATCCAGATGCGCCTCGCTAGCCCGCTGAGCATGTCCTCGAGGCGGTCGCGCATCTCGCCGGCAGCGCGGTTGGTGAACGTGATCGCGAGGATCTCGTTCGGCTTCACGCCGCAGGCCGTCACGAGGTGCGCGACGCGGTGCGTGAGGACGCGCGTCTTGCCGGAGCCCGCGCCGGCGACGACGAGGAGCGGCCCCTCAGTGGTGAGCACGGCCTCCCGCTGCGCGGGATTCAGGTCTGCGAGGTAGGTCTCGGGCGAGGTGACGGCCATCGGGTCGATGCTAGCGCTCTTGCGCGGCGGCGCCTCGCCCCCCGGACCGGCGTCGACGGGTCGTCGTTCCAGAGTCGGCGCGGTCCGGTTTCACACGCGTGCGCCGAGGCTCGTTAGGCTCGAAAACGGAGGGAGGCCCGCGGCCGGCCCCGGGGCGCTACCGGCGCAAGGCGAGCGGGCGGCCGAGCAGCGCGAACGAGGCGAGCACCGCTAGGCCCTCCACGAAGGCCTGCAGGACCGCGCCCTGCGGATCGCCTTCGCTCGCGATGCCCATCGCGAAGGCACAGAACGCGACCGCGCCCGCGAAGATCGCCGCGAACCGCCACGGATGGGCGCGAAGGCCACGCAGCAGCGGCAGCTCGAAGATCGGGCCCAGATCGTCGAAGACGTCGCCGCCGACGCGAGGACCGGCCGCGGCACTCGGACGGGCCGACCGCGCCAGGGCGATCGCTCCGCACGCGAGCGCGATCGCAGCGGCGACGCAAAGTCCGAGCACGGCCGCCGGCACCCACGGCTCGAGGGGAGGGGCGTCGCGGAACTCGATCGCGAACAGCGCGAGGCACACCCACGTCAGCGCCGCGGCGACGAGTGCGATGGCGGCACGCGAGCGCATGACCCGCAGCTCCCCCGCCGGGAGCGCGTGCCCCGCGCGAAGCCGGAAGGCACGGAGCAGCGCGAGGCAGCCCGACACGAAGGCGACTTGCGGGAAGAGCGTCGCCCCGATGACCGCGCCCACGCCGAGCGCCGCGATATCGCCGCCGAAGAGATCCGGCCAGCCACCGCCCAGGTTGACGACCGCGAAGACCGCGAGGTAGGCGATCCCGGTCAGCGCGAGCGCGAGGAAGGCGCCGTACGTGGCGCGGCGGGTCCATGTGGTCGCGAGCTGGACGGCGACCGCGCGGGCGAGCGTCGCGCTCTTGCCGAGGTGCGCTACGGCACCGCGCTCGCCGTGCTCTGCCTCGAGCTCGAGTAGGTGGTCGCGCGCCTCGGCGACGACACGCTTGGCGGCTCGCCCGCGCACGCCCTCCTGCGCGAGCTCGAGCGCGAGCTGCTGCAGGTACCGCTCGATCACGCGACCACCGCCTGGACGGCGCCCGCGAACTCGACCCACTCGCGACGCTCGTCCTCGAGCGCCGTCCTCCCCCGCCTCGTCAGTTGGTAGACGCGCCGCCGCCGGCCCGCGGCCGTCGTCCAGCTGCTCGAGAGCAGCCCCGCCGCCTCGAGCCGGTAGAGGGCCGGGTACACCGTTCCTTCGGCGAGGTCGAACGCACCCGAGCTCGCGTTCCGGATCGCCTCGACGATCGCGTAGCCATGGCGTGGGCCCCGCTCGAGCGTCGCCAGCAGGAGCAGGTCGAGATGGCCTCTTAATACCTCGGCACGCAAAGTATTGCCATACTAGGCTAGTGCCGTGGCGACGTCAAGAAAGATCGAGCTCGTCGGCCAGCCACGTGCGCGAGTCGCTCCACGCCTGTGCCGTCGGCACGTGCCCCGAGTCGTACCAGCGAACCTCCTTCGGGTCGCTGCCCTCGTCGGCGAGCGCCCGCAGCGCGGGGATGGGGACGATCTCGTCCTGGCTCCCGTTCTGAAAGAAGAGCGCCGACGGGGACGCGTGCCCGACGTAGCGCAGGGGATCGGTGCGGTTCAGGATCGGCTCGAGCTGCGGGCGCAGCTCCTGCGGCGCCTCGGACAGATACTCGGAGACGGGCGTCGCGCCGCCGGCGACCAGGTCGTAGGCCTTGATCCTGTGCTCGACGCCCGCCGCGACGGCGCCCATGCGTGCGCCCGCGCTCCAGCCGACGTAGCCGATCCGCTCGTCGTCGACCTCCGGCAGCGAGTGCAACAGGTCGACCGCGCGCCGGATGTCGCGCACCGAGTCGACCTCGACCTGTGTTCGCGCCCGAACGCCCGGGATGCCCTGCGTCGGCAGTTGCCGCGCCCGCCGCGGCGAGTAGCTCATGTCGAGCGTGATCGCAACCGCCCCTTGCTGCGCGAGCTTCGTCGCCTCGTCGAGGAGCTCGTAGCGGTCCCCGCCCGCGCCGTGGGCGTAGATGACCGCGGGCCGGTCGGTGCGCTTCCCCGGCAGCACGAGGTAGGCGTCCTGCCGCCCGCCGGTCGCTCCCGCGAACGAGATGTCGCGCACCTCGATGCCGCCCGTGCCGCGATCCGTGCTCCGCGTGCGCAGCTGAAGCGGCTTCGACGTGTCGTACGCGAAGGGCGCGGCGAGATCGGAGTCCTTCGAGCCGTCGTCTCCGCCGCAGCCGGCGAGAGCGGCGACCGCGAGGAGCGCGGCGGCCACGCTTTTCGTGACGCGCGTCACAGTCCCGCGATCGTAGCCGTAGGCCGCACCCGGCCTGGTAGCTTCGGCTGCGTGGGCTACTCGTTCGCCTCGGTCGACGAGCTCGGCGACGGCGTCTTCCGCAAGGTTCGGCGCAACCTCGGGATCACGGCGTTCGGCGCGAACGTGCTCGTCCTGGCGCCGGGCGTCGTCGGCAGGCCGCACTACCACGAGGAGCAGGACGAGCTCTACTTCGTGCATCGTGGCCGTGCCCGCTTCGACGTCGCCGACGAGACGCTCGAGCTCGGCCCGGGCGGGCTGATCCACGTCGAGTCGACGACGCGGCGGCGCGTGACGAGCGTGGGCGACGACGACCTCGTCATGCTCGTCGTCGGCGCGAAGGGCGGCTACGTCGGCCGCGACGGGCACCTCGCAGCGTTCTAGGCGGTCGCTTCCTCCAGAGCGTCCTCGATCCAGGCGACCGCGGCCTCCAGCGCCTCCGGATCGCTCGACTTGACGACGATCTCCACTGTGGCGCCTTGCTCGTGGAACTTGGGGTACGACCCGACGAGGACGCCCGGGTAGCGATCGCCCATCGCCTCCAGCACGCCGACGATGCGCGCCTCCGTCGTCTCGTAGGTACGCCGCCACGACGAGATCGGCCGCTCGGCGCGGAAGTCGTCGAGGACGGTCTCGAACATCGCCTTCATCTCCGAGGGCAGGCCGGGGAGGACGTAGACGTTCTCGATCACGAACCCCGGCGCTCCGCCGAGCGGGTTCTCGAGCGGGCGCGCGCCGGCCGGCAGCAGCGCCCAGCGCGCCGCGTACTCCGGATCGCTGCGGAAGCGCGAACGGAGACTGTCGGCGAGGTCCGTCACCTCGGACTGCGGTGCCTCGAAGGCTGCGGCGAGCGCCTCGCGCGTGACGTCGTCGGGCGTGCCGCCGAGCCCGCCGGTGACGATCATGAACTCGGCCCTCGGCGCCTCGGTGCGGAGGAACTCGGCGATGCGGTCGACATCGTCCGGCAGCACGGCCATCAGCGTCACCGTGACGCCGAGCTCCTCGAGCTGCTGCGCGAGCCAGCTCGCGTTCGTGTTCACCGTGTCGCCCGAGAGCAGCTCGTTTCCGATCGCGACGAGCGAGGCGGTGACGCGGCCGGCCACGGCCCGAGTCTACGGGAGCGGATTTCGCGCCAGCGCGGGCAGCACCTGGGCGGTGACCCAGACCGGGGTGAAGCCCTTCCGCGGCGCGTACCGGTAGCTGCCGTCGGGGCGGCGGAGGCGGGCGAGGAACCGGAAGGGGGCGCGACCGGGGTCGCGACCAGCGGCGAGGAAGGCCTGGATGGCCCAGGCCGTCGACTGAGCGTCCGCCGCGCGGCCGGCCACGAGCGCGAAGCCGCCGTTTCGCCGCTGAAGCCGGCGCAGGTAGGCAAGGGCGCGGCGTACCGGCGCGGCGCGGGCGCCGAGGCCGGCGGC
>DASQWH010000182.1:0-27846 GCA_035640335.1 Gaiellaceae bacterium | reverse complement strand
TCCGCGAATGATCGAGCTCGGCCATGCCACCGACCGCAAGCCGCGGTTCAAGTACTCCGCCTTCACGCGCGTGGGCTTCTCGGACACGGACGCGCAGGGCATCGTCTACTACGGCCGCTACCTGCCCTACTTCGACCTCGCGCGCGTCGAGTACCACCGCCACCTGGACATGCTCAAGGAGCGTCCCGACGGCGGCGAGTTCGTCATGCGTGCGAACGACATCGAGTACCACGCGCCGGCGATGTTCGACGACCTGCTCGAGGTCTTCATCCGCGTGACCCGCATCGGCCGCACGAGCGCCACGTACGAGATGGCGGCCTACCGCGTCGACGACGACGTGCTCATGGTCACGGCGCACCAGACCCTCGTGCTCGTCGACCTCGCCGAGCGCAAAGCGCGTCCGATCCCCGACTCGTACCGCGAGCGGATCAGAGCGTTCGAAGGGGATGATCTGGAGGCGTGACCGACTTCCGCAGCGCACTCGCCGAGCTCGACGGCGTCGTCACGCGCGCTGGCGACGCAGACGAGGTCCTGCGGGACGTCGTCGCCTTCCTCCACGACCGTTTCGAGCACTACTCCTGGGTCGGCATCTACCTCGTCGAGGGCGACGACCTCGTGCTCGGCCCGTGGAAGGGCCCGGAGGCGACGGAGCACGTCCGCATTCCCGTCGGGCAGGGCATCTGCGGCGCGGCTGCGGCGAGCGGCCAGACCGAGATCGTCGACGACGTCAACGCCGATCCGCGCTATCTGGCCTGCTTCGCGTCGACGCGCTCGGAGATCGTCGTCCCGATCTCGTTCGAGGGACGCGTCGTCGGCGAGATCGACATCGACTCGGACGCGCCCGCCGCGTTCGGCGAGAACGACCGCGAGTTCCTCGAACGAGTCGCGGCTCTGATCGCCCCGCACTGCCTCGTCGGCTGGGACACCGGCGGCGAGCGCTGGGCTCCTTAGAACCTATAACTCAATGAGTTAGTAGGGACCCGCTGCGCGGCAGCGAAATCCGCGGACACCTGTCGTCAACGTTCGGGGAGGCGTCGATGAGGGCGAAGCCGTGGGAGGTGCCGGAGGGGCTGTGGCAGCGGATCGAGCCGTTGCTGCCGAGGAAGCCGCGTCGGTTCCGCTATCCGGGTGCACGCGTGGCAGGCGGGCGTGTGGGAGCGGCTGCATGAGCTGCTGCTCGCCGAGCTGCACGCCGGTGATCAGCTGGAATGGGAGCGGGCGGTCGCTGATTCCAGCCACCTGCAGGCGAAAAAAGGGGCGCGAGAACGGGTCCCAGTTCCGGTCGACCGGGGCCGTCGCGGCAGCAAGCACCACCTGCTCGTAGACGGGGGTGGTGTCCCGCTCGCCTGGACGCTCACCGGCGGCAACCGCAACGACGTCACCTAACTGCTCGAGTTGCTCGACCGGGTGCCGCCCGTGCGCGGCCGGATCGGTCGCGCACGACGCAGACCGCGGACGCTGATCGCCGACCGCGGCTACGACTACGACAAGTACCGGCGGCTCGTCTGGCAGCGCGGCATCAAGCCGATCATCGCCCGCCCCCAGACCGAGCACGGCTCCCGCCTCGGCCGCCACCGCTCGGTCGCCGAACGAAACTTCGCCTGGCTGCAAAACCGCCGCCGACTCGTGATCCGCACCGACCGCGGCGGCGACATCCACGAGGGCTTCCTCGCCCTCGCCTGCTGCCTCGTCTGCTGGCGGCGGCTGGAGAACTCAATCCTTGAGAGCCGAAAACGTGACGTCGGCGGTTTGTGGGCAACGAGCGCCGGCCAAGCACCGAGATGTAGAGGGTGGTGCGCCCGCACAAGGGACAATCTAAGCGTCAATCTAGAAGATTTCTCTCTTGCTAAACGCTTAGATTGCTTGCTGACGGGCGCCGCTGTCGAGTAGCGTCGCGCTGTGCCGGACCACGTCTCGACCGGTCGTTCGCCTCAGGTACTGTGCGCGACGCGGCCAGCACCGCGTCTGGGCGGGCTTTGGCGGCACGGGGACTTTCTGCGCCTCTGGAGCGCGCAGGCCGTCAGCGCTCTCGGGAGCCAGGTCACCCTTCTCGTGTTGCCGCTGACGGCCCTCCTCGTGCTCCATGCGAAGCCATATGAGGTCGCGCTGCTTGCTACGGCGGGGAGCCTCCCGACTGTCGCGGTGGGCATCCCGGCGGGCGTCTGGGTCGACCGCGTCCGTAGGCGTCGGGTGATGATCGCGGCCGATCTCGGTCGTGCGGCGATGCTCGCGTCGGCGCCCGTGGCGTATGCGCTGGGCATCTTGACCCTCCCTCACCTCTACATCGTCGCTGTCATCAATGGGGCGTTTTCGGTTCTCTTCGAGATCGCCTCCCAGGCGTATTTGCCGTCCGTCGTCCCGCGCGGGCAGCTGATCGAGGCGAACGCGAAGTTCGAGGCCAGTCGCGTCGTCGCCTGGTCGGCCGGCCCCGGCGCGGGTGGTGGGCTGATCTCACTCGTGACGGCTCCGGTCGCCCTGCTCGCGGATGCAGTTTCATTCTTTGCTTCCGCGTGCCTTCTCGGTTCGGTTTCGAGACATGAGCAAAGGCCGCCGGTCACGCATGGCGGCGCCAGCGAGCGGCGCCGCGAGCTCCGCGAGGGTGGGCGGTACGTGCTCGGCCACCGGTACCTCCGACCGCTCCTGCTCGGGCACGCGCTGGCCAACCTCGCCCTCGGACTTGTGTGGGCGATCGTAATCGTCTACGCCGTCCGCGAGCTCGGATTGACGGCCGCGGTCGTCGGCGTCGTGCTCTCCCTCGGCCAGATCGGTGGATTCGCCGGCGCCGTCTTCGGGCGACGAGCGGCCGAGCGACTGGGTGTGGGCCGGACCGTCGTGACGGCACTCTTTCTCTTCGGTCCGGCAACTCTCCTCCTCGCCGTCGCGTCGAGGAATGCGGCGATCATCTTTCTCGCGCTCGGATGGATCCTCGAGAACCTCGCGCGAGCGTTGTACAGCGTCAGCGCGACGAGCATCCGCCAGGCACTCGTCCCTGACCGCCTGCGGGCCCGCGCGACAGGGTTCACGACGACCGCCGGGACGGGCGCGTTTCCACTCGGAACTGCGATCGGCGGTGCGCTCGCCGGAGCGTTCGGCCTGCACCAGGCGATGCTGGTCGGCGCGGTCATTGGGTTCGTGCCGTTCATCCCCGTCGCGTTCTCGCCCGTACGCTCGCTCCGCGGGCTTCCGGAGTCGGACGAGTGAGTCGGAGGCGCTCCTTCCGCCCACCCCGGCTACCTCGGTGGCACAGATCTCCTCATTGAGGTAGGACCTCAGGAAGATCCACGTAAGGACTCGCACGCGGCCGACACCAACAACGGCGTGCAGCCGAACTGTCGTGAGACCGGCGTCGACGTGCTCCTCGACGGACTTCCTGCGGCCGACGAACGGATGGCGCGCAATATCCTCGCGGGCGCTCCGCACCTCCTGCTCGAGCCGGGCGCCCTGAATCTCCCACCCGGAGCAAGAACCGCGCCGCTGCTACTTGTCGACGCCGGCTTCGTCGTACTGCGCAGCCTGGACGACGACGCCTCGCGCTCGGTACTGACGTCGGTGGCGGGAGCTGGCCGCCTCGTCGTTCCCGCGGGCGAGCACGAAACGCTGGAGAGCCTCGTCGAGTCCCGGCTGATCGTCGTCACCGACGAGGTCCTTCGCTGCCTGCTGGAGGTCCCGACCTTCGCGCGCGTGCTGATCGAGGCGCTCGTCGCGGCCCTCAGGCAGAGTCACGAGGCGATCGCCAACTTCGCGAGCACCCGGCATCTCGACCGCGTCCGCCGGCTCCTGGTCCAGCTCGCACGCGCCTACGGCAAGGTCGGGCCCGACGGTGTCCGGATCGACTTTCCGATCAGCCACATGCTGCTCGCCGAGATGATCGGCTCGTCGCGCGAGACCGTGACGCGCGCCGTCGACGAGCTGCAGCGCACCGGCCTCCTGAAGAGATGTGGGCGCAGCTACAGATTGCTCACGCCGGCTGTGAGAACTATCACCTCCGTGTAGCCGGTCGCCGCCTACGATCGCGCCGGTTCGCATGGGCCATGTGCGGAAGAGTTTGGGGTTCGCTGCAACCGTTCTTGCCGGCGCCGCGCTTCTCTACGTCGCGCTCGCCGTCGTCAACGGAACGCTCGCCGCCGTGAAACGCTCGTCGGCCACGCCGCCCCGCGGGGTGGTCGCGGACGCGCAGAACGCGCGCAATAGCAGGGCCATGTTCCTCCAAGGCCGCCGCACCTTCCGCTTCGACACTTTCGGCGACGAGGCGTTCTGGGGAAACGCGCTGCAGCTGCACCGCGCGATTGCGGGCGCACGCAACGGAGGCGTAGGCGGCGGCGTCAGCCCCAAGACCGCGCTCGCCGTCGGCCTCAAGGTCGACGCGAGCGCAATCCCGCGGCCCGTCGCCGGCGCAATCAAGGCCGGGAAAGTCAACCTCGACGACCCGAAGACGACGTTGACGCTCCTCAAGCTCAACGCGGTCGTCGGCGTGAAGGGCTTCTTCGGCCGCAACGGGCGACTCCCGTCGATGGGCATCACCTGTGCTCTCTGCCACTCGACCGTCGACAACTCGTTTGCGCCGGGGATCGGCCGACGGCTCGACGGCTGGCCGAACCAGGACCTCGACGTCGGAAAAATCATCTCGCTCGCGGCGAACAAGAAACCGCTGACGGATCTGCTCGGAGTCAACGAGGCGACCGTGGACAAGGTCGTGACCAGCTGGGGGCCCGGGGAGTTCGACGCCAGCCTCTCGCTCGACGGTCAGGGCTTTCGCCCGGACGGCAAGCCCGCGTCGACGCGGATCCCGCCCGCCTTCGGCCTGGCCGGAGTCAACCTCGCGACATACACCGGCTGGGGAACGGTGACGTACTGGAACGCCTTCGTCGCCAACCTGGAGATGCACGGCATCGGGAACTTCACAGATGAGCGACTCGCGAATCAGAATCAGTTCCCGGTCGCCGCGAAGGCCGGCTTCGCGAAGGTGCGCAACCGGCGGGATCGGATCAGCTCGAAGCTGCCGGCGCTCCACTACTACCAGCTCTCGATTCCCGCGCCGCGACCACCGAGACGCAGCTTCAACGCGGCAGCCGCGCGCCGCGGAAAGGCGATCTTCAACGCGCCCGGGAAATGCGCGACCTGCCACGTCCCGCCTACGTTCAGCGAGCCCGGCTGGAACCTTCACTCGCCAAGGGAGATGTGCACCGACGCCTTCCAGGCGAGCCGCTCGCCGACCTTCCGCTACCGGACGACGCCGCTACGAGGGATGTTCGCGAAGTCGAAGCGCGGGTTCTGGCACGACGGGCGCTTCCGGACCCTCGACGCGGTCGTCGATCACTACAACGAGTGCTTCAACCTGCGCCTGAGCCCGAGCCAGAAGCGCGACCTCGTGCAGTACGTGAAGTCGCTCTAGCGGACTAACAGAGCGCCGGCTCCCCCTGCTCTGCTAGCCCGGGCGGCCCAGCCGCCGAGTCCTCGGGCGACGGCCGGGCGCCGCAGGCTTGCCCTCTCCCCCTGTACTCGTTGTAGGTGGACCCCCGGGAATGTCCATCCCTCGTCCGAGCTACCCCGCTCGTTCGAGGGACGATCCCTCGTTCGAGGGATCTTTAATACGCGGTCCGTGCGCGTCCACGTCATCAGCGACATGGAGGGCGTCAGCGGCATTGTCCGCGGCGACCAGGTCATCGCCGGCCGCTCGATGTACGAGGAAGGCCGCAAGCTGTACACCGAGGAGATCAACGCCGCCGTCCGCGGTGCGAAGGCCGGCGGCGCCACCGAGATCGTGGTCATGGACTGCCACGGCGCCGGCAAGGCGTACTCGTTCAACTCGCTCATCCCGGAGGACCTCGACGCCGACTGCGAGTTCGTCGTCCAGGAGGATTGGACCAGCTTCACCGAGTTCCTCGAGCAGGGGTGCGACGCTGCGCTCTTCGTCGCCATGCACGCCATGGCGGGCACGCGCGACGGCGTCATGAACCACACGGTCTCGAGCCGCGACTGGCTGAAGCTGTGGTTCAACGACACGCTCGTCGGCGAGACGGGCATCAACGCCGCCCTCTGCGGTCACTGGAACTGCCCGGTGCTGCTCGTCACCGGCGACGACGCCGTCTGCCGTGAGGCGAGGGAGCTACTCGGCGACGGCCTGACGACGGTGACGGTCAAGTGGGGCCTCGGCGGGACGAGCGCGCGCATGCTGGCGCCGGCCCGTGCGCGCCAGGTGATCGAGGAGGGAGCGAAGCAGGCGCTTGGCGACTTGAAGGCCGTGGCGCCGTATGACCCCGGCAAGCCGTGCGAGATCAAGGTCGAGTTCAAGTCGACGACAGTCCCGGACAAGCTGCGCCACCAGGCGGGAGTCGAGCACCTCGACGACCGGACGATCGTGTCTCGGGGCGACGACTGGTGGACCGCCTGGAAGCAGTTCTTCTTCGCGACCTAGCGCCGCACCGCGAGGATCGCCGCGGCCTCGGGCGTCGTCAGGATCTCGACTGAGCTGAGGCGCCTGTGGCCGAGCCAGAACTCGCGCACTGGGTCGGGCCCGGACCAATCCGGAGTCAGATCGTCGATCACGACCGTGCCGCCCGGCGCGACGAGCTCGAGCGCCTGCTCGCTCTCCGCAGCGACGTCGCCACTCTTCCAGTGGCCGCCGTCGAAGAAGAGCAGGTCGAACGGTGCCTCGGCCGGCAGCAGGTCGTGCCAGTCGCCGTGGAGCACGCGGACGTTCGGCTCCCCCGCGAAGAGGCGCTCGACGGCGCCGGCCATCTCCGCCTCGGTCTCGACGGTGACGAACACGCTTTCGGGGCCCAGCGCACTCGCGATCCAGCCCGCCCCCACGCCGCAGCCGGTGCCGATCTCGGCGAACCGCCCGCGCGGCCGCTGGGCGACGAGAACCGCGAGCAGTCGCCCGACCTCGTGGATCGACGACCGCTCGAACCGCATCGCCGTGGCGAGCGCCTCGGCGCGGTGCACCAGGTCGGGGACGCGCTGCGAGGTCGTTACGACGGCGTGACCCTGTAGGCGTCGAAGACGGCTTCCACGTTACGCAGCGAGGTCAGCAGCGCGCGGAGCGACTTCACGTCCCCGAGCTCGGCCGTGTACCAGTTCTTTGCGAGCTGGTCCTCGACCGTGCCGCCGTAGGAGACGATGTTCGCGCCGTGCTCGGCGAAGGTCCGGGCGACGTCCTCGAGCAGCCGCGGCCGATCCCAGGCGTCGACCGCGATCTGCACGCGGAAGCTCTTCGTCGAGCCCCCGTCCCAGTCGACCTGCGTGAAGCGCTCGGGGTTCCGCATCAGCGTCTTCACGTTCGGGCAGTCCGCGCGGTGGATGGTGATGCCCTTGCCGAGCGAGATGTAGCCGACGATCTCGTCGCTCGGGACGGGTGTGCAGCACTTGGCGAGCCGGAGGAGCACCTCGTCCACGCCCTGGACGTTGATGCCGAGCTCCTCACTCCCTGAAGGCTTGGCCTTCGGCTTGAGCGGGACTGCCTCCTCGGCCGCGACCTCGGTCGTCTTCAGCCGCGTCAGCACCTTCTTGACGATCTGTGCCGCGGGCAGCTTGCCCGAGCCGAGCGCGATGTAGAAGTCCTCGGCCTTCTTGAAGCCCGTCTCGCGGATGACCTGCGCGAGCACCGCCGAGCCGGCGAGCTTGCGGTACGGCAGCTTCTGCGCCTTCAGGGCCTGCTCGAGCGCCTCGCGGCCCTTCTGCTCCCTGTCCTCACGCGTCTCGCGCGAGAACCAGGCGCGGATCTTGTTGCGCGCGCGCGACGAGCGCGCGAGGGTCAGCCAGTCGCGCGAAGGTCCACGGCCCCCCTTCGACTTGAGGATCTCGACGAAGTCGCCGCTCCGCAGCGTGTAGTGCAGCGGCACGATCCGTCCGTTCACCTTCGCCCCGACCGTGCGGTGGCCGACGTCAGTGTGTACGGCGTACGCGAAGTCGATCGGCGTCGAGCCGGCGGGCAGCGTCTTCACCTCGCCCTTCGGGGTGAAAACGTAGACCTCGTCGTCGAAGAGGTCCGTGCGGAAGGTCTTGATGAACTCGCGGGGATCGGTCTCGTCCTCCTGCCAGTCCATGAGGTGCTTGACCCACTCGAGCCACTCCTGGTCGGCCGGCCGCTTGGTACCGCCGCGCTTGTACAGCCAGTGGGCGGCGATCCCGAATTCGGCCTCCTCGTGCATCTCGCGCGTCCGCACCTGGATCTCGAGCGGACGGCCCTCCGGCCCGATCACCGTCGTGTGCAGCGCGCGGTAGCCGTTGAACTTCGGCATCGCGATGTAGTCCTTGAAGCGGCCGGGCATCGGCTTCCAGAGCGAGTGGATGAGCCCGAGCGCGCCGTAGCAGTCGCGCGTTCCCTCGTCGGCGGTGCGCTCGATGATCACGCGCATCGCGGTCAGGTCGTAGATCTCGTTGAACTCGCGACCGCGCTTGGTCATCTTGTCGTAGATCGAGTAGAAGTGCTTCGCGCGGCCGGAGATGTCGGCAGGGATATCGACCTTGTCGAGCTCCTGCTGTAGGACGATCTTCGCCTCGTTGACGTGCTCCTCGCGGTCGGCGCGGCGCTCGGCCACCATCGCCTTGATCTCCGCGTACTTGCGCGGGTGCAGGGCCTCGAAGGAGAGATCCTCGAGCTCGGACTTGAGCGTGTGGATGCCTAGCCGGTGCGCGAGCGGCGCGTACACCTCGAGCGTCTCGCGGGCCTTCTGCACCTGCTTCTGACGGCCCCAGTACTCGATCGTCCGCATGTTGTGCATGCGGTCGGCGAGCTTGATGAGGATGACCCGGACGTCGTGGGCCATCGCGACGATCATCTTGCGGTAGTTCTCCGCCTCGGCGTGCTCTCGGCTCTGGAAGCGGATCCCGGTCAGCTTCGTGACACCCTCGACGAGCTGCGCGATCTCGTCGCCGAACTCGGCGCGCACGTCCTCGATCGACGCGTCGGTGTCCTCGACGACGTCGTGCAGGAGCGCGGCGGCGATCGTCTCGTCGTCGAGATGGAGCTGGGCGCAGATCTTGGCGGCCCCGAACGGGTGGTGGATGAAGTCCTCGCCCGAGCGGCGCTGCTGGCCCTCGTGCGCGCGGGCGGCGAACGAGAACGCGCGCGTCAGCAGGTCGCTGTCGACGTCCGGGTTGTAGGACGAGACCTCGGCGAGCAGCTCCTCGACGAGGTCCTGGTGTCGTTCTGGAGCCTCGAGAACTGCCATGGGCAAATTGTACTTCGGCCTCTCGCGGCCGCCGTTTCGCGTTTGCGCTTTCGGAAAGGACTCGCGGTGTCGATGGAGAACTCATGCCGCCCGTGCTGAAACGACTTCGCAGACGTCGGCGCGCGATCGCCGATCTCACCCGCATGCTGAGCGCCGTCGAGGAGAGCTCGCGCACCGGGCGGCCGTGGGCTTACCGCCGCGCTCGGGTCTCTCTAGGCCGCGCGGTCTAGCGGCGGTTCCAGCAGCTCTCGGAACGTCTCAGATTCGAGGAGCTGCCGCTTGGCGCTCGCGTTGCCGTTGAGCTCCAGCTCCGCGAACACGGTGCGCGCCTCGGCCGCTCGCTCGGCTTCGTTCAGCTTCCACTGGGTGGCAAGCCATCCGCGCAGCTCCTCGTAGCGGTCGGGCGCGGCGAAGATCCGGCGCACGACGAGCTGCGGCGCGACCGTTCCGTTCCAGTGGTTTTCCTCGAGGCGGAAGACGACGTCGTAGCGACCCTCCTGCCGGAAGCGGTCAAGCTGTCCGCCGATGCCGAACGCGATCGCGCTCCCTGCATCGCGCCCGCCCTCCCGGACGCGGAAGCGCAGGTGGCGCCCCTCCCCCACCGCTCCCAGGTCGCGCAGCTCGCAGGCCGGCAGCAGCAGCGTCACGCCGGGGTTGCCGAGCCCGAACGGCGCCAGGCGGCGCAGCTCGGCGCAGAGGTCGAGGGTCAGCTCACGGCCGGCGACGACCCCGTCGACGACGGTGACCGGGCGCAGCTCCTCGTCGGTCAGCGCTCCGTCGGCGTGCTTCGCGAAAGCCTCGGCGAAATCGTCGACACGCTGCGGGTCGATCGACAGGCCGGCCGCCGCGCGGTGGCCGCCGAAGCGCTCGAGGTGCTCGGCGCATGACGCGAGCGCGCCGTGCAGGTCGAACGCCGCGATCGAGCGGCCGGAGCCCTTCCACTCGCCGTCCGTGCCTGCGATCAGTACGACCGGCCGGTGGAAGCGCTCGACGAGGCGTGAGGCGACGATGCCGATCACGCCTTCGTGCCAGCCGGCGTCGGCGAGGACGTAACCTCGGCGTCTGCGCTTGGCCTCGGGCCACTCCCCGACCTTGGCGAGTGCCTCGCGGAGGATCCGGTCCTCGACGCCCTGCCGCTCGCGGTTCAGCTCCTCGAGCTGGTGTGCGAGGCGTCCGGCCTCGTCGCGGTCGTCGGTGAGCAGTAGCTCGAGCGCCGCTTCGGGCCGGCACAGGCGTCCAGCGGCGTTGATGCGCGGCGCGAGCCGGAAGCCCACGGCGCCCTCGTCGACCGTCGCAGGGTCGACGCGCGCCGCGCGCATCAGGGCCCGTAGCCCCGGCTTCTGGGTACGCGCGAGCGCGCGTAGGCCGGCGAGCGCGAACGCACGGTTCTCGTCGACGAGCGGGACGACGTCGGAGATCGTCGCCAGCGCGACGAGGTCGAGGTGCCGCTCGAGCGCCGGGCTGTCCTCGCCCAGGAGCGCCTGGCCGAGCTTGTAGACGACGCCCGTGCCGCAGAGCTCCGGGAACGGGTAGTCGGACGGCCGAGTGGCGACCACGGGGCAGTCCGGAAGCTTCTCGCCAGCTCGATGGTGGTCGGTGACGATGACGTCGAGCCCGAGCGCACGCGCCTCCGCGACCTCCTCGACCGCCGTGATACCGCAGTCGACGGTCAGCACGAGCCCGCAGCCCTCTTCGGCAAGGCGGGCAAGAGTCTCGCGGCGCAGGCCGTAACCCTCCTCGAAGCGACTCGGAAGGTGCCAGGTCGGCTCCGCGCCGAGCTCGCGCAGGATCAGGACGGCGAGTGCGGTGGCGGAGATGCCGTCCGCGTCGTAGTCACCGTGAAGACAGATGCGCTTGCCTGCGGCGATCGCGCCCCTGATCGCGTCGCAGGCGCCGGCCATGTCACCGAGCAGGAAGGGATCGTGCCGCGGCGGCGCGCCGTCCAGAAAGGAGCGTGCCTCCCCGGGGTCGCCGTATCCGCGCCGGACGAGGACGCGAGCTGTGGTCTCGCTGATGTCGAGCGCCTGGGCCAGGGCGCTCGCCTCGCGGTGCGGGCACGGACGCATCGTCCAAGTGCCCTCTTCCATCGGCCGCCACCGTACGGAGGCGGTCGGACGACACCTGGTGCGGACTATCCTTGAGCCGTGGCGGTCGCCCCGAATTACTCGTCCGGCGAGGACTACGTCATCGAGTTCCTTCGGTACAGATTTGCCTTCAACGCGTATGACTTCGAGGAGCGCGTCACCGCTGCGGCCGTGAAGCTGGGCCTGGTCGAGGACAACGATCTGGACGAGGACGAGACGGCGGACCTCGTCGAGCTGACGGCCGACGGCCGCATCGACGAGCCCCGGAGCGGCCTCGGGCGCTACCTCGTTCGCCACTGGGAGCAGCTCTCGCTCGTCAACGGCGAGTCGCTCGTCTACTGGTTGCGGAAGCTCGTCTTCCGCGGCGCGTGGCTCGACCAGCACGTGAAGGAAGGGCTGCTCGACGTGGACTGGGACGAGGCTGCCGCCGACTTCGGCTACCGCGACCCGCGCGGCGACCGGCCGCTGCTCGAGCTCGCGCCGGTGCCGTCCTGGCACGAGCTGCAGTTCCGGCGCTAGAGCACGTCCATATCTGAAAACCGTTCTGCTACGTTCTGAAACAGAGGAGGAGCAGATGCCTCAGGCGGCCGCATTGACGGCTGCGGCGATGGTCACCGAGGCCAGAGGCCTCGTCGTCGCCGGCTGGTGTCAGGGCGCCCACGCACGCGACAAGCGCGGGGACGACGTCCCGGCGTGGAGCGACGAGGCCCGCTCTTGGTCGCTCCTCGGGGCGCTGCTCGCGAGCTGGCACCGCCACGAGACGGACGCCCTGCGGGCGGACGTCATCGGGCACCTCGCCGACGCAGAGGCGCTCGGCGGCGCGACGCAGGTTCTTGGCGAGGCGGTCGGCACGGCGTCGCTCGCGAAGTGGAACGACGAGCCGTCGCGCACGCAGACCGACGTGATCGACGCCTTCGATCGCGCGCTCCGTCTCCTCGAAGTCCGCTAGATCTCGTCCCACCCTGGCGGAATCGCGAGACGCGGCCAAGCCGGGTCGGGACGCCAGCGGCTCCAGTCCTCGTCGAAGGGCCACGCGCCCGCTTCGATTCGTGCGACGACGCGCGCTCGCCCTCGGTTCGGATCGCGTCCGCCTGCGCGCGGCTGAAGAGACCCACGTCGACCGCCTCCGCCAGATCGTCCTCGTCTTTCCAGTGCCACGAGCGGTCCGGCGCGACGACGACGTCGAGCGCGTGGTCGGTCGTGTCGAAGCCGAACGGACTCTCCTGCCACGGCTCTTCCAGGTTGACGTACCACCCGCCGAAGTCGCCGTCCTCGTCCCACCGCGGCCAGATCGAGTGAGCTGCACCGCGCTCGTGGAGCATCAGCACCCCGCCGCCGAGCCAGCGCTCGTCGCTGTGCGTCCAGTCGAGCGCCGCGACGCGCGGGACCGGAACGGGGATAACCGGCGGGCGTTTGAAGGGGCTCTCGGGTGCGATCCACAGAGCCACACGGTCGGCGGTCTCCTCGACGGTCGTTCCGGGCAGCGCCCAGAACACCTTTCCGGGCCAGATGAATCGGAACAGAGCCGGATCGCCCGGCCGGAAGCGCGGAGCCATGGCGCCGACGCTAGCGGCTAGAAGAGCGCGTTTTCCGGCTGTGTCGCACCGACGTGCGCACGGCCGAGCTTCGTAACGACGCGGCCGCGTGGTGTGCGTTGGATGAAGCCGAGCTGAAGCAGGTACGGCTCGTAGACATCCTCGACCGTGTCGGGCTCCTCGCCGAGAGCGACGGCCAGCGTCGATAGGCCGACCGGGCCGCCGTCGAAGCGCTCGACGATCGCTCGGAGGAGCTCCCGGTCGGTGCGTTCGAGCCCTCGGCCGTCGACCTCGAGCAGCTGGAGCGCCTCCGCGGCGACCTCGGCCGTGATCACGCCCTCGTGGCGCACCTCGGCCACGTCGCGGACACGTCGCAGGATCCGGTTCGCGACGCGCGGCGTCCCGCGTGAGCGCGACGCGATCTCGCGGGCCGCGTCGTCCGCGATCTCGATGCCGATGATGCGGGCCGAACGCCGGACGATCAGCTCGAGCTCCGCGGGCTCGTAGTACTCGAGCCGGAACGTCATGCCGAAGCGGTCGCGCAGCGGAGTGGTCAGCAGGCCGGTGCGGGTCGTCGCGCCGACGAGCGTGAACGGCGGCACGTCGAGCGTGAGCGTCCGGGCGGCGGGCCCCTGGCCGACGACGATGTCTAGACGGAAGTCCTCGAGCGCCGGGTACAGCACCTCTTCGACGGCGGGGCGCAACCGGTGGATCTCGTCGACGAAGAGGACGTCTCGCTGCTCGAGCGCGGTCAGGATCGCGGCCATGTCGCCCTTGCGCTCGAGCGCGGGCCCCGCGACGCAGCGGATGCCGACGCCGAGCTCCTCACGAATGATGTAGGCGAGGCTCGTTTTGCCGAGGCCGGGCGGGCCGACGAGCAGCACGTGGTCGAGCGCCTCGCCGCGCGTGCGTGCCGCCTGGAGCGCGATCTCGAGCTGCTCCTTGACACGGGCCTGGCCGACGAAGTCGTCGAGGCGGCTTGGGCGTAGCGAGCGGTCGAGCTCGTCCTCGTCGGGCCGGAGCGCGGGTGCGAGGAACTGCTCCGTCATCTAAGCGGCCTTCAGTGCCTGGCGCACCCGCTCCTCGGGCGCCGCTTCGGGGTCGGTCGCGGCGAGGGCGCGCTCGGCCTCGACGAGGGTGTAGCCGAGCTCTACGAGCGCGTCTCGGGCCACGAGCTCGGGCGCACCGGTCGGGCCGAGCTCGGCCTCGAGGCCCAGCTTCTCCTTCAGCTCGAGGACGACGCGCTGCGCCGTCTTCTTGCCGATGCCGGGGATGGCGACGAAGCGGGACGTGTCCTCGAGCGCGATCGCGCGGCGCAGCTCCTTCGGGGTCGAGCCGGAGACGATCGCGAGCGCGACCTTCGGCCCGACGCCGGACACGGAAAGCAGCTGCTCGAACAGGTCGCGCTCCGCCTGCTCGACGAACCCGTAGAGCTGCAGCGCGTCGTCGCGAACGTGCAAGTACGTGTCGAGCTCGACCTCGGTGGCGCCCTCGGCCTTGCGGAGCGCTCGAAGCGTCGTCCGCACGAGGTATCCGACGCCGTTGACGTCGAGCACGATGCCGTCGAGCGTGCGCCCGGCAGGCCGGCCTCTCAGCTTCGCGATCATCCGGCCGCGGCGCGCACGAGCGGCGGCGCCATCGCGTGGCAGATCGCGACCGCGAGCGCGTCGGCCGCGTGATGCGGCGTCGGCACCTCGCGCAGCCCCAGGATCGCCTGCACCATCTTCTGCACCTGTGCCTTCTCCGCCCGTCCGTAGCCGCAGACAGCAGACTTCACGTGCGCGGGCGCGTACTCCGCGCAGTCAACGCCGGCGAGCGCGCAGGCGACCAGCACGGCTCCGCGGGCCTGGCCGACGGAGAGCGCGGTGCGGGCGTCGGCGCCGACGAACGACTCCTCGAGCACGACGGCATCGGGCGCTTCCCGTTCGATGAGCTCCGCGACTCCGTCGTAAATCGTCTTCAGCCGCCGTTCGGGGCGGTGCGACGCGGGTGTCTTCCACCACCCGTAATCGAGCGCCCGGAGGCGGTTTCCTTTTTCTTGGACGATTCCGTACCCGCACGCTGCCGTGCCCGGATCGATGCCGAGAACTCTCACGGGTTGAGGTTAGGGACCAGCCCGGACGTTCCTGCCCTGCCGGAACGGCGCAATCAGCTTTTGTCTCCCAAGGTCTTGGAATAGGCTCACGCAGGGGGGAATGCGCGTGTCGAGACACGCGCCGCACTCTGGCGTACGCATGTGGGCGATCCGTACCGCTCGGTGCCCCGTGGGCCGCGTTCGGTACACGCCTTCCACACGTGTGCGCGGAAAAGTCCCGCTCTGGGTGAGTGATCCGCGGCCGGACATAAATCCGGCTCGGGCTCTCTTTCGTATCAGAGCACAGTGACGTCGGCTCCCCGCGGGGAGGGGAGGGATCAAGGCCAGGCAACGATGAAGGGCTGGGCTGCGCTAGCCGGGGTACTCGCCGGGCTCGTGATCGCGTTGCCGGCTGCTGTTCAGGCGCGCCCTCCCTCGGCCGGCGAGACCGACCTCGTAGCCGGGGTCAACGACCTCGCGGAGATCTGGCTCAACTTCAGCGGCGGTGGACAGGTGACCACGCTGCCGGCCGGCACGTACACGATCGAGGTCGACGACAGCAGCCTCAGCCACAACTTCCACCTCACCGGGCCGGGTGTCGACCTGATGACGCCCGTGAATGAAACGGCGCACGAGGTCTGGACGGTGACGTTCACGCCCGGGAACTACGACTACGTCTGCGATCCGCACATCCCGTTCATGAACGGCCAGTTCGCCGTCGAGGAGGCGCCGGGACCACCACCGCCGCCGCCACCGCCGCCCCCACCGGGGCCACCGCCGCCACCGCAGCCACCGCCGCCACCGCCGCCTCCTCCGCCACCGCTACCGCCTCCGCCTCCACCGCCTCCTTCGCCTCCGCCGGGCACGCTGATCGCGACCGTCGGCACGAACGACAGCGTCGACATCACGCTCACACACCCGGATGGCCGTCCTGTTGTGGAGCTCGGAGCCGGGACGTACGCGATCGAGGTCCGCGACCGCTCAGTGATCCACAACTTCCATCTCACCGGGCCCAACGTCGACCTCTCGACGCCGATCGCCGAAGTCACGACGGTGGTGTGGACGGTCACGCTGTCCCCGGGCGTGCACCACTTCGTGTGCGACCCCCACGCCGACTTCATGAACGGCTCGTTCACCGTCCTGAGCGGGCCGGCGCCGCCGCCTCCGCCTGGACCTCCTCCTCCTCCTCCTCCTCCTCCACCACCACCACCACCACCGCCGCCGCCGCCTCCGGCGCCCCAGGTGCCGAAGACGCTCGTCGCGACCGTCGGTCCCGGCTACACCATCACGCTGCGCTTCCCGAGCGGAAGCCGGGTCCGGCAGATCCCCGCGGGGACGTACACGATCCAGGTCAGCGACCTCTCCCGCGAGCACAACTTCCACCTCACGGGGCCAGGCGTTAATCGAGCGACCACGGTGGCCGCAACCGGGAGGTCGACCTGGACGATCACGTTTCGCGGCGGCACGTACCGGTTCGTGTGCGACCCGCACGTGCCGCTGATGAACGGCAGCTTCGTCGTCGGCAAGGCGGCGCCGCGGCCTGCGTGTCGCGTGCCGAGGGTCGTCGGAAAGAGCCTTGCGCGCGCGAGGCGCATGATTCGCGCCGCACGGTGCTCGGTCGGGCGCGTTCGACGCGCACGGTCAGGCCGGGCAAGGCGCGGACGCGTCCTACGCCAAAGCCCGCGCGCGGGCACGACGTTGCGTCCAGGCGGCCGCGTGCACCTCGTCGTCGGCCGGGGCTGACCGGCTGCGAAGCCTTTCCGATCGGCTTACCAAGTCTTAAACAAAGCGCGGCTACCTTCCGCCGGACAACAACGCCGGCCCGCGCTCGGCCGGCCTGCCGCGATCTTTCATCCGCCAGGGGTCTCCAAGCCATGCTTACCGTCGCTCGCATCGTGCCCGCGCTCGTCCTGCTGGCAGTCGTCAGCGTGCTGCCCGTCTCGCTGCGCGCGCAGGAGTCGCCGCGCGCGGTCCTGACCGGGACCGTCGGGCCCGGCTACGAGATCCACCTACGCGACGCCGCGGGCAACGAGCTCGCCGGCCGCGCGATCCAGCCCGGCACGTACACGATCGAGGTCTACGACAACTCGTCGGCGCACAACTTCCGATTGCAGGGAGCCGACCAGGAGATCCGGACCTCCGTCGAGGGCACGGGCCACTCGACGTACACCCTGACCTTCGAGGATGACCGCGAGTATCGGTATCGGTGCGATCCGCACAACGACATCATGCGTGGCGAGTTCTGGAGCGACGCGCAAGCGCCGCCCCCGCCGCCACCTCCGCCGCCGCCGCCTCCACCACCGCCCCCTCCGCCTCCTCCGCCTCCCGGCGGGACGCTCAACGCGACCGTTCGCGCCAACTACACGATCGACCTCAAGCACACCGACGGCACCCCGGTCACCCAGCTCCAGGTCGGCACCTTCACGATCCAAGTCGACGACCAGGCGAGCCAGCACAACTTCCACCTGAGCGGCCCCGGCGTCGACCGGTCGACTTCAGTCGGAGGCGTCGGCCAGGAGAGCTGGACGGTCACGTTCGGCCCGGGCTCGTTCAGCTACGTCTGCGACCCACACGCCGACGGGATGCGCGGCGCGTTCACGGTCACGAGCGCGCCTCCGCCGCCACCGCCACCCCCACCGCCGCCGCCTCCGCCTCCGCCACCGCCTCCTCCGCCCCCGCCGCCCGGCGGCGGCGGAACGCTCGTCGGCTCGGTGAGCGGCAACTACACGATCGCGCTCCGCCACCCGGACGGCGCACCCGTCACGCAGCTCCAGGCCGGCACCTACACGATCCAGGTCGCCGACGACACCGCGTTCCACAACTTCCACCTCACGGGCCCCGGCGTCGACCAGAGCACGAGCGTCGCCGGCACGGGCACCGTCACGTGGAAGGTGACCCTGACCGCAGGCGTCTACACGTTCGTGTGCGACCCGCACAACGATCTCATGCGCGGCTCCTTCAGCGTCGGAGGCGCACCTCCGCCCCTGCCGCCGGCTCTACCGCCTCCGCCGCCGCCCGCTCCCGCGCAGCCCGGTGTCCTCGTCGCGACCGTTCGCGCCAACTACACGATCGACCTCGAGCGCGCGAACGGGACGAAGGTCGACCGCATCGCTCCGGACCCCTACACGATCGAGGTTCGCGACCAGTCGAAGGACCACAACTTCCACCTCACCGGCCCGGGCCTGACCAAGGCGACCACGATCGCGTTCGTCGGCACCGCGAAGTGGACGGTCACGCTGAAGGAGGGCGCGTACCGCTTCGTGTGCGACCCGCACGCGCCGATCATGAAGGGCGCCTTCACGGTCACCGCCGCGCCGAAGACGAGCGTGAAGCTCCAGGTCGCCGGCCTCCGCGTGGCGAAGGTCGGTCGCACGGTCGTCGTCCGCCTCCGCGTGAACAAGGCGGCCAAGGCGCAGGTCCGCGTCCTCCGCGGCGCGCGCCGTGTCGTCGCCGCGACTACGAGCCTGAAAGCGGGCGCGAACGTCAAGCGCGTGCGTGTCCCAGCAAGGGCGAAGGGTCGCCACGTCGTCCAGGTCGTCGTCACCGACGGCGCCGGGCGGCGGGCGTTCTTGCGCCGCCTGCGCCTTTAGTTAGCCTCTACGCGATGCGCCTGCGTCGCGCTGTTCTCGGGCTGCCCGCCTGCTCTGCCGCCGTGTTGCTCGCGGCGCAGCTGGCGGGCGCCCAGGTCGTCGAGCGCGTCCGGATTGGCGATCAGGCCCGCGCGGCACACGGTCTGCCGCCGGGCCTGGTCGTCGAGCTCGCATCGCCGGCCGACTACAACCGGCGCTTCGCGACCGCGACCAACGGCTCGTGGGCAGGCCCCGCCTACGTCGCGCGCGATGGGTCGTCGAGCGGCATCTCCGGTCTCGACTGGACGGTCACCTTCGACGAGCGCCAGGGCGATGCGGACGCGGTCGCGGCTGCGAACTTGCGCCGTGGCTGGACCTCCCGCGACCAGCGCGGAGGGCTCTCGGTCCCACACGTTGTCGGCAACCGGCTCGTCGGCACGATCCTCGGCTACTACTACCTGATGACGCCCGGTGAGCCGGACGCGCGCTTCGAGGCGTCGCTCGCGTTCCCGCTCGACACGAACCTGCACGCGGTCGTGCGGATGGAGCTCAACGAGCCGCCGACGGACTCGTTCGTCGTCAGGGACATCGTCAGCGCCTCGACGTGGAACCGCGGGCAAGCTCTGCTCGCCATGGCGGGGGTGCGGCTGCAGGGCAACTTGCCGCCGAAGATCGTGTCCGCGAAGCCGATCGAGCGCGGGCGCCGCATCCGCGGGAAGGTCGTCGACCGCTTCCTCGACGCGGTCCTCGGCGCGCCGGTCGCGCTCGAGCGCTCCGCTGGAGCCCGCTGGGTACGCATCGCGCGAAGCAGAACGGGGACGACCGGCTTCTACACCTTCAAGCCGGGGCGGCCCGGCCTGTACCGCGTGACGGTGAACATGGCCGGCTTCACGGCGCAGAGCCGGCCGTTGCGCGCCGGTCGGCGCGCTAGGTAGCGACGGCCTCCAGAACGCGCCGAGGCACCGCTTGCGGTGACGCCGTCAGGTGCGCGGGCCTTGCCCGCGCACCGTCTGAACTGACCGGTCGACACGATCGGACTCACCGCCGCCGGCTAGCCGGCGGCGGTCTCTAGGACGCGCTCTGAGATATCGAAGTTGGCGTAGACCTCCTGCACGTCGTCCGACTCCTCGAGCTCGTCGATCATGCGGAGCACCTTCTTTGCGACAGCCTCGTCCTCGAGCTCGATCGTCGTCTTCGGCACCATCGTCAGCTCGGCCGAATCGACGGTGAAACCTGCGTCCTCGATCGCCCGCCGCACCGAGCTCAGATCCTCGGGCCCTGCAGTGACCTGGAACGTCGAGCCGTCGAGCGACACGTCTTCGGCCCCGCCGTCCGCGCTCGCGAGCATGAGCTCGTCCTCATCGACACCGTCCGCGCCGACGAGCACGACGCCCCGGCGCTCGAAGAGCCACGCGACCGCGCCGGCACCGCCGAGGCTGCCCTCGTTCTTCGTGAAAACGTGCCGGACGTCCGCCGCCGTGCGGTTGCGGTTGTCCGTCAGCGCCTCGACGAGGATCGCGACGCCACCGGGACCGTAGCCCTCGTAGGTCACGTTTTCGAAGGCCTCGGCGTCGGAGTCGGCGCCCGAGCCGCGCGCGATCGCGCGCTCGATGTTGTCCTTCGGCACCGAGTAGGAGCGCGCCTTCTCGATCGCGTTCTGCAACGCGAGGTTGCTCGCCGGGTCGGCGCCACCCTCGCGCGCGGCGACGATGATCGCCCGCGAGAGCTTCGAGAAGAGCTTGCCGCGCCTCGCGTCGGCCACACCCTTCTTGTGCTTGATCGACGACCACTTGCTATGCCCGGACACTCATCGCCTCCTTGACCGACTCGAGGAAGAGCTCGTGGACGCGCGAATCGTCCGTCAGCTCGGGATGGAAGGTAGCGAGCAGGTACGGCCCCTGCCTGATCAGGACCGGGGCTCCGTCCAGCTCGGCGAGGACCTCGACGTCCGGGCCGATCGCCTCGACGCGCGGGGCGCGGATGAAAACCCCGCGCAGGGGAGCAGCGCCGCGCACGAGGTCGAGGTCGGCCTCGAAGCTCGCCACCTGGCGGCCGTACGCGTTGCGGTGGACGTCGACGTCGACGAGGCCGAGATGCTCGCGGTCGAGCAGGATCATCCCGGCGCACGTACCGAAGACCGGCCGGTCGAAGCGCCTGAGCGCCTCCTCGATCCCGTAGAGGCGGACGAGGCGGCCGATGGCCGTCGACTCACCGCCAGGAATGACCAGCCCGTCGACGTCGGCGAGCTGCTCGGGCTTACGCACCTCGACGACGTCGGCTCCGAGCTGCCGCAGCATCGCGGCATGCTCGCGGAAGTTGCCCTGCACGGCCAGAACTCCGATCTTCATGCCCTGAATCTTAGGGAGAGCTAGATGGCGGCCCGCCGGCGCGGGAACCCGCGCTCGAGCATCAAGCCGAGCGCTGCGAGGAACACGCCGAGCACGATGTAGGCGAGGAACCCCTCCCACTCCGGGCCTCCGCCGCCGTCCTCCTCGCCGTAGAAGAAGTAGATCGGGAAGAAGACGTACGGGAATGGCTCTGGGATCGACCACCATTTCTCGATGAAGTGGCCTCCGACGATCAGGACCCCGATCCCGCCGAGGACCGCGTAGCTCGAACGCGCCAGCAGGTCGGCGGCCGCGATAAAGGCGAGCGCGACGAGTCCGAGCAGAATCCAACGCCAGCTGCCGTGGTCGAGGAGTTCGACCAGTCCGCCGCCGATAGCGAGCCCACCCACGACGTGCAGCCAGAAGCCGTATGGGGAACGGCCGGCGCGATCGAGCCAAACGCCCGCGGCGACAAGGAGCAGCCCGGCGAATGCAGACAACGCGGCCTGCCCGTCCTCGCCGGCTGAGAAGAGCGCCGAGAGGTTGTCGGCGACCGCGAACCAGATCAATGTGGCGACCACGAGAACGAGCAGCGGGAACCGAAAGATCCGGAGCGCGAAGAGGCCCGCGGCGACCACGAGGATCTCGATCGCGAGGAAGCTCCAGTCGAACCCGCCGAGCAATCCCTCGGGCTCTTCGGGCAGCCAGCCGACCCAGTCGAGGAACGCGCCGACCCAGATGCCGAACACGATCAGCCCGACGACCGCGGCGAGCCCCGCGAGGATGGCATGACCCGCGCGGCGCAGTAGCTCGGCGGTGACCGCGGTGGCCGCGAAGGCGAGCGTCGTCCAGCCGAAGAGGTCGAAGTCGTCGCCTTTCGCGTTGCCCGCCTCGATCAGGAAGATGAGCGCGATCACGACGACGAGCGTTCCGAAGTAGAAGAGGAACGCGCTGCTGCTCCAACCGACGCGGAAGGCCGTCGCGGGGAGAAGCGCCCGCACGCGAGCCACAGTCACGCGGAAGAGCGTGACAGTGCTCCAGGACGGCGTTTACCAGCCGCGCGTCTCGAGCAGCTCTTCCGGCGCCAGGGCGGCTGCCGAGAGGCCGCTCATCGCGTCGCCGAGGCCGCGTGACACACGCGCGAGCACCTCGCCATCGCGGAAGTGCGTGGTCGCCTCGACGATCGCCTTCGCGCGCTCGGACGGGTTCGACGACTTGAAGATCCCCGAGCCCACGAAGACGCCGTCGGCGCCGAGCTGCATGCAGAGCGCGGCGTCCGCCGGAGTCGCGATCCCCCCCGCGGTGAACGTCACCACGGGCAGCTTCCCGTTCTCGGCCACCCAGCGGACGAGCTCGACGGGCGCGCGCAGCTCCTTCGCCTCGGAGGAGAGCTCGTCGGCGTCCATCGCCCCGAGCTTGCGGATCGCGCCGAAGACCGCGCGCATGTGCGTGACCGCATTGACGATGTCGCCCGTGCCGGCCTCCCCCTTCGTGCGGATCATCGCCGCGCCCTCGGCGATCCGGCGGAGCGCCTCGCCCAGGTTCGTGCAACCGCAGACGAACGGGACGGTGAACTTCCACTTGTCGATGTGGTGCGCCGTGTCGGCCGGCGTCAGCACCTCGCTCTCGTCGATGTAGTCGATCTCAAGCGCCTCGAGGATCTGCGCCTCGACGAAGTGGCCGATGCGCGCCTTCGCCATGACCGGGATCGTGACGGCCTCCTGGATCTCACCGATCTTGTCCGGATCCGCCATCCGAGCCACGCCGCCCTCAGACCTGATGTCGGCCGGCACGCGCTCGAGCGCCATCACGGCCACGGCGCCGGCGTCCTCGGCGATCCGCGCCTGGTCGGCGTCGGTCACGTCCATGATCACCCCGCCCTTGAGCATCTCGGCGAGGCCGGTCTTGACGCGCATCGTCCCGATCTCGAGCATCCCTGCGATTCTAGCCACGGGATACTGCCGCGCATGAAACTCGTCGGCCGGCAGGCGTGGGGCGCCGTCCCGCCACGCGGACGCGACCCGCTCCTGCCCGAGGCCGCGCGCGGAGTCGCCGTCCACTACTCCGGAATGGACGCGGACGAGGAAGCCGATCACGCTCGCTGCGCCGGGCGCGTGCGCGCGATCCAGCGCTACCACATGGAATCGAACGGCTGGCTGGACATTGCGTACTCGCAGCTCGTCTGCCTCCACGGCTACGTCTTCGTCGGCCGCGGCTTCGGCATCCGCACCGCCGCGAACGGCACGACCGCCGCGAACGACGGCTACTTCGCGATCTGCTTCCTCGGCAACGACACCGAGGGGCGTGCCGACGTCACGCGTGCTGCGAGGCGGGCGCTCGGCGAGCTGATCCGCGAGTACCAGCGCCGGTACCCTCGGGCGGTCCGCGTCCGGCCCCACTCAGCGTTCGTTGCGACCGAGTGCCCGGGCCGCGAGCTGCGCGCCTACATCGACCGCCGCGGCTGGACCGCGGGACGTCTCCGCCGCCTGCTCACTGGCGGAGCGTGAACGAGTCCCAGCGGCGGCCCCGCATGTCGACGGCGAAGCCGTCGATGCGCTCGCCACGCGCGACCACGTACAAGAAGCCCCAAACGCCGCGAGCGCGGACGCGGCGCGGATAACCGCGCGGGCAGGACGCGGCCAGGCCGTAGAAATAGCCGCTGCCGGCGCCGTGCACGACGTATGTGACCCCGCCGCGCGCCGCGAAACGCTGGTAATTGTGGTCGTGCCCCGAGAGGACGAGCCGGACGTCGTAGCGCTCGAACAACGGCACCCAGCGGCGAACGACGACGGGATGCGAGCGGTACCGGCCGCACGTGTACGGCGGGTGGTGGAGAACCGCGATCTTCCACCGGGCGTCCGACGCCGCGAGCGCCCGCGCGAGCCAGTTCGTCTGGCGCCACGCCGGCGCGTTCGAGTCGAGGACGAAGAGCTCCACGTCACCGACCCGCCGGTGGTAGAACGGCCCCGGCATCCCGAGCGCCGCGAATTGGTAGCGGCCGCGCTCGACCTCGACGTCGTGATTCCCGAGCGAGCCGGAGACGGATACGCCGGCCGCTCGGAGCCATCCGAACGACGAAGCCCAGTTGGCGCGGAACGCCGCTGGGCTGGCCGTGTAGTCGTTGTCGCCGAGCGTGACGAGCGCGTCGGCGGGGTTCCGCGCCTCGAAGCGGCGGACTACCTCGCCGAGCGACCGCTGGCGAGGGCCGCCGACGCCGAAGTCGCCGACGGCAAGCAGAGCCACTTGCTCCCGCTCCTGCGTGTTGCCGCCGCCGAGCCCGAGCGCAAGCGCGAGCAGGAGCGCGACGGGGACAGCGAGCGTGGGACCGCGCACGCACGATGTGTACCAGTCACGGGCCGTCTCCTTTCGTCGATGGAGCCTGCTACGGGTTCATGCGCCGGCGAAGACCGGAGCCGAACGCCCGGAAGGCCTGCTTGAGCAGTTCCGCAGTCATTTGTGGGCCGCCTTTCTACTTGCCGCTGATTACGCCTATGGAAATCGTGCGCTCGAGCGGCGCGCCTGCCATCCCCCGAAACGGCAGTTAGCTTCCCCCGGATTGACCGCTTTGCTCCGTCTGCTGCGGCGGTGGGCCGCCGAGGCGGAGCATCAGCTGGCCGTTCGGAAGCGGCTGGAAGTACGAGGGGTAGAAGCGGCTGGCCGTGAGCTGCTCGACCCGCTGGCCGTCGACGAGGTTGTCGACCGTGAACGGCGGCCGGCCGGGCAGGGTCTCGCGGAGCGGGTGGTCGAGCTCGTTCGAGAGGGCCCGCTTGCGCAGCCAGACGGCCGGCACGACCCCACTTCGCGAGGGCGGCAGCAGCGTCACGACCGAATCGACGTTGTCGAAGTACTTGAAGGTGTACAGCGCGAGCTCGAGCGACTGGCGGCGCAGGAGCCGGCCGCGTTCCACCGACGGCTGGCCCGGGATCGAGCAGTCCTGAGCCGGCCCGCAAAAGATGTAGAGAAGCGTGTTCGCCGCCGGCTCGACGGAGATGAAACCCCCGCCGATGCCCTGCGACGGATCGCGCGCGATCGCGAGCGCAGCGATCTCCGAGTTCCCGGCCCTCGGCGGCTGCGCCTGCACCGCCGCCAGCTGAGTCCCGTTGTGCCGGTAGCGGGGCGCTACGTAGTTGGCGATCGCCGTCGCCCGCGCCAGGCCCTCGCCCTTCGGCTTGAACGATGACCAGCTCTCGTTGTCCGACCTCCCGAGCATGTACGCGAAGCCCGCGACGACGCCGGCAAAGACGACCATGATCAGCAGGTAGGCGACGATGAAGCGCGAGTTGTGCGGCGACACGCGCGGTGCGGGCGCCGGCGCAGGGCGCTCGAGCTGGCGCCGCTCCTCGGCGGGGTTCACAGCTTCGGCCACGATGCCTCCTCGAGCAGGTCGATCTTCGGCGCCTCGAGCTTCGCCTCGTTCAGGAGCTCGATCAGCTCGTCCCCGTAGATCTCACGCCGGGTCATGACCTCGTCGGCGATGTACTCGATGCCCTTGCGGTTGTGCACGATCAGGTTGTACGCCGTCACGTAGGCCTGCCCGAGGATCTGCGCGGCGGTCGCCCGTTTGTTCGGGTCGGAGAGGACGCTTGCGATCGGGTCGTGCGACAGTGCGCCGCCCCCGCCCGTGCGGTTCATGATCTGCAAGCCGATCTTCTCGAAGCGCTTCAGGATCCGCTCCTCCATCTTGGAATCGCCGCCGAAGCCGTTCAGCTCGATCGGCTGCGGGCCCATGGCCGAGGTGCCGACCATCCACGCCGCAAGGGCAGTCACGGTCTGCACGTCGCCGCCGACCCCGGTCGAGTTCTCGCCGTAGAAGACGCGTTCGGCGGCCATCGCGCCGAGGCCCCAGACGAGCGCCGCCATCTGCTCCGAGCGCCACTTGCTGAAGCGCTCCTCCTTCTCGAACGCCTGGTGGTGGCCGAGCGCCCGGCCACGCATGCGGATCGAGAGGCGCGCCGACTCGACGTCCTTCATGTAGACGTGGCTCGCGGCGGCGTGGCCGGCCTCGTGGATCGCCACCGCGCGCGTCTCGTCGGGCGCGTAGTCGATGTTGATCGCCGTCCCGGACTCGACCGTCGTCATCGCCTCGACGATGTCCTCCCACGAGAAGACGGCGCGCGCGTTCGCGTGGGCCGTCGTCAGCGCCATCGAGCAGACCTGCTCGATCATCGCCGGCGAGTAGCCGCCCGTGATGCGCGCCAGCTCGTCGCGCTTCTTCGGCGTGTCGAGCTCCGGCTCGTGGTCGACCTTGTTGATGTAGAGATCGAAGATGTCGAGGCGGTCGGTCTTCGTCGGCGTGCGCAGCCAGACGTGGCGGCCCATCCGCCCCGGGCGCGTCAGGGCCGGGTCGAGGACATCGATCGGCACGTTCGTCGCGCCGATGAAGTAGATCTGGTCCTTGCGCGGCTTCGGCGCCGGGATGCGGAACGACATGCGGCCGAGCCGGCGCGGGATCACGTAGCACGCGTCGAGGAACGTGTTGATCTTGTTCGTGTACAGCCGCCGGAAGAAGGGCGGATTGTCGATGCCGTCCATGACGACGAGCAGCTGGTTCAGCGCGAGCTGGCCCATGCCCCCAAACATGCCGGGCACGGCCTGGTTGACGATCGCGCCGAGGCGGGCGAGCCCGGTCGGCGAGCTCGGGGGCTGGCGCTCGGCGAAGACGCGCTCGCGCCAGGCGCGCGTCTCGAGGATCATGTCCTGGCTGCTGTTGAGGGCGCCCCACGGTCCGTGGAACGAGATGTCCTGGAAGCTCGGCGGTCCCATCGTGCCGCCGACGCCCGCGCCTCCGAGCGAAGAGCGCCGCGAGCCGACTGCGTCGATCTCGTCGATGAAGACGATGCACTGCCCGCCCCACTTGCGGGCGAGCCGCTTGGCCTTCCACGCGAGCCAGCGCACGACGACGGCGTCCATGCCCATGAAGGTCTGCTGGAAGCCGGAGCCGGGCATCGAGATGAACGGCGAGTTGAACCCGGTGGCGATCGCCTTCGCGAGCATCGTCTTGCCGGTTCCGGGCGGCCCGAGGAAGAGCAGGCCGCGCTCGCGCTTCCCGCCCGCGCGCTCGAACGCCTCGCCCGACTGCCAGAGCGTGACGACGCGGTTGACCTCCTCTTTGGCCTCGTCCTGCCCGCGCACGTCCTCCAGGCGCACGCCCCAGTCGGCGTCGCCGGGCTCGAAGCCGCGCATCTGCGTGACGCCGACGAGCATCAGCGGCCCGAAGAGGATCAAGAAGTTGATCAGGAAGAAGAGCGGCAGGATGAAGAGGTTCTGCCAGATCGCCGGATCGTCGAAAGCGCCCGGGATCGCCGTCGCCGTGCCCCACCACGTGGCGTCCTTGCCGCGCGCGAGCTGGAAGAGCCAGATGATCGTGATGACGACGACGAAGAAGCGGAGGACGCGGAACCAGTACCACCAGAACCAGACCCGGCGGCGGTTGACGACGTCCTCCTCCTTGAGCTGGCTGTCCTCGACCGCGTAGAGGCTCGGCCACGGAATGAGCCGGCGGACGATGAGGTCGACTGCGCCGCGGAACGCGATGACGACGAGGAAGGCGCCGACGATCGACCAGGGGACGCTCCATCCCTGCGCTTCGTGGAACCAGATGAAGGCCGCCGGGCTGGTGAGGACGGCGATGAATGTGGCCGAGCGGATCAGCCGCCGCCACTGGTCGCCGAGCTCAGTCTGCGCCGCGCCGGAAAGGAGTCCAGGCTCGGCGTGGTTGCCGGTGCCCATTCACCAAGATTAGACGCGTGAGCGGGTGACTTGATGGGACACTTCGGGCCTCAGCCCTGCTTAACGAGATCTTCACGCAAGCGGAAATCGAGCGTGCGCGGCGGTATCACCGGCCGCTCTATGCCGTTCGCATGGCCGAGTTGGCGCTTGGGATGGCGGTGCCCGGCGCGCTGGCGTTCGGCCAGGCCGGCGGGCTCGTGGACGGCGTTCCGTGGTGGCTGGGTGTGCTGCTGCTCTCCGCGCTCGTCGTCGGCGCGGGCACGCTTGTGCGGCTGCCGCTCGGGCTCTATCGCTACCGGCACGAGCGGGGCTGGGGATTCTCGACGCAAACGATCGGCGGTTGGGTAGTCGACCG
>DASQWH010000181.1:0-19930 GCA_035640335.1 Gaiellaceae bacterium | reverse complement strand
CTCGAGCGAGGCGGCGAGGCGGAGCTGAAGCTCGTCGTCGCGCACGAGCTCGGGCACCGCCGCTTTCGGCACGTCGCTTGGGGGACGGTGCTCGGCATGGCCGGCGCCGCGGGCTCGGTTCTCGTGCTCTGGGCTGGTCTGAAGGCGGCATGGCTGCGCGACGCGCTCGAGGTGTCCCGCGCGGGCGACCCGGGCGTCGTCCCGTTCGCGATCTTCCTGTTCACGCTGCTCGATCTGGCGGCGCTGCCGTTCGGCGCGACGCTCTCACGGCGCTTCGAGCGGACCGCGGACCGCTTCTCGCTGGAGCTGACGGGCGACGCAGACGCGTACGAGTCGACGCACCTCGTGCTCGCGCGCGAGAACCTCGCCGACCTCGACCCGCCGCGGCTGTACCACCTGGCGCTCCACGGCCATCCGACCGCGCCCGCGCGAATCGCAGCCGGCCGCGCGTGGAAGCGCGCGCGCCCGAAGTAGTAGGAGGGTTTGGCGGTCAGTCCATATTTTCGCCAAACCCTCCGAAACAAAGGTGGGGCCGGGTCGGCTCCTGCGGCAAAGCCTCCCCGGCCCCATGAAGCCGCAGACCCCGCCCGGGATACGTCTGATTATGCGCGCCGCGCACCGATAGCGCCAGAAGCCGTTCCAGGTTCGGGCCCAGCCGACCACCTCGCGCAGATCGGCGCTGCTCGGACGGCGATGGTCCATGCCGCCTTCGGCGGCGTGGACATTTCCGAGGGCGCCTTCGACGCCGTCGGAAATGGGCCCGCCTGGATTCGAACCAGGGACCAACGGATTATGAGTCCGCTGCTCTGACCAGCTGAGCTACGGGCCCGCGGTTCGAGCGTAGCGCACTACCGACGCCCGTCGCGGCTTCGCCGCGGCCGGCCAATCTGCGGCCGGGCGCACGGGCATTTGCGGCGAAGTCGTCATGGCTCGGCGCAGCCGAGCCGGACTTCGCCGCGCTGGTCGGCTGCTCTGACCAGCTGAGCTACGGGCCCGCGGTTCGAGCGTAGCGCACTACCGACGCCGGTCGCGGGGCTTCGCCGCGGCCGGCCAATCTGCGGCCGGGCGCAAGGACATTCGCGGCGAAGTCGTCATCGCTCGGCGCAGCCGAGCCGGACTTCGCCGCGCTTGCTACAGGCCCTTGTTGCGGGAGACGCGCAGCGGCCCTCGGTACTCCTACGACGCGAAACGGCCGCCGCTAGGATGCGGCGCGGTGAAGGTGTTCCAGCACGAGCGGCGTCTGAGGACGGCCGGGGGGCTCTCCGTGCGGGACATCACCGATGATGTCATCGAGGCGGTGCGCGAGAGCGGCGTCCGCGATGGAATCGTCTGCGTCTACTCCCCGCACACGACCTGCTGCGTGCGCGTCAACGAGTTCGAGGACGGGTTCCTCGAGGACTTCGCGGGCCTCTTACGCCGGCTCGTGCCGAGCGACGACTACTACGCGCACGACGACTGGGGCCGCCGCACGGAGAACGTCTGCGAGGAGGACATGCAGAGCGGGAACGGCCACGCGCACTGCATGTCGATGCTCCTCGGCTCCGCGGGCGAGGCGATCCCCATCCGCGACGGCGAGCTCTGTCTCGGCACCTGGCAGCGCGTGCTCTTCCTCGAGCTCGACCGGGAGCGCGAGCGCCGCTGGATCGTCCAAGTCGTCGGGAACTAGCCGGTAGCTACGTCTCGGCTCGCTGCGGCGCGCGGGCCGGCGGCTCGGCCTCCGCGCGAACGAGCCCGCCCTCGGCGTCGAGCTCGAAGACGAAGAAGTCGCGGCCGCCCAGGAGCGGCACGGCGACGTTGAAGACCGGCACCGGCCCGACGAATCCCTCGAACGTGCCCGCATGGCCATGGCCGTGGACGACGAGGTGCGGCCGGTGCTCCAGGATCGGGCGCGCAAGCCGGTCGCTGCCGAGGAACGCCCAGATTGTCTGGCGCTCGCCCGCGAGCGTCGTCGTCGTCGGCGAGTAATGGAGCAAGACGATCCGCCCGTCGCAGGCCGCGACCTCCCCGAGCCCGCGATCGAGCGCCTCCACCTCTTGCGTCGTCTCCGCGTAGATCTGCCGTAACAGCGGCTCGCCGAAGTCCGTCAGCTCGAAGTCCGGAAAGCCGCCGACGAAGCCCTTCGTCCCGACGATGCCGACGCGCATCCCGCGCACCTCGCACACCGCCGAGCTGCGCTCGAGCACTGTCACCCCGCCCGCCGTCAGCGCCGCGATCACCTCGAGCGCCCGGTTCACGTGCCAGTCGTGGTTGCCGAGCACCGCGTAGATCGGCACCTCGAGGCCGCGCGTGATCTCGGCCAGCACGGCCGCCTCCTCAGGCGCGCCGTGCGTGGTCAGGTCCCCCGCGAGGAGCACGATGTCCGCCTCGTCCTGCACCCGCTCGAAGGCAGCGGCGAGATGGTCCCGCGTCTCCTCGCTGCAGTGGATGTCCCCGGCCGCGGCGATGCGCACGGTTTCGTTCGCGACCGCCATGAGCAGAATCATTCCCGATCGTGGCGAAATTCGAAGATCTGGTCGAGGTGCTGAAGAAAGCGACGCCGATCCTGGAGGAGGCGGGCATGCCGTTCGTGCTCGGCGGCGGTCTCGCGACCTGGGCGCGTGGCGGGCCCGAGTCCGAGCACGACCTCGACCTGTTCGTGAAGCCGGGAGACGCCGAGCGCGCGCTCCAGGCGCTCGAGGAGGCGGGCTTCCGCACGGAGAAGCCGCCGGAGCAGTGGCTGTACAAGGCGTGGGACGGCGACGTGATGATCGACGTCATCTTCTCGCCGAAGGGCGGTGACGTCGACGAGGACTGGTTCGAGCGCGCGGACGAGATGGAGGTCGCGGCCGTCCGGATGAAAGTCATGGCGCTCGAGGACGTCATGGTCACGAAGCTGCTCGCGCTGGGCGAGCACGAGCTCGACTACGAGAGCGTGCTCGAGATCGCCCGGTCGCTCCGCGAGCGGATCGACTGGGAGGACGTGCGGTCGCGAACCGCGGAGTCGCCCTACGCGCGCGTCTTCTTCTGCCTCCTCGAGGAGCTCGGCCTGCTCGAGCCCGCTAGCGGAAGAGCGCCAGCAGCGCGTTGAAGACGTTTGCGTTCGGCGGCACCTGCCCCGGCGTGCGCGTGACCTGGAAGCTCTGGCACGTCTGGAAGTCGTTGGCCGGCTGCTGAGGCCCGAACCACGTCTTCGGCTGAGTCGTCTTGTTCGAGACGTCGTCGATCACGGCCCAGGTGCCCTGGAAGGCGTCGACCGTGACCGCGGTCGAGCAGCCCGCGTAGACGACCGCGCCGAGCGCGAGGTTGCGCGCACTCCTGACCTGTGCCTGGAGAGCCTTGACCTGAGCTTTCAGGACCTTGACGTCACGGAGCAGCTTGCGCTCCGTCGGCGTCGCTGCGGGAGCGGGCGCCGCCAGTGCGAACACCACGACGAGCGCGAGGGGGACGAGGACGAGCCGCCTCATGAGTGACCTCCTTGTCGGACGTGAGCAACTCGTCTATCCCACGCGCCGCCCGTCGTGTCAAGAGGCGGCGGCGCGACTCTGCCGCTCGACCCGCGGCGCGGATGTGCCGACGTCGCCGACGACGCCGAACTTCCCGCGCGGGTACCCGCGCAGGAGCTTGCGCGCGTACAGCCGCTCGTCGGCGGCGCGGTAGAGCGAGAGAGCGTTCGTCCCGTCACGCGGCGACGACGCCCATCCGAACGTGATCCGGCAACCCTCTGCGGCCAGAACCGTCTCGAGACGCTCGGCGAGCGCCGCGGCCTCCTCGACCGTCGGCGCGACGCTGATCACCGCGAATTCGTCGCCGCCCACGCGCGCCACCTCGTCGTGCGCGCTGAGCGAGCGCTCGAGGAGGTCGCTGAGCCGCCGCAACGCGTCGTTCCCCTCCGCGTGCCCGAGCTCGTCGTTGATCTCCTTCAGCGAGTCCATGTCGCCGAGGAGCAGGGAGAACGGCTGCTCACCGGCGAGCCGCCGATCGATCGCTTGCTCGAACGCGCGCGTGTTCGGTAGGCCGGTGACGAAGTCGCGCTCTGCGAGGATCCGCAGCTCCGCTAGGAGGCGACGGTTCCGCCTGGCGACGAAGCCGAGGAGCATGCCCATGCTGACGAAGGTGACGCCGCGAATCGTCGTGCTCACCGTGAGGACGTCGGTCGGCGGGATGTGCGGGTTGAGGAGGATCCCGACCACGTAGAACGCCGTGGCCGCTAGACCGCCGAGCGCGCCGAGCGCCGGCCCGCTCAGGAGCGCGAGCAGCGCGATCGAGACGTAGTAGAAGTGCCCGATCCCGAGACCCGGCCGCTCGAAGAGCAGGAACAGGCCGAACACGGGCGCGTAGGTCGACCACGCCAAGGCCACGAGCAGGCGTCGATTGTGGAGGGCCGCATCCATCCTCACCGAGCGTGATCGACGCCGGAGACCCTGTCGTCCCTCAGGTGAGGGGTTCGCGGCGCTTGCGCAAGCGGGTTTCCGTTGCCACGCTTTCACCGTGGGCTGGCGGTTCCAGCGGCGCAGGAAGCTCTTTCCAGGGGTGACGCTGAACGTGGGCAAGCGCGGTGCCGGGCTCAGCGTCGGTCCGCGCGGCGCGAAAGCGAGCGTCGGGCCGCGCGGCCTCGGCGCGACGCTGACGGTGCTCGGGACGGGCCTGTCCTACGTGTGGCGCCGCCGGTGGCGGTGATCGAGTTCGACCACGTCGAGGAGATCGGCCGGCCGCCGAACGAGGTCTTCGCGTACGTGACGGACGTGGCCAACCTGCCCGAATGGCAGTCCGGCGTGCGCGAAGCGACGGTCGACGGCCCGATGCGCGTCGGCGCGATCGTGCGCGAGCGTCGTCGCCTGCTCGGACGCGACCTGTCGACGACGCTGGAGGTCTCCGAGTACGAGCCGGACCGCCGGTTCTCGCTCCGCGCGCGCTCGGGGCCGCTCCCGTTCGAGGTGACGCACACCTTCGAGAGCGCCGGCGCGGGGACGCGGCTCGTCTTCCACGGCGCGGCCGAGCCGCCCGGGTTCATGCGGCTGACGCGCAGGATGGTGAAGGCGATGGCCGAGCGCGAGTTCCGCGGCTACTTCAAGACGCTGAAGCAGGTGCTCGAGGCGGGGTCGTAGACTCGCCCGCGAGGATGGCACGGCGGCATCTCATCGGCCTCCTCCTCGCAACCGAAGAGGACTGGCCGAGCGCGTTCGAGGCGATCGTCCGCCGCCTCGGCCCCGTGCGCTGGCGCGGGGAGACGCACGAGCTCGAGACCGAGCGGATCCAGAACGAGCCCTTCGACCTGCGCTACGAGCCGCGGTTCTCGCTCGTCATCGACCGGCTCGCGTGGTGGTACGACCTCCCGCGCGAGTGGCTGAAGAAGATCGCGCTCATGGACGACGTCTACCTGCTGAACAACCCGTTCACGTTCCAGGCGATGGAGAAACACGCGGCGTACTGCGCGATGATGCGGCTCGGGCTCAAGGTGCCGGACACGTGGCTGATCCCCCACCGGCTTCCGCCCGACAACCCTCGCTACGTGCCGATGGCCGAGCGGTACAACCCGGCCTTCGACCTCGACGAGATCGGCGAGCGGGTCGGCTACCCGCTGTTCATGAAGCCGTTCGACGGCGGGATGTGGATCGGCGTCACGCGCATCACGAGCCCTGCCGAGCTGCGCTTCGCGTACGAGCACTCGGGCGAGCGGCTGATGCACGTTCAGGCGTCGATCGAGGACTTCGACGTCTTCACGCGGAGCCTCTCGATCGGCCCGCAGACGCTCGTCGCCAAGTACGACCCGGACGCGCACGGCCACTACCGCTACGTGCTCGAGGACGAGTTCCTGCCGCCTGAGCTGCACCGCGAGGTCGAGACGATCAGCCGGCTCGTGAACGCGTTCTTCCGCTGGGAGTTCAACTCATGCGAGGTGATCGTCAAGGGCGATGCCGCACGTCCGATCGACTACGCGAACGCGTCGCCGGACATCGCCCTCGTCAGCCTCCACTACCACTTCCCGTGGGCGATCAAGGCGCTCGTCGCCTGGTGCGCCTTCTGCGCCGTGACGAGCAGGCCGATGCGCATCAACCAGTCGACCGCCGACTACTTCGCGGTCGGCGACGACCCCGAGCTGTCGTACGCGGAGAAGCTGGCCCAGTACGGGGAGCTCGCCGACTCCTACTTCCAGGCCGACGAGTTCCGCGAGTTCTGCGGCGAGGCGCTGCCGCACCTGCGGGACGTGACGCTCGAGTACATCGACAGCTCCGAGTTCGACGAGCTGACGGTGCGGACGATCACGCACGAGGTGCTCGAGCCCGACCAGCACGAAACGCTGATCGAGCGCTCGCGCCGAAACGTCGCCGCCTGGGCTGCCGACGAGCGCGCCGGTTGATGCCGCGCCGCGTCCGGTCGCTCGCGGCGGCCGCCGCCTGGGTGGACGAGGCCGGGCTCGCGGTCGTCTACTCGAGCGTCGACCTCGTCCTCCCGTCGCTCTGGGAGGCCGTCGGCGGGCCCGACGCCGACTGGGCGATCCGCGACGAGCACGGCAAGGCAGTCGACTTCTCGCCCGAGTTCTCGAAGCTGTGGCGGTGGAAGGACGAGCTGCCGGAGCAGAAGCTGGCCTGCTCGGGCCGGCACCTCGGCCGCGACGCCGCGTCGCTCGTCGCGAAGCGCATGCTGGCGCCTCTCTACGCGCTCACCGGCCGCCCGGGCCGCGCGGACGACTTCCGCGACCTCGCGCTCGACCCGCTCGAGCGCGAGACCGCCGAGGCGATCCTCGAGAACGGGCCCTGCAGCGGCCCCGAGGTGCGCCGGCTCGTCCCGGGCGAGAAGCGCAAGGTCGACGCCGCGATCAAGCGCCTGCAGCGGACGCTCGTGCTGACGAACGCGGGCGTTGTCCAGCAGGACGCAGGCTGGCCCGCGATCAAGAACGACCTCTTCGCCCGCCGCTGGAGGGGTGAGCTGAAAGGCTTGCCTGCGCCCGACGAGGCGCGGCGTGCACTCGCCGCGCAGACGCTGCGCACCGCCGGCGAGGTGTCGGCCGCCGACTTGGCCGCGGTGCTGCGGTGGCGCCGCGGCGAGGCTACCGCGACGCTCGAGGAACTGACCGAGCTCGGGGGAGCCCGCGAGCGCGAGGAGGACGGGATTCGCCTCTGGAGCGGCTAGGCGGTCTCGCCGCGGATGCTGTCGCGAGGGATGCGCCGGCTCAGGCAGCAAGCGTCGATCGCGCGGAACCGGTCGGCGAGTTGAGCGTCGTAGCGCAGCTGAGCCGCGCGGTGCGGGCGCCGTGCCTCTTCGGATGACCTGGGTTTCTTCAGCGTCTCGGGCATCGCGAGCCGCCCCCTCTCAGTTGGTGTTGAACTCGTAGTAGATGCGGCGCAGCACTTCCTCGCGGTCCTTGAAGGCTGCGACGACGTCCGGGTCGAACTGCGTGCCGGCCCGCTCGACGATCTCCTCGACCGCGTCGTCCCAGCTCGCCGCCGGCCGGTAAGGGCGGTCGCTCGTGATCGCGTCGAGGGCGTCCGCGACGGAGAAGATGCGCGCGCCGAGCGGGATCTGCTCGCCGGCCAGATTGTCGGGATACCCGCTGCCGTCCCAGCGCTCGTGGTGTGAGCGCACGACTCGGGCTCCGTGACCGCGCAGCAGCATCGCCTGGCCGACCATCTGCTCGCCGAGGATCGGATGCGTCTGGATCAGGCGGCGCTCGGCCGGCGTCAGCGGCTTCGGCTTGCGCAGCACCGTGTCGGGTATCGCGATCTTGCCGACGTCGTGGAGGATGAAGCCGAACTCGAGGCTCGGCTCCTCCAGCAGGGCCGGATCGACGGCCGTCGCGAGCTCGGTCGCGTAGCGACGAACGCGCTCGGAGTGGTCGGCGGTGCCGCCGTCCTTCGATTCGAGCGCCCGCGCGAGTGCGACGACGGTCTCGCGGTATGCGTCCTGGAGGAGCACACGCTGACCGCGCTCGAGCTCGAGCAGCCGCCGGAAGTCCTGGGCGTAGAGCAGTAGCTGCCGGTCCGCCGCCGCATGGGCTGGAGGTGGGCTCTCGCTCGCCACCGACCCCGCACCGAGCCGCTCGACGACGTTCAGGAGGGCGAGCGGGCTGAACGGCTTGCGCAGGAATGCGTCGGCTCCGGCGGCACGAGCCGCGGACTCGGCGACGGCGTCGCCGGTCAGGAGCACGACGGGGATCGGTCTCGTCATCGGGTCCGCCTTCAGGCCGCGGCAGAACGTGATCCCGTCGACGCCCGGCATCGCGACGTCGAGCACCACGACGTCGGGATGCCGGGAGGCGATCTTCTGGGCCGCCGACTTCGCGCTGTCCGCCTCGTCGACCCTGAGCTCGGCGACCTCGAAGCTCGTTCGCAGGAGAGCGCGCAGATTTGGGTCGTCGTCGACGACCAGGATGTGGAGGGGTCGGCCGGCAAGACGGTCGTAGCCGTCGTCGTCGTCCGCCACGTCTCCACTCGTGTGGGGGTCTGCACTGGGCTCACCCGCGGTCCTCCCGGCTCCGACGGGTTCTGCACGCACACGACCCAGCTTCGTGAGGGCGAGGAAGATCAGCCCGGCCGTGAGAGACCAGGCGAGCAATCCAAGTCCAATCCACGCGATCGAGTTCGGCATCGGGAACTCCTCTGCTGGGCGGTGTGTCTCGACGACTCAGAGGCTGCAGCGCACTGAAACTTGCGGCTGGGGCCGAGGAATCCCTCGTTCGAGGGACTACGGGAGGATCGGCGGCGCTTCGAGCGGCAGGTCGGGCGCCTGCGGGAGCTGAGGAAGCTGCGGCACCTCGGGCACCTGCGGTACTTGGGGAGCCTGCGGCAGCTGCGGGAGCTCCGGCGGCTCTGAAAGCTCCGGCGTCCCCGGGACGTCGACCTTCGGGAGCGTCGGCGGCGCCACGATGACCTCCGTCTTCGCCGGCGGCGCCTCCGCCGGATGCTCCGGCGACTGCGGGGGGTCGGTGCGCGCGCCCGGTGAGGGTCCGCCCGTGGTCTCGCTCGCGCGGTCACTGCGCGGCCAAGATCGCTTGCCCTTGGCGGGCGAGGGGCCGGCCGCTGGTCGAGCGGCCCGATCGGAGCGCACGTCCCCGCCTGCTGCGTTGGCCGTCTGCGTGTCTGCGACTGAAGCGCGCTTCCCCGCTTCGGCAACGGGCTCGGGCGCCGCCGCGACCTTCGGGGCCGGCATGTCCCCCGCGGGCAGCGTCGCGAGTGCGATGACGGTCGCCGCCGCGGCGACCTTCACCGCTGCCGCGCCGCTGAACATGCCCTTCAGCGCGCCGAACACGGAACCGAGGTCGAGCACACCGCCGAGGCGCGCGCGGATGCCGCTGTCGCGCTCGAGCGCCCGGGCGACGCCCCGCCTCGCTCTGAAGATCAGCGTCTCCACGGCGGCGACGGTCAACCCGAGCTCCGCGGCGATCTCGCGGTACGAAAGCCCGCGCCACTCCCGCAGCAGCAAAGCGTTCCGCTGGCTGGCGGGCAACGTCGCGAGCGCAGAACGGAGCGCAGCCGCCGTCTCTCGGCCGTCGCCATCAGCCGGCAGCGCACCGAGGAGCTCGGGATCGTGGTGCGCTTCGCGTCTGCGCCTGCGCCCGTTCGTCCGGTGGGCGGCGAGGCATGCGTTCTCCGCGATCTTGAACAGCCAGGCCGTTTCCGACACCGGCCGCACACCTCGCTGCAACGCGCGGAACGCGTGGAGGAACGTGTTCTGATGAGCGTCCTCCGCTTCTTGCCGCGAGCCGAGGCGGCGCAGGCAGAACCCGAGAATGCGGTCGCTATGCCGCTCGAAGAGCCCCTGGAGTACGGCCTCCGGGGACGTGGTCGGTGCGGCGTTCCGGCTGTCGAGTGCTTCGAGTGCGGACACGAACACCGTTTTGAAGCTAGAACCGTCTGTTACTTACTAATGGCATCTGAGGGGCGCAGGCGCAATCCCTCGAATGGGTCGTTCGGTCCAACCCGGCTGTCGCGCGAAACCTACGCCGCGGTGACGGGCGGCCGGTGCTCGTCGAGCAGCAGCCGCCCGATCGACTTCGCGCGCTGCGCTGCCTCGAGATCCCCCTCGCCGGCTGCGACGATCGAGCCCTTCATGAGAATGTGCCACTTGTGGGCGAAGCCGTCCGGATCCTCGAGACCAGCCTCTTCGGCCATGGAGCGCAGGATGGAGCGGATGTTCGCGAGGTGGGTGACGCTCGCGCGGCCGACGGGATGGCCGGTGTCCGAGGTCTCGAGCAGCACCTTGATGAACGAGCAGCCGTCGAAGCTCGGCTCGCGGAACCAGTCGTCGAAGACGTCGAAGATTGCGAGCAGCTGCTCCTCGGGTGACGATGCGCGCCCCCGTGCGCCGGCCTCTACCGTGCCCTTCGTCCAGACGTCCTCGCGCCGCTGCAGAAAGGCCAGGACGAGCTCGTCCTTCGACTTGAAGTGACGGTAGAGGGTCGCCTTCGCGACGGCGGCACGCTCAATCACCTCGTCGATGCCGACTGCACGGATGCCGCGCCGCGAGAAGAGCTCGTAGGCGCTGTCAACGATGCGCTCGCGGGCGGCCGTCGGCTGCTTCGGTTCAGGCCCGGGCACGAGGGCGACAGTCTAGATCATCGACGAGACCGGTCTGTCTCGTCCGCGCGCGCTCACGCAGCCGTGAGCGTCAGCGTGACCCCGCCCGTGTTCGCGCCCTGCGGATCGACGGCAGCCGTGTAGGAGCCGGCGACGGGCAGGGTCACCGTCACCGCACCGCCGTTCGTGCCGACGAGCATCGGCGGGACAAGACTCGAGCCGTCCGGCTTCGAGAGCGCGATGCGCGCTCCGCAGCACGTCGACGTCCCGATCGTCACGTTCGTCAGCCGCAGCGTCACCCGCTGGCCCGCGGCGCCGGTGAAACGCACGGTCGCGTTCTGGCCGGGCACCGGCGCGAGCGTGAGGCTGACCGGCGCGCCGCCGATCACGACCGAGCTGTCGACGTCCGCCGGCACGTCGTAGAGGGTCAGGGTCATCGAGCCGAGATCGGTTCCTTGCGGGTCGACGAGGATCGTGTACTGCCCCGAAACGGGAACCGAGCGTGTGTCGAGGAAGCCGCCCGTCGTCCCGACCGGCGTCGCGAAGACGAGCGTCGAGCCGTCCGGCTTCGCGATCGAGACCCTGGCCGAGCAGCACGTCGACGTCCCGATGGTCACGTTCGTCATCGCGAGGCTCACGCGCCGGCCCGCCACTCCGGAGAAGCGAACGAGCGCGTTCTGCCCGGGCACCGGCCCCATCGACACCGTCAGCGGGGCGCCGCCGGGGCTGATCGAGGCCGACACGTCCGGGGGCACGTCGTAGAGGGTCAGCGTCATCGAGCCCACGTCCGCGCCCTGCGGGTCGACGAGGATCGTGTATAGCCCGGAAACCGGCAGTGAGCGCGTGTCGAGAAAGCCGCCGCTCGTCCCCACCGGCGTCGCGAAGACGAGGGCCGAGCCGTCCGGCTTCGTGATCGAGACCCGTGCCGAGCAGCAGGTCGACGTGCCGATCGTGACGTCGCTCAGGCGCAGGCTGACGCGCTGGCCGGCGGCGCCGTTGAAGCGAACGAGCGCGTTCTGCCCGGCGACGGAGGTCTCGGCCGTGGCCGGCGGGCCGCCGGCGGCGATCGAGCCGACCGTGTCGGGCGGCACGTCGTAGAGCGTCAACGTCATCGAGCCCACGTCCGTCGCCTGCGGGTCGACGAGGATCGTGTAGGCGCCGCTTGCCGGCAGCGTCCGCGTGTCGACGAAGCCGCCGTTCCTCCCGACCGGGGTCGGCGGCACGAGGCTCGACCCGTCGGGCTTCGTGATCGAGACCCGCGCGGAGCAGCACGTGGAGGTACCGATCGTGACGTCGCTCAAGCGGAGGCTGACACGCTGGCCGGCGGCGCCGTCGAAGTGCAGCCGCGCGTTCTCGCCCGCCCAGGTCGTCGTGATCGTCACCGGCGGGCCGCCGGCGGCGAGCGCGTAGTTCTGGATCGCCATGCCGCTCACCACTTGCGTCTCGCTCAGCCCGTTGGCCGTGGCGGTGACGGCGATCGTGATCGGGCCCGTCGCGGGCACGAGCGAGGCCGTGTAGAGCCCGTCGCCGCGCGCCGCGAGCGCAAGCGGACTGCCGTTCACGGTGGCGGAGACGGCGACGCCGGCGGGCTCGGAGCAGTTCGCCGCAAGCACGGCGATCGCGAGCGACTCCCCGGCGTCGGCCTCGAAGCCCTGAGCCGGCGCGTCGATCCAGGCTTTCGGCTCGCCCGAGCAGCGCGCGGCGCGATCCGCGTTCAACCGCCCGCCCGTGCGGCTGGTGCCGGCCAGCGCGGAGACGGAATCGACCGATCGCAGCAGCAGCGCCTTCAGGCCGGCGCCGGTCGCTCTCGGATGCGCAGCCTTCACGAGCGCGGCTGCGCCGGCGACGTGCGGCGCGGCCATCGACGTCCCGTCCTGGAAGCGATACGTCCCTCCCGGCCACGTCGAGAGGATGTTCGTGCCCGGCGCGGCGAGGTCGACGCTCGCGGAGCCGTAGTTCGAGAACCACGCCTTCCGGTCGAACGCGTCAGTTGCGCCGACCGAGACGACGCTCGCCGAGTCGTAGCCCGACGGGTAGTTCGGCGAGACGTCGGTGTTCGTGAAGCTGTTTCCGGCAGCCGCGACGAAGAGCCCGCCGTGCGCGTCCGTCGCCTCGATCGCGTCGAGCAGCGCAAGGGAGAAGTCGTCGCCGCCCCACGAGTTGTTGAGGATCGGGACGCCCTTCGCGTTCGCGTAGAGGATCGCGCTGATCGCATCGGCGACCGTCCCGGTGCCGGACGCGGACAGGAACTTGAGCGGCATGATCCGCGTGCTCCACGTCACTCCGGCAACGCCGAGCCCGTTGTTGCCGGCGGCGGCGATCGTCCCCGCGACATGCGTCCCGTGCCCCTGGTCGTCGGCCGGGTTGTTGTCGCCGTTCACGAAGTCCCAGCCCCGCCAATCGTCGACGTAACCGTTGCCGTCGTCGTCGAGCCCGTTCGTCCGGCAGCCGGCGCAGTCCTCGCCCGCATTGACCCACGCGTTGGCGGCGAGGTCGGGATGGGAGGTGTCGACACCGGTGTCGATGACGGCGACGACGACGTCCGGGCTTCCGGTCGAGACGGCCCACGCCTCTGCCGCGTCGACGTCCGCGTCCGGAGTGCCGGCGACGCCATTGATCGTCTGGCCGAAGTTGTCGAGGCCCCAGAGCTGATGCATGGAAGGGTCGTTCGGGAAGGTGCCGTGGTCGTCGGCGTAGACGACGTAGTTCGGCTCCGCATACGCGACGCGCGGGTCGCGGCGCAGGCTGCGGAGCGCCTGCGATGCGCGGCGGGGGTCGACGGAGACGAGCGCGCTGCGGAGAGGCTCGAAGCGCCGCTTGCGCCTCGCTCCCGCCTGGGCGAGCAGACCGCCTTGCGCGGCGGCGCTCACGCCCGGGTCGAAGCCGACGAGCAGCTCGCCCGGGACCGAGGGACGAATCGGTGCACGGCCGGACGGGTCGACAGGCTTCCCGCTCGCCGAGCCCGCGACCGCCGCCGCGAGGAGCATCCCGGCGAAGGCCGGCAGGACAGCGAGTCGGAGGAGGCGGCGTGGGCGAGGCATGCGGATCGGGCTCGGTCCGCCCGGCCGCACGGCGGAAACTTGCTCCTGTACTCACCGTAGGGCGGCCCGCGCCGCCGGGCCATCCCCCGCCCGAGTGGCCCGAATTCACAGATTCGTAAGGCATGTGCCAGTCTCCCTCGAGCACGCTGCTTCGAGCATGCAGAGCGCGGTCGTCGGCGGCACGAACGTCGCGCCGTTGCCGGCCAGACGCGGGAGGAGGACTTCCTATCGGCTGCGACAGGCCGCGGGGAAGACAGATCGGCTAGTAGTTAGAGCTCGCGGGCTCCGACTCGACGATCCAGATCTGCCCGTCGCCGCACGCGACCGCGCGGGCGCCGTCGCCGGGGTCGGTCAGGCTCGTGCGGAGGAGCTTCACGCGCTCGCCGTCCAGTTCGGCGATCGGCCCGTCGACCGGGCTCAGGCCGAAGGCGAGGTGCCACGCGCGTACCTGGTTGTGGATCGCCCGCGCGGGCCAGTTCCAATCGACGGTGGCGTAGTCCTCCTCGAACAGGCCCGCCCAGGTCACCCCGTCCGTCGGCTGAGGGTCACCGGGATCGCCGGCCTCGAGCCGCTCGAACACGCGCGGCAGCAGGGCCAGCGCAGCCTCGATCAGCTTCGGGCCGATGACCTCGATCGTCGAGTCGTCGTCCTCGATGGGGACCGTCGCCTGCGCGAGGATCGGGCCGGTGTCGTACTCGGCGTCCATGCGATGCCAGGTGAGGCCGAACTCCGCGTCGCCGTCGCGCATCGCCCAGGCCATCGGGATCGGCCCGCGGTGCCTCGGCAGGAGGCCAGGATGATGGTTGACCGCTCCGAGTCGCGGCACCTCGAGCGCCTCCGGCGGCAGCTTCCACGAGAAGCCCCAGCAGAGGACGACGTCGGGCTCGAGGCCGCGGAGGAGCGGCGCGACTGCCTCCTTGTCGCGCGCGAAGAGCACGCTGACCCCATCCGGAGCCGCCGCGTCTGTCACCTCGCCCCAAGGCGGCGGCGGGCGATCGTCGCGCCGCCGCGGCAAGAGCCAGGCGACGGGGTCGTGCCCGACCTCGCCGAGGTGGGCGATGAGCGGCTCGGCCACCGGCAGCACGGCCGAGATGACGACGACGCGGAAGCCCATCTAGCGCGTGAGCGGGACGACGAAGCGTTTGTAGGCGGCGAGCGCGCGCGGCTTGTGGCCGAGGTCGAGCGGGCCTCCGTTGCGGCCGTTGTAGAAGCCGATGAAGCGGACGCGCCGGTGAGTGCGCACGAAGGTTGCGAACGCGCGGATGTAGCTCGCGTCGTCCGGCTTCAGGCCCCACTCGGGAAACATGAACGGCTTGCTCGGGAAGGCCTTGTAGAGCCCGGTCGTCCGCACGAAGGACCACGTGCCGAAGTGGTAGTAGTTGTTGCCGTACGCGTCGAAGAACCTGAGCCCCGGGAAGTAGTCGCGGTAGTGGTTTCCGGCCACGTCGGGCTCGCCCACGGCCAGCGGGTTCCAGACGATCGTGAGCTGCGGATACGGGTTGACCGGCACGTCCTGCGCGACGCCGGGCATGCCCAGCGCCGCCAGTCGCGCGCTCAGCTGCGCCGCCGTCCCGCCGTGCATGACGATGTAGACGCGCTGGAACGCCTTCCGGTACCAGCGCGGCAGATGCGTGGCGCCTTTGCGCGCGCCGGACGGCGTTACGTAGCAATACGGGTTCTTCGAGTTGTTCATCTCCCCGAGTGGCCGCAGGAGCACCGGCTTCGCCGCCGTGGAGATCGCCTGCGCGAGGCCGATCAGGTGTGCATCACCCTGGCCGAGCGCGATGCTCCGCGGGCTGATCGTCCCGCCGCCGCGGTCGGTCTGCAGCGCGATGTGCGGCCGCGAGCCGAGCGTGTCGAGGAAGTAGCTGTACGGCTTGCCGTAGCTGCGCCCCTGGTCCCAGCCGATGAACGCGAGGCCGGACTGCGTCCGCTGGCCGGTCAGGCGGTCGAACCGCCCTGCGTCTCCGTAGAGGCCGCTGCCGATCGCCGCCTGCGAGACCGCCGGCGCGAGGAAGCTGAGGAGGAGGATGAAGACGACCGAGGCCCGCCGCATCGAACGACAGTTAAGTGCATCCCTCGCCGCCTCTCAACCGTCCGCGCCGCTACCCTCGATCGTCGGGACGAGCCCGACCATGCAGAGCACGCGCCGCGTGCCTTCGGGGTGCTCGACGACGTCGCGGTCGCGGACATGCTTCTGAATCGTTTCCGTCAGCTCCGCGGCGAACGCTTGCGCCTCCTCCTCGGTCAGCCACAGGAAGCTGCGGCTGAGACCCGCGATCTCACGCCACGTCGCTGCCTCGCCCTCCTCCACGAGCGACCAGCGCCGAAACAGCTCGCGGAGCTGCTCGAGGTAACCACCAGCGATCACGTCCTGGGCCGCCGCTGCCGCCACCGACATGTCGGCCGCCCAGGAGAGTGACCTTCCCGCCGCGCGCCACGGCCGCTCACGCCCGTCCAGCCGCGCGTCGCCAGGGGTGACGATGCCCCATCGCTCCAGCGCGTGGAGGTGGTAGCTCATCGCGCTCGGGCTGAGGTCCGCGATCGCCGCCAGCTCGCTGGCCGTGCGCTCGGCGCCCTGGTACAGCTCGTCGACGATCACGAGGCGCGCGGGATGAGCGAGGGCCCGCAGCGCGCCGGGATCGCGTAGACGGACATCACCCGACAGGCGCTGTCTCTTCCGAGGCCGTTTCGAACGTTGTCGCGGCATGTCCTGATGGTACGGGCTTGCGCCAGAGATGTGAAGCAGTTACTTTACAGTTATGAAGCAACTGCTTCACGGTTTCTGCGCCAACTCGATCTGGCGGCATCGCGATGTCCGCCTCGTGCTTCCGGCCCGAGCGCTCAGCTCCTTCGGCGACGACATGACGCTGATCGTGCTGATCTTGCGGGTCTACGACCTCGGCGTCGGGCCGTGGTCGATCACGGCGCTGCTCTTCTGCGCGGCATTTCCGGTCGTCGTGCTAGCCCGAGTCGCGGGGCGGCTCGTCGACTCCGTGCCGTTCCGGAAGCTCGCACTCATCACTGCTCTCTGGCAAGCCTCGTGCTGCGTGGCCCTTTCACTCGGCGGGCCGCTCTGGACGACGCTCGCGCTCGTTCTCCTGTTGCAGGCCGGCCATGTGGTTGCAGGACCGACCTGGCAGGCCTTGATCCCGAACATCGCCGGCCGGGACGAGGTGGGACGAGTCGTGAGCACGTCCCAGGCGATGAACACCGTGGCCATGGTGGCCGCACCGGCCGTGGCCGGGCTGACCGTCGCCGCGGTCGGCTACGCGGCACCCCTTTTGATCGACGGGGCGACGTTCCTCGCGCTCGGGGCGGCCGCCCTCGCGGTGCATGCGCGGCGGAAAGTCGGCGTCGAGCCCGGCGCGGCGGACGGGGCCGAAACCGCGACGCCGTTCTCGCTGCGCGCGGACGCACTCCTCTGGCCGCTGATCGTCGGGCTGTGTGTGTTCGTGCTCGCCGGTGAGGTCACGAACGTGGTCGAGGTCTTTCTGGTGCGCGGCACGCTCGGGGCGAGCTCGGCGACGTTCGGCCTGGTCGGAGCAGTGCTCGCTGCCGGCCTCGTCGTCGGCTCGGTCGCCGCCGGGCGGAATGCGTCCGACCCCGCTCGCGCGATGCGCGCCGCCTTGGCTGCTGGCGGGCTCGCGCTCGCCCTCGTCACCGCCGGGCTCGCGCCGACGCTGTCCGTGTTTGCGGTCGCCTGGCTCGTCCTCGGCGTCATGAACGGCCTCCTCAACGTCGACGTGACCACCCTGCTCCTGAGCAGGACACCTGAGCCCGCTCGCGGGCGCGCACTCGCGACCGTCAACGCGATGGCGCGCGCGAGCACCCTTGGTGCGATGGCTCTCGGCGGCGCCGCGGGGACGCTGCTCGGGCCGCGCGGTTCCTTCGTGGCGGCCGGCGCCGTCAGCACGGTCGTCGCAGTTGCGCTCGTGCTCCGGGTTCGCCGCTTTTTCCGGGAGTCGCGGGCCGAGCCGGCGGAGCCCGCATCGCGCGCGCCGAGACGGGGTTTTCGAATCCGCACGCGGGTAAGGACTGCGCCACCGACCAATGAGAGGAGGTCGTCGATGGCGACGATCACGGAACCACGCGAGCTGCTCATCAACGACATGAAGGCGATGCTCTACGTCGAACAGCGCCTGGCCGAGGACGTGCTGCCCGAGCTGAGCGGCCAGATCTCGAACAGCGAGTTCAAGGCCGGCGTCGAGGAGCATCTCGAGGAGACGCGCCGCCACGTCGAGAACCTCGAACGCGCCTTCGAGCTCCTTGGAGAAGAGCCGAAGCCCGACAAGAGCCACGCGATCGACGGCCTCGTCGCGCAGCACGACAAGGTCGTCAAGAACATCGAGAGCGACGAGGTTCGGGACATCTTCAACGCGGGCGCGGCCGCGAAGACGGAGCACCTGGAGATCGCGGCGTACGAGGGCATGATCACGACCGCCGACGCCCTCGGCGAGGACGAGATCAAGAAGCTGCTCGAGGAGAATCTGGACGAGGAAGAGTCCGCGCTCAAGACCGTGCAGAGCGTGTGCAAGGACATGACGCAGGAGACCGCGGCGGTCTGACCAGGGCGTAGGCCGGGAGCCGTCGTCGAGCGGCGGCTCCCGCGCCGCTGGTTCCTGATCGGCTGGGGCTGTCGCCGACCGCGACTTCGCGAGCAAATCCTCACGAACTTCGCGCTGAACCCACACGCGCGCGCCCCTAAAGTGGGCGTCCGCGGGACCCCGGCCGCGCTATCCGCCGCCTGGCGCCCGTTCAGGCGCCGGCGACGAAGAACTTGCACGAGGGCGCGGCGGCCTGAGTGCGAGAGCGGCCGGGGGGCCCGTGCGGCGGGGACCCTCGGTGCGCCGCGCTGTTAACGCGGCCGCGGCTCAGCGCGAACGCCGTCGACGTGGAATCTAATGCGACCGGAGGCGTGATGCCTATTGCGCCTATCGCGTCAAAAACCGAATCGTCGGAGGATCAGCCGGGCGCAGGCGATCGCGACGACGCTCGTCGCGATCCCGATCACCCACGCCCACGTTCCTTCCGCGACCGGCCAGTCGTGGATCGCCCGAGCTTCTCGAGCGCGTCCGCGGCTCCGAGGAGCGAGTGCTGGCGCTCGAGAGCGTCCAGCGTCGCTTCCGATCGAACCGGCTGGTATGCCTGGGCATAGAGCTCGCGGGCCAGGGCGACCTCGCCGTCCTGACCGACGAGATCCGGTGCGCCCGTCACGACGACAGGGACGAAGCAGCAGGCAGAGGCCCATGAAAGCGACCGCGCCGAGCGGCTGTAGGCCGAGCGCCGGGTCGACGAGCGCGGCGTCGCGACGAAGGTGCGCTCGCCCGAGCCGGTCGAGACCGAGCTGCAATGACGCATACGTCCAGAGGAACGTCCAGATCGCGCGTGGCGTAGTTGAGTGCGACGACGACGTCGCTCTGATCCCAGATCGCGCTCCGTTCACCGGTGTCCAGAATGAGGTTCGCGGCGGCGTTCAGCCACGGCACGAGCGCCCACGCCGCGATCAAAACGGCGTGCGGTCCGGGCAGCCTCCGAGAACCCGCTCCGTCTGCGGCCGCAACCTCGGCGAAGCATGCTCGCGCTCCATTTGCGCCGGAGTATTCCGCTCGATGCCCGAAACCGTCCGCTGTGTCACTCGCTGAGGAACGCTTGCAGCCGCGCGGCCTCGTCTTCAAGCTCGCCACGGAGCGCGCGCGACAGCCGCGAGAATGGTTCCAGTACGACGCGACCGTCCTCGACGCTCCAGGTGCCGGCGACGAAGCCGTCGACCAGGAACGTCTGCGCGACGTCGCCGTTCATGCGGATGACTTTCCTCCGGTACTCCTCCGGGAGCACGCGCGTGCGATCCGCGAACGAGAGCAAGACGTTGTCCCACTTCGGCAGGAAGCGAACAGGCGCGGGAGTCGCGGCGTCCGGCAGCGCTGCTCGCGGGACGTCCAGTAGCTCGCGGCCGTGCTCGTCGCGGAAGCGTCGCAGCGGCTCCAGCCGCTCCAGCGCGGGCTTGATCTGCGGCATGCGCAGCATGCTCCAGGCGTCGATGTCCTGGCGCGACGCAGGTCCGAAGGCCGCGAGGTAGCGGCGGAGGATCTCCGAACGGGCCTCGACGGGGTCGTGCGTCTCCGGCTCGTCGAGCGCGACGAACCGGTGCCGAGGCGGCGCGTTCCAGAACGCCGACTCATGGTCGTGAAGCACGTGCGCGCGCATCCGGGCCGCGCGCCAGGCGCGCCGCGCCTCGATTCCGGTCAGGCCGTGTTCGCGCTGGAGGTGCTCGAGCACTTGCGACGTCGTCATGGGTCCTGCGGCGGCAAGGGCACGCACCTCCGGCGCGAAGCGCTTGGCAGCAGGCCACTGGTCGGGATGGTTCGACTCGCTGAGCGCGGCGCGGATCAGCGC
>DASQWH010000180.1:0-2815 GCA_035640335.1 Gaiellaceae bacterium | reverse complement strand
CGAGCCGAACGGCATGTCGCCGATCACGATCGGGCGGCGCGCCGCCCGCGCGACCGTCCGCGTGAGGAACAGCATCTCGTCCATCGTCACCGGGACAGTCGTCCCTTCGTGGCCGAGCACGACCATCGCCGCCGTGTCGCCGACGAGGATGACGTCGATGCCTGCGTCCTCCGCGAAGCGCGCGCCGGGCGCGTCGTACGCGGTCACCATCACGATCTTCTCGCCCCGCCGCTTCATCTTGGCGAGCTCGGGAAGCGGGCGTTTGCCTGCCGGCGGTGTGCTCACTTCTTGTCTCCTTCCAGGACGACGTTGTCTATTAACCGCGTGCCTCCGACCCGAACGGCGGCGGCGAGGACGGGCTGCCCGTCGAAGTCGGCCACGTCGACGTAATCCACGTCGAGCCCGTTGAGAAACCGCGATGCTTCTTGCGCGGGGTCAGACCCCGTAAAGAAGGCGTTAAGCCCTGCGTCAAGGGCTCGCGGCAAGGCAAGCGCTTTTTCGCGCTCCTCGGCCGAGAGGTACGCGTTGCGTGAGGACAGGGCAAGACCGTCCTCGTCCCGGACCGTGGGCACGACCCGGATCGTGACGTTCAGGTTCAGGTCGGCGACGAGACGCTTGATCACGGCGGCCTGCTGCGCGTCCTTCTGGCCGAAGTAGGCGCGCTGCGGCTTGACGATGTTGAAGAGCTTCACGCAGACGGTCGCGACGCCGCGGAAGTGTCCCGGCCGGAACTCGCCCTCGAGGCGGCGCGAGAGCTCCTCGACGTCGACCCACGTCTGGTACCCGTCCGGGTAGAGCTCGTCGGCCTCGGGCACGAACAGGACGTCGACGCCGGCCCGCTCCGCCACGCGCGCGTCGCGCTCCTCGTCGCGCGGGTAGCCGGCGAGATCCTCGCCGGGGCCGAACTGCGCCGGGTTGACGAACAGGCTCGCGACGACAACGTCGTTCTCGGCGCGTGCCGCCGCGAACAACGCGAGGTGCCCGGCGTGGAAGGCGCCCATCGTCGGGACGAGCCCGACCGACGAAGCGCCGCGGAGAGCGTCGCGCACGGCTGCGATCTCCCGCACCGTCTTCACCGCGCCGCGAGCTCCTTCGTCGCCTCGGCGAGCACCTCGTAGAGCTCACGGAGCCCCGCCCGCTCGGCGGCAAGCGCGCTCAGGTGCGCGTCGACCGTCTCCCAGTCGCCACGCTCGATCGGCCCCGTCAGCTCGAAGCCGTTGTCGATCGTCCGGCGCATGAGCGGCACCAGGGCTTCCGGCGGCGCGCCGGCCGCTGCGGCCAGCTCCGCGGCCGCTCGATGAAGCGTGACGAGGTAGTTCGAGGCCATCACGGCGCCCGCGTGATAGACCGCACGGCGCGAGTCGTCGAGCTCGAACGGCCTCAGCCCGAGTGTCTCCGCGAGCTCGAAGCCGATTGCGACCGCCTCCTCGGTCTCACCCGTGACGGCGGCGAAGGCCCCGTCCAGCTGTTCTGGTCCGCGCGCGCGCGTGAAGGTCTGCAACGGGTGCAGCGCGAAGCGCCGCTCGTGCGGATCGAGCGCCGAGAGCGGGGTACCGCCGCTCACGTGCGCGACCCACGGCCCGGGCGGCACGTTCGCCGCAACCTCCGCGATCGCCCGGTCCGGCACGCAGAGGAGCACGAGCTCGGCGTCTTCCTCGCGCAGCGCAACGCCCCGCTCGAGCAAGCGGGCGCCGATTGCCGAGCCGACGCGGCCAGCGCCGGCGACGTGGACGCTTTCGATCAAATCAGGCTCCAGTTCCGTAGCGGATACCGGGCACGGAAAGACTAGCGCGACCCAATCGAGTGACGAGAACGAGGGAAGGAGGAGCCCGGCCTTCTGCCGATAGAGAACTCGAGATCAGGGGAGCGGCTCGTGCAGTGCGGCAGCCGGGCTGTTGGGAAGGAGAGAGATGAGAAAGGTTTTGATGCTCGCCGCCGGAGTGGTCCTCGCCGCGGCGTTCAGCGGGACGGCCGGAGCCGCGACCTGGACAGGGGTCGTGCTCGCGAAGGATGCGAAGCGGAAGGCCGTCGTCACGGTGTCGCGTGGGGTCGTTCGGACCGTGCGCACGCCGTCCAAGTTCAGGCGCCTGCGCGTCGGCCAACGCGTCGCGGTCACCGCACGCACGCGGCCGGACGGCACTTTCGCCGCAGCGGTCGTACGGGGACAGGGCCGCGTCACCCGCGTTCGCTTTCGGGGTGTCGTCGTCCGGCACGACCGGCGCGCTGGGCGCCTGATCCTCTCCGCGGGCTCGAGCGTCTTCGCGGCGCGGATGACTGCCCGCTCCCTCGCTTCGGCGAGCCCCGACTCGGGCCTCAGGCCCGGTGACAAGGTCGCGGTCGACGCCGACGTCGGCGACGGCAAGCTCGAGGCGGGCGACGTCGACGAGATCGGCCACTCCGACGTGCTCGAGGTCGAGGGCATCTTCCTGCGCACGACGGAGGACGGCTTCGACATCGCCGTCGTCCATCGCGGGCTCGTCCACGTCGTCGTTCCGGACGGGATGCTCGTCCCGCCGTTCAAGGCGGGCGACCAGATCGAGGTGCTCGTGCGCGTCGCGGCCGACGGCTCCTTCAGGTACATGAAGGGCCGCCCCGACGAGCGCGACTACGGCAAGGGCAAGGACAAGGGCGAGTTCCACGCCGAGGGCGTGCTCGTCGGCAAGTCACCGCTGTCGGTCAGCGTGCGCGGCGAGAAGGAGACCCTCCGCTGCGCGATCCCGGCCGGTCTCGACCTGTCGTTCTTCCGCCTCGGCGAGAAGGCGAAGCTCGTCTGCGTCTCACGCGACGGCGACCTCGTCATGATCAAGCTGAAGAC
>DASQWH010000179.1:0-3117 GCA_035640335.1 Gaiellaceae bacterium | reverse complement strand
CGAATCGTGACCGTCTCGAGCAACGTCGCCGTCCGGCCGTCGCCGTATCAGTCCGGGTACGCGGCCGGAAAGGCGGGAGTACTGAGCCTGACGGAGGCGCTCGCGGCAGCCGGCGCAGCCCACGGGATCCGAGTGTTTGCGATCTCGCCAGGCTACGTCGCCACCGACATGACACGGCGCATGCACGAACGGGCGGAGGGCGAGCCGTGGGCCGGAACGCTCGGCTCCGGCCGCGTCGTCGACCCCGGACGCGCCGCCCGCCTCGTCGTCTTCTTCGCGTCCGGGGCGGGCGATTCGCTCAGCGGACGGTACGTGCACGTGCTCGACGACGTCGACGAGCTCGTCCGCCGGGCTGACGAGATCGCCGGCGACGAGCTCCATGTCCCGCGCGTCCGCGGCATCAGCCGGTGAAGTCAGGCCAGGCGGCGTCGCGCTCGGAGATGACCCGCCGGTCGGCGTCCGGCCAGCTGATCGCGAACGCCGGATCGTCCCAGCGGACACCCCGCTGCAGCTCGGATCGGTAGAACTCCGAGATGAGATACAGGGTCTCCGTGCCGTCGGCGAGCGTCTGGTATCCATGCGCCACGCCCATCGGCACGTACAGCATCCGCGGGTCGTCGTCCCTCAGCTCGATCGCCACCCAGCGCGTGTACGCGGGCGAGCCGGGCCGGAGGTCGACGAGCACGTCGTAGATCGCACCGCGGGTGCAGCGGACGAGCTTCGCCTCGCCGTGCGGGTCGGCCTGGTAATGGAGGCCGCGCAGCGTGCCGCGGCGCTCGTTCCAGGCGACGCTGATCTGAGCCATCCGCGGGTCGAGGCCCTCGGCGCCGAGCTCATCGGGGTCCCAGAGCCGTGCGAACCACCCACGCTCGTCCTCGCGCCGTTCGAGCTCGACGAGGTAGGCGCCCGGCAGCCCGAGTTCGGCGAACCTCACGCCGCGCGGCGAAGATCAGGACGCAGCTCGCCCCGAGCGAGGAGCAGCTGCAGCCGCTTGAGCCGGATGTACCGGTCGCCGTCGAACGCATCCGCGCCGAGCCCGGCGTCCCGGTACGCGTCGTGCAGCTCCGCTGCGCCGGCACGAGCAGTCCACTCCGGTCGTAACTCGGGGAACGCGCGGCGCAGCTTTCGGAAGTCCACGCGGTAGCTGCGCGGGTCGGGATCGCCGCTGCCGGCGTACTCGATCACCGAGCCGGGGACTGTCTCCGCGACGATCTCGGCGAGATCGCGCACTTGATAGTTCTCGTCGTCGGCTCCGACGTTGAACGCCTCGCCGCTGACGAGCTCAGGCGGCGCCGAAAGCGTCGGCAGGAGCGCCCGCGCGATGTCCTCGACGTGGACGACCGGACGCCACGGTGTACCGTCGCTCAGGATGCGGACGCGCCCCGTCGCGGAGGCCCAGCCGACGAGGTTGTTCAGGACGAGGTCGAGACGGAGCCGTGGAGAGATGCCGTACGCGGTCGCGTTCCGGAGGATGACCGGCGCGAAGTCGTCGTCGGCGAGGTCGACGAGCGCCTCCTCGGCGCGCACTTTCGACTCGGCGTACGCGGTCAGCGGCCGCAACGGCGCCGACTCGTCGACGAGCTCGTCGACCGCCGCGCCGTACATCGCACAGGACGATGCGAAGAGGAAGCGGCGGACGCCGGCCTCGCGCGCGGCACGGGCGAGACGGACCGTGCCGCGGAGATTGACGTCCAGGGTCAGGTCGCGATCGAGGGCGCCGAGAGGGTCGTTCGACAGCGCCGCGAGGTGCACGACCGCGTCGAAGTCCTCGAGCTGCGACGGCTCGACGTCACGCACGTCCACGGTGAACTCAGCACGCGGCTCCGGGCCCGGGAAGAGGTCGCAGCCGCGGTAAAGGTACGCGTCGAGGCCGACGACCTCGTGACCCGCCGCGGCGAGCGTCGGAACGACGACCGAGCCGATGTAGCCGTGGTGGCCGGTGACGAGAACCTTCATCCGCTCTCTCCGGCCGCAGCCAGCGCTTCCGGCGTTCCGACGTCGAAGAACTCGGCGCCGAAGTCGACGGCGGCGACGCGACCTGCTCGCGCCAGGCCGTCGAGGAAGTGGCCTGGCTCTGCAAACGCCGCGACGCCGTCGAGTGCTCCGGCCCTCGCGGCGAGGCAGCCCCAGACGAGCCGACCGGGCGGGTTCGGCTCCTTCACGTGGATGCTCGCCACCCGTGTCCCGGCCTCGTCGAGTACGACAGCGTCGGAGCGCTCGGGCTCGCGTCCGTTGAAGACGCCGAGCGCCACTTCGCTTCCCTCCTCGACGACGGCCCGAAGCGCGACGAAGCCGTCCTGCGGCTCCCAGAGCGTGTCGGGAAAGCCGAAGAGGACGATCGCACGCTTCGGCAGGCCGGCGAGTGCGGTCGCGAGCGACTCGGCAACGGTGCGGGGCTCGGCGAGGAGGATCGTCAGCCCACGGCTTCGCGCGTAATCGATCACGTCGACCTTCTCCGGCCTCGTGACGACGCGGATCGCGTCCGGCGACGCCATGCTCAGCCGTGCCAGCAGGTAGTCGATCACGGGGAGTCCACGAACGGGGAGCAACTCCTTCGAGCCACGTAGCGGCTGAAGCCGCTCGGCGCGGCCGGCCGCAGGCACGACGCCCACGACGACCGGCGCGGCTTCACGGCACATCGCCCGCATGCTAGTGCGGGCACGCGGATCCCTCGTTCGAGGCACCACCTCTGAGGGATCAGACCGCCTCGAGACGGCGCCGACGCGAAGGGGATGCTAGTGCGCCGCCTGAGTCTGGCAGCCGCCCTCCTCATCCTGCTCGCGTCCGTCTCGGTCGGCTACTCCGGAGCTTCCCTGCGAACGACGTCGTCCGAGCAGTGGGTTCAGGAGGGCTTCGAGCGGGGGCTTGCCGGCTGGCGAGGCCGGGCGGCGCGGCTGCGCGTCGTCGAGCGCGGGCTCTCCGGCCGCGCGGTCCGAGTGACGGCGAGGCGCGGAGCCCGAACGTTCGGCCTGCGCGGCCGACCGCTCCGTGCACCGACCGGGGCGCGGGGATCCCAGTATGTCGCCTCGGCGTGGGTTCGCGCACCGCGCCGCGGGCCGGTCTGCCTGACGCTTCGCGAGCTCGGCGGTGGCCGATCCGTCCGGTGCCTGCGACGGG
>DASQWH010000178.1:0-15852 GCA_035640335.1 Gaiellaceae bacterium | reverse complement strand
GTCGAGCGACACCGAGTACGGCGCGCTCGTGTCGGCGGAGCCGATGTTCGTCCAGCTGCCCGTGCCCGCGGGCGAGCGCTGGAACTGCGCCGAAGCGACGCCGGAGCCGCCGTCGGCCGAGTTCGCGTCGACCGAGATCGTCCCGCGCACGTTCGCACCGGCGGACGGTGCCGTGACCGACCCGGTCGGGTTCGTGTTGTCGACGCGCACGTTCGCAACTGCCGATGACGCGAGCGAGTTGCCCGCGTTGTCGGTCGTCACGACGCGGAGGTCGTACAGGCCGTCCGAGACGCCCGTCGTGTCGAAGCTCACGCTGTACGGCGAGCTCGTGTCCGCGGCGCCGATGTTCGTCCAGCTGCCCGCGCCGGCCGGCGACCGCTGGAACTGGGCGGACGCGACCCCGGAGCCGCCGTCGGCGGAGTTCGAGTCGACGGAGATCGTCCCGCGCAACACCGCGCCCGCGCTCGGCGCCGTCACCGAGCCGCTCGGATTGGTGTTGTCGACGCCCACGTTCGCGACGACGGCCGAGGTCGTCGAATTACCCGCGTTGTCGCTCGTGATTACGCGGAAGTCGTAGAGCCCGTCCGACACTCCGGTCGTGTCGAACGAGACCGAGTACGGCGCGCTCGTGTCTGGGGCGCCGATGTTCGTCCACGTCCCCGCGCCGGCCGGGGAGCGCTGGAACTGAGCAGAAGCGACGCCGGAGCCGCCGTCGGCCGAGTCCGAGTCAACGGAGATCGTGCCGCCCACGCTCGCGCCCGCCGCCGGCGCGGCGACGGAGCCAGTCGGATTCGTGTTGTCGACGCGGCGGTTCGTGACGGCAATCGAGTACGCGACGTTGCCCGCGATGTCCGTCGCCACCGCACGCAGGTCGTAGAGCCCGTCGCCGACCGTCGTCGTGTCGAACGGAACCGAGTACGGAGAGGTCGTGTCCGCCGCGCCGATGTTCGTCCACGTCCCGGCCCCCGCCGGCGAGTACTGGAACTGGACGCTCGTCACCGAGGAGTCGGCATCGCTCGCCGAGCCGTCGACCGTCACCGTGCCACGCAGGTTCGCGCCCGGATCGTTCTGGGTCACCGTCGGGTTGACGTTGTCCACGTCGAACGAAGCGAGGTGCGCGACCCACCGCGCCGAGACGCTTGCCGTGACGCCCTTGTTGCCCGTGACGCCCGCCGTGACCTGGGTCATGTCGTCCTCGGCGAGGCTCGAGCGGTTGGCCGCCGTCCCGTTTGCCGACTGCGCGTCGTAGCGCTCGGTCATGCCCGTCGCCTGGGTGAATATCTGCGAGGCCTGCGCGCCGTTGCCCGACCCGTGTGAGTAGGCCGCGACGACGAGCGCGTTCGCCGTCAGCGTCGTGATCGAGTTCGCGGTCGGCGTCGTGTTGTTGGCGGACGCGGTCGCCCCGTTCACGTCGAGGACGCCCGCGGTCCCGAGCGAGAACTTCACGCCTGCGTAGGCCGTGATCGAGCCGACGGCTTCCTGCGTGGGCGTTCCCCCGCCGAACGTGACGTTGTAGGAGGCGGGCTCGGAGCTCGCGAGCCGGTAGTACGTCGCGAGCCGGACGACGGTTCCGTTGTTCGCGTACCGCAGCGCCGTCCAACCCGTGGGGGTCGTGATCGTCATGTTGCTGCCGCCGCGCGCGGAGATGTGCATGAACAGCAGGTCGCGGTCGGCCACGCCCGCCGGCATCGCCAGGGTGATGCTCGCGGCGCCGCCGGCGCCGTTGTTCGAGACCTGGGAGGCGCGGTGGGTCACAGCCGGGTCGATGACGTAGGGGAGGGGCAGGTCGCGGTCGTCGAGGCGCAGCTCCAGCAGCCAGCCGGCGCGGTCGCGGCCGAGCGACCAGCGCAGGCCGTCCGGTGTCAAGTCGTTGCCGTTGTCGTCGAGCACGGCCGCGGGCTCGACGTGCATGCCGAGCAGCCGCCCGCCCGAGAAAAAGCCGACGGCGCCGTCCGCGCCCACGCGGGGGACGAGCCCGCCGGACGCGAGCCGCCAGCGCCACGTCTTCGGGCCCTGGCTCCGCTCGACCGTCAGGAACTCTTCCGTCTTCTCCGTCGTGACGACGACGGTCTGGCGCCCGAACGGCGTCGTGCGCGCGACGCCGCCCTCGTACCGGCGCCACTCACCGCCGCCGGCGCCGATGCCTGAGAGCGACACGGTTGCGTCACGGCCCCGCACCCGGAAGCCCTTCTGCTCGAGGTGCACCGACACGCCCTTCGCCGGCCGGCGCACGAGCGGCGCGTCCGGCCGCAGCGCACCGAGGTCGGGAACGAGGAGCCGCTGCGCCGACGGGTGCTCGCCGGTACGGATCAGGAGTAGCGCGGGCGCGAACGCGAGCACGAGCACCCCGAGCGCGACCGCCCACCGCATCGGTGGCCACGCTCGGAGGGAAGAGGAGCGCCCGACTCGCGCCGGGCGCCCCTTGGGCCGCAGTGCTGCTTCGTTCGCCATCTCGTTCGCCACTCGCGTTGTCGCTCCGCGGGGTAGGAAGGAGGGCGGCGTTCGGTATGAAATCCGTATGAGGGCGCCGAATTCCCTCGTTCGAGGGCCTCCGAATGGGTGACATCGCCGGGAAAAAGGGCCGTGTGCTCGTCGTCGACGACGACGAGGACATCCGCGTGCTGTTGCGCGAGTTGCTCCAGCGGGCGGGGTTCGACGTCCTCGAGGAGGCGAACGGCCGCGCCGCGCTGCGGACGTTCCACGCCGCCCGCCCGGACCTCGTCCTGCTCGACGTCGCGATGCCCGAGCTGAGCGGTTGGGAGACGCTCGAGCGGATTCGCGAGCTGAGCGACGTCCCGGTGCTGATGGTGACGGCGAAGGACGCGGAGGCCGACCGCGTCCGGGGCCTGCGCTCCGGCGCGGACGACTACGTGACGAAACCGTTCGCGCGCGACGAGTTGCTCGCGCGCGTCGAGGCGCTCCTACGGCGCGCCGCCCCGCGCGAGGAGGCGCCGGTGTCCTACGCCGACGGCCTGCTCGCAGTGGACTTCGCGCAGCGCACAGTCAGCGTCCGTGGCGAGGAGGTCGCGCTGACGCCGCTCGAGTACAGCTTGCTCGCGGCGTTCGTGCGGCACCCCAATCAGGTGCTCAGCCACGACCAGCTGCTCGAGCTGGCGTGGGGCGGCAGCTCCGACGCCTCGCGCGACCAGGTGAAGCTCTACGTCGGCTACCTCCGGCGCAAGCTCGGCGGTGACGACGACGGCCCCATCGAGACCGTTCGCGGCTTCGGCTACCGCTACCGGCGGGCGGGCTAGTTGCCTTCGCCGAGCGCCGCGCGGACCGCCCCGAGCAGCTCCTCGTTGTCGATCGGCTTCTCGACGTACGCCTGCGCTCCCGCGTCGACGGCGCGCTGCTTCGTCACCGAGGCCTGGCGCGCGCTGACGACCACGATCGGGATGCCCTCGAGCGCGGGGAACGTCTTCAGCCGTTCCAGACGACGACGCCGTCGCCGCCGGGGAGGCCCATGTCGAGCAGGATCACGTCGGGCTGCTCCTTGCGCGCGATACCGATCGCCGTCGAGGCGTCGGCGGCGAATGCCGTCTCGTAGCCCTGCGACTCGAGGCGGATCTTGAGGAGCTGCCTCGTGTCCTGGTCGTCTTCGACGATGAGGATCTTGGCCACGGTCCTGCGCTCGCGAGCGTAGCGCTCCCCTCGGCTAGGAGGCGGGGCGCAAGTCCAGCAGGCGCTTCACGCGCTCGCGAAGGTCGCGCGCATCGAAGGGCTTCTTCACGTAGTCGTCGACGCCGGCGGCCATCCCGCGCGCGACGTCCGCTTCCTCTGCGCGCGCGGTGAGAAGGATGACGGGCACCTCGCTCGTCGCGTCCGTACGCCGCAGCTCGCGGGTGACGCCGTAGCCGTCGAGCCCGGGCATCATCACGTCGAGGACGGCCAGGTCGGGCGTGTTCGCGAGGGCCAGGTTGAGCGCCTGCTCCCCGCTTCGCGCCGTGATCACGTCGTAGCCGGCGCGCTCGAGGCGGAACGCGACGAGCATGAGGATGTCCTCGTCGTCGTCGGCGACGAGCACGAGCGGGCGGCGCTCGGCGGCGTGCTCGGTCACGCCGCCGCCTCCACTTCGTCGTCCTTCTCCGCGAGCGCTGCGATCGGCAGCTCGACCCGGAACGTCGTGCCCACGGCGGGTGCGCTCTCGAGCGTGATCGAGCCGCCGTGCGCCTCGACGATCGCCTTCACGATCGCGAGCCCGAGGCCCGTCCCCGGGATCGCCTGCTCCGTCGCCGACGCGGCGCGGAAGAAGCGCTCGAAGAGCCGCGGCTGCTCCACTGCGGGAATGCCCATTCCCGAGTCGGCGACCTCGAGTACGACCGTGCCGTCCGTCGCTGCCGTTCCCACCTCGACTCTCCCGCCCTCCGGGGTGAACTTGAGCGCGTTCGAGATCAGGTTGTCGAGCACCTGCGTCAGCCGGCCGCGGTCGCCGACGAGCTCGGGCACGGGAGTCGTCGCGAGCGTCAGCTCGATCTCCTTCTGGTCGGCTACGGGCCTCGCGCCCTCGACGCAGTCGGCCGCGACCGACGACAAGTCGACCTTCGCCCGCTCGAGTGTCAGCCGCCCCGCGTCGGCCTGGGCGACGAAGAGCAGGTCGCCGACGAGTCGGAGCAAGCGGCCGGAGTTGCGCTCGACCGCCCGCAGGAAGCGCTGCTGCTCGGGGTTGAGCTCGCCTGCCTCCTCGTCGAGCACGAGATCGAGGTAACCGCGGATCGACGTCAGGGGCGTGCGCAGCTCGTGCGAGACGAGCGAGAGGAACTCGTCCTTGAGGCGGTCGAGCTCGCGCAGGCGCTTGTTCTGCTCGGTGAGGGTGCGGCGCGCGCGCTCGGCCTCCGCCTGCGCCTCCTGAGCGAGCGCCAGTGACTGCTCGAGGCGCCCGGCCTGGGCGACGAGCTGCTGGTTCCTGACCTCGACGGCCGCGGTGACGCGGCGCAGGATCGGGACGAGCGCGGCGCAGAGGACGATCAGGGCGAGGAAGAGGAAGCCGGCGACGGGGTAGAACGTCTTGCGCGCATCGGCGGCGATGCGCTTCTCGTAGTCCTGGTAGAGCTCAAAGACGCCGAGCGGGGCGTTGCCGCGGCCGGTGTAGACCGGTAGGTACGTCTCGAGCACCTTCACGTCGCGCCCGCGGACGCGAAGGCTCCCGACCTCTCGCACGCCGTTTCCGCCCACCGCCTTGGCGACGGTCGCCTTTTCGTCGGAAGGCGTGCTCCCGATCAGCGACGGCACGGTCGAGTACGTGATCAGGCCGGACGCTGCGAAGAGGTTGATGCGGACGATCCCCTCCGACTGGCCCGTTCGCTGCAGCAGCCCGTCGAGCTCTGCGCGGCGCTTCCCGGTCACAGGGCGCGCGAAGTCCGCCTGCGTCAGCTCGTTTCGGAGCAGCACGTCGGCGAGGAACTGCGCGCGGTTCGCCGCCTCGCTTTCGGCCTGGCTCGTCGCGCGCTGGTGGACGAACCAGAGGATCGCGCCGGCGGCGAAGAGCAGCGCGACGGCCGTGTAGCCGGCGACGCGGAGCGTCAGTCTCGGGGGGTTGCTCATCACGATGGCTTCTCTGTACTCGCGCGCGCGAGGACCTCTCCTCACGGGCTGTGGTCTCCATCGGCAAAAGGGGGCCTCAGATTGAGGTAACCCGCGCAAAGCGCGTGTCCGTGCTGCCGCAGCAGCACGGACCAGTGGAGGGGGCTCGAGGGAACCGGCAGGTTCCCCCGACGGTTAGGGCGGAGCGAGAGGCCAGCGCTCTCCTACGTACAATCCGCTCATGGCTACGACCGAGGACGGCCGCAAGCTCTCCGGGCTCGAGGAGTGGCGGCAGCAGCTCTACGAGGCGTCGCCTGAGCGCTCCGACGAGCTGACCTCGACGATCTCCGGGCTCCCGAACGAGCCGCTCTACGGCCCCGAGAACGTCGACATCGACCACGACGCCGACCTCGGCTACCCGGGCGTCTACCCATTCACGCGCGGCGTCTACCCGTCGATGTATCGCGGGAAGCTCTGGACGATGCGGCAGTTCGCCGGCTTCGGCACCGCCGAGGAGACGAACGAGCGCTTCCGCTACCTGCTCGAGCACGGACAGACCGGCCTCTCGACCGCCTTCGACATGCCCTCGCTGATGGGCTACGACTCCGACCACGCGCGCTCGCTCGGCGAGGTCGGGCGCGAGGGCGTCGCGGTCGACTCGCTCGACGACATGGAGACGCTCTTCGCCGGGATCCCGCTCGGCGAGGTCTCGACGTCGATGACGATCAACTCGACGGCTGCGATCGCGCTCGCCTTCTATATCTGCGTCGCCGAGGAACAGGGCGTCCCGCGCCCGGAGCTCCGCGGGACGGTCCAGACGGACATCCTCAAGGAGTACATCGCCCAGAAGGAGTGGATCTTCCCGCCCGAGCCGTCGATGCGGCTCGTCGTCGACATGATCGAGTTTTGCGCGCGCGAGATGCCGCGCTGGCACCCGGTCTCGATCTCGGGCTACCACATCCGCGAGGCCGGCTCGAACGCGATCCAGGAGCTCGCCTTCACGCTCGCGAACGGCTTCGCTTACGTCGACGCCGCGATCGAGCGCGGGCTCGACGTCGACGACTTCGCGCCGCGGCTCTCGTTCTTCTTCAACGCGCACCTCGACTTCTTCGAGGAGATCGCGAAGTACCGGGCCGCGCGCCGGATCTGGGCGCGCGAGCTAAAGGAGCGCTACGGCGCGCAGAACCCGCGCTCGTGGCTGATGCGCTTCCACACGCAGACGGCGGGCGTTTCACTCACGGCTCAGCAGCCCGAGGTCAACATCGTCCGCACGGCGCTCGAGGCGATGGCCGCGGTGCTCGGCGGGACGCAGTCGCTGCATACGAACTCGTTCGACGAGGCGCTCGCGCTGCCGACGGAAAACGCGGTTCGCATCGCTCTGCGGACGCAGCAGGTGATCGCGCACGAGACCGGCGTCGTCAACACGATCGACCCGCTCGGCGGTTCCTGGTACCTCGAGGACCTCACGAACAGGCTCGAGGCCGAGGCGTACGACTACTTCGACCGCATCGAGAAGCTCGGAGGCGTCATCCCCGCGATCGAGGAGAGCTTCTTCCAGCGCGAGATCGCCGAGGCCTCGTTCCGGTACCAGTCCGAGGTCGAGGCGAAGCAGCGCGTCGTCGTCGGGGTCAACCGCTACCAGACGGCCGAGGAGCCTCCGATCGAGCTGCTGCGCGTCGACCCCTCCCTCGAGCGGAAGCAGATCGACCGTGTGCAGTCCGTCCGGGCGCGTCGCGACTCGGCCGCGGCCGAGGCGGCGCTTGTGCGCCTCAAGCAGGCCGCGGCCCGCGACGAGAACCTGATGCCGCCGATCATCGAGGCCTCGAAGGCGTATGTGACGATGGGCGAGATGTGTGATGCGCTCCGCGAGGTGTGGGGCGTGTGGCGCGAAACGCCGGTTTTTTAGGCTTAGTTGCCGCTTAAAGAAGCGCCCCGGCCGCGCCTAACCAACCGAGAAAAATCTCGTCTACTCTAGGGAGCGGTGGAAGGCGAACTCCGCATGCCGAAGAAGCCTCTGTGGCGGACTCTGATCTGGGCGATCGGCCCGATCGTGCTCGCGATCGGCGTCATCGTCTTCATCGTCGACCACTACAGCGAGCCCAGCGGCAGCAGCAGCAACAAGCCGCTGCCCGCGATGCAGCCTGCCAACGCGCCGGCGGCGAACGTCGTCAACCCGAAGGCGTTCGACCAGCAGGCGCGCGAGGTCGCCGGCAAGTTCCTTCTGACCGCCGTGTCCCGCCGCAACACGGGCGCGTCGTGGGAGCTCCTCGACCCGACGTTCCCTGGCAAGGAGGGGTACACGAAGGCGACGTGGGCGAAGGGTGACATTCCCGTCATCCCGTTCCCGGCGGCCTCGTCTGATGCGCGGTTCAACGTCACGTACAGCTCCGGGACTCAGTTGACGGTCGAGGTCGCTCTCGTGCCCAAGAGGGGCAAGGCGCAGGTTTTCGAGCTGGGGCTCCGCAAGCGCGGCACTCGCTGGCTCGTCGACTACTGGATGACGCGCTACCGTGCGGGCGTCCTCCCGGATCCTTCGAAGTAGGGCCACCCCGGTGACGCTACTGGACTCGCCTCGGATGCGGAGGCGCCTCGGCTGGCTGTCGATCGGGCTCGCCCTCGCCGGGTGCGTCGGCATCCTGATCGTGCTCATGCCCGGGCGCAGCCAGACGGCGACCGGCCCGACGGAGTCGACAGGCGGCTACGTGCCTCCCCAGCCGGAGAAGAGCGTGCGGATGAGCAACCGGCAGCTCGTGGCGCCGCTGAACGTCGCTGCGAAGTTCATTGACACCGCCGTCGCGCGCAGGAACGTCGCAGAGTCCTGGAACATCCTCTCGCCGACCTTCGAAGGCAGGGGTGAATACACGAAGCGGACGTGGGCGAAGGGAGACATCCCGGTTCAGTCGTTCCCGGTCAGCAAGGCGAAGTGGGACCTGGAGCACTCGTTCCGGAACGAGGTCGGCCTCCTCGTCGCGCTCTTCCCGCCGAAGGGCAGCGACTACCGGGCGACGGTCTTCAAGATCGACCTTCGTGCGTTCGGCAAAGGAGCGCACCGACGCTGGCTGGTCGACTACTTCGGCCCGGTCGGTACGGACAACATCTCGGTACCGAGCGGAGGGGCGGCGCCGAGGACGGGCGGCCTCCCGGATCTCAACCCGCAAGGACGCACGGGGCCCTCGGGCCGGCTGAACAGGGCCTGGCTCGCCGTCCCGATCGGGATTCTCGGGATGGCCGTGCTGTTTCCGATCGGCTTCGCGGTGGCGAACGTCTACCGCGGCCGCCGCGCCGAGCGCAACTTCGCAAAGACGGGCTCGGCCTAAGACCGACTAGACGTCGAGCTGCAGGCCGTCGTGGGCCTGCTCGAGCCCGCCGTCGAGCGGCAGCTCCTGCGGGCGGTGCGTGAGCAGGAGCCGCTTCGCCCCTGAAGCCTCGAAGGCGGCGATCGCCTCCTCGGCCGACAAGTGCCCGCGGGGCTCGCCGTCGAGCTCCCCGCGTTCGAGCGTCGCCTCACAGAGGAAGAGGTCGACGTCCCCCGCGAGCTCGGTGAGGCGGTCGCTCGGGCCCGAGTCGCCGGAGTAGGCGAGCGTGCGCTCGCTGTTCGTGACGCGGAAGCCGAACGTCTGCACCGTGTAGTGCGGGAGCCGGAGCGCAGTCAGCTCGAAGCCGCCCGCCTGGAACGGCTCGCCTTCCACGTACTCGCGCAGGTCGAAGGTGCGGTTGAACATGTCCGGCGTCCCGAAGCGCGTCCCGAAGGCGGCGAGCTCCTCGCGCCCGCCGGGCGGAAGCCAGAGCTCCGGCCGCTTGTACTCGCGCCCGAGGCCCCACATCGTTCCCCACACCCATGGCACGAGATCGCCCCAGTGGTCGAGGTGGAAGTGCGTGATCGCGATCGCGTCCACCTTCGGCCAGCCGTTCATGCTGAAGCCGTTTCGCAGTCGCGCGAGAACTCCGGGCCCGCAGTCGAGCAGGAGCCGCCGCGGGCCCTCGAGCAGATATCCGGACTGCGCTCCGCCGGGGTTGGGCCAAGCGGGGGAGCACCCGACGACAGTGAGCTTCATCGACACTCGGTTCCTCGAAGACTAGACGGCGGTTTCAATTCGAATCTTCCCCGATTCGGCCTTCCTATACTGCCGCACGTGGCCGGGAAGATACGCGTCGTCATCGCCAAGCCTGGATTGGACGGGCACGATCGCGGCGCCAAGATCATCGCCAGGGCGCTCCGCGACGCGGGCATGGAGGTCATCTACACCGGCCTCCACCAGACGCCCGAGCAGATCGTCGAGACCGCGATCCAGGAGGACGCCGACGCCGTCGGGATCTCGATTCTGTCCGGCGCGCACATGACCCTCGTGCCGCGCATCCTCGACGGCCTGAAGGAGAACGGCGCCGAGGACGTCCTCGTCGTCGTCGGCGGGACGATCCCGACCGAGGACTCCGAGGAGCTGAAGCGGCTGGGTGTTGCCGAGGTCTTCACGCCCGGGGCACCTACGGGCGAGATCGTCGAATTCCTCCAGCAGCGGGTGCCGGCCGCCTCGTGATCGAGGTCGCACGCGACGACGCGGTCGCCGTCGTCACCGTCAATCGCCCCGACGCACTGAACGCGCTCGACGCGCCGACGCTGACCGAGCTCCGCGACCGGCTTCGCGAGACTGCGGACGACCCGGAAGTTCGTGTCGTCGTTCTGACCGGCGCGGGCGACCGCGCGTTCGTCGCGGGCGCGGACATCAAGTACATGAGCGCCCTCGGCGTCGACGAGGCGCGAGAGTGGGGGCGCCTCGGCCAGGAGGCGGGCCGGCTGCTCGAGACGATGCCGAAGCCGACGATCGCCGCCATCAACGGCTTCGCCCTCGGCGGCGGGTGCGAGCTCGCGCTCGCCTGCGACTTCCGCTACGCCTCGACGGGCGCGAAGCTCGGCCAGCCCGAGGTCAACCTCGGGATCATCCCAGGCTGGGGTGGAACGCAACGGCTGTCGCGCGCAGTCGGCATCGGGCTCGCGAAGGAGCTGATCCTGACCGGGCGGATGGTGGATGCAGACGAAGCTCTCCGCATCGGGCTCGTGAACGCGGTCTTCGAGCCGGTGGAGCTGAGGGAGAAGACGATGGAGACCGCGCGCGCGCTCGCGGCAAAGGGCCCGCTGGCGCTGGCCGCGGCGAAGGCCGCGCTCAACCGCGCGCTGGCGGGCGACCACGCCGAGAACCTCGAGCGCGAGGCCGACGACTTCGGTCAGCTCTTCTCGAGCGACGACGCGAGAGAGGGCATGACCGCGTTCGCCGAGAAGAGAGAGCCCAGCTTCAAGGGCCGCTAACAGAACGCGAACAGCGCGGCGCTACCCTCGCCGCGATGACCGCCCGCATCGCCGTCCTCGCTGCGTTGGTCGCCGCCGCCGCAACGGCGAGCCAGGCGGGCACGCAGCCGTTCGCGTCCGAGCTCTCGTTCACCGCCGGCCTCCGCGGCTCCGTGCTCTTGGCCACCGTGTGTGTTGGCCCGGCGGGCGACCCCGGCCGTGCACGCCGGATGACCGGCCTCGCCGAGGGCTCGACGGGTACCTGGTCGGATGACGGCCGGTTCCTCGCCGTCGCCGACGGCGATCCGCCGAACGGGGGCATCCACGTCGTCGCCGCCGACGGAAGCGGCCGGCGCCGCGCGACGCGGCCGAGGCCCAACGAGCTCGACTCGGCAGCGGCCTGGTCGCCGGACGGGATGAAGATCGCGTTCTCCCGGTACGTCTTCTTCGCGCGCGGGGCCGACTACGGCCGGCACGGCGTCTGGGTCGCCACGCTCGCCTCCGGTGAAGAGCGCCAGATCTCGCGCCGTTTCGGCGGGACGCTCGACTGGTCCCCGACCACCGACCTGATCGCGGCCGACGTCGGCGGCGAGTTCCGCACCGACATCGACCTGCTCCGCCCGAGCGGCGGTGTTGAGCGGACGATCCGCGTCGGCGACTCGGCGTCGTTCGACGACGGCGTCAGCTGGTCGCCCGACGGCACGCGGCTCGCGGTCGGCGACGGGCTCGTGGTCGACCGTAACGGCACGACGGTCGGGCGCTACGCGCCGGATCCCGGCAACGACTACGTGCTGCGCCTGCCGGCCTGGTCGCCGGAGGGGGAGTCCGTTGCCTACGTGCGCGCACTGACGTGGGTCGCTGCACGGACGAACGTACGCGTCATGGGCTTTGGCGATCTCTACCTCGGCTCGCTCACGGGGGCCGACCCGGTTCGGCTGACGGCCACCACGGGGACGAGCGAGAGCGCTCCGGCCTGGCGCGTCAGCACCGTCGGTGCGGCCGGTCGCGCGCAACCGTGCGTCGTGCGCGGCACGGCGCGCAGAGACGTCATCCGCGGGACGCCGCTGGACGACCTCGTCGACGCAGGGGCCGGGAACGACGTCGTCTACGGTGCGCGTGGGAATGACTTCGTCGTCGGCGGGGCCGGCGCCGACCTGCTCGTCGGCGGCCCGGGCCGAGACCAACTCTGGGGGGAGGCCGGCAACGACCGCTTCCGGGCGCGCGACCGTGCCCGCGACTACATCCTCGGCGGCTTCGGCCGCGACGCAGCTTCCGTCGACCGCCGGCTCGACACCGTGCTCGGCGTCGAGCGAATCTCGGCGCGCTAGGCGGGCGGCGGGAGCAGCACGCGCTCGGCCTCGATCGCGCCCGCCTTCCCGACCATCACTTCCGCGGTCGCCGGCGCGGCCAGTGTCCAGACGTTCACCGTCTCCCCGGGCTTCGCGCTGGCCAGCTGCACCGGCGACGAGGGCCCTCCAGCCCTGCCGCCGCGCTCGACGATTGCCGTCAGCGGCACCGTCAGCGTCACGGGCCGCTCGAGCCGGCGAAGCGTGACGCCCATCGGCGTCCCGCGCAGGATCCCGACCCGGACCCGAAGCGACTCATCGCGCACGGCGAGCACCTTTCCGGTCACAACGAGGGAGACGATCGTGCCGGTCTGCGCGTAGAAGAGCAGGCGCTTCCCCGTCCGGAGGTACGGCACCGGATCGACCGCAGCTCCGCCGCCCGGATGCACCTCGAAGTGCAGGTGCGGGCTCCCGCCTTCCGCGTCGCCAGAGTTGCCGACGAAGCCGACCGGCTGTCCCGCCTGGACCTGCATGCCGTCGCGCAGCCCCTTCCAGTACGCCGTTCCGGCCACGCAGCGGCCGCGGTTGTCGTTGCTGCGCGTGAGGTCGTTGTTCAGGTGGATGTAGAGGTACTTCGTGCCGCTCTTCCCGTACAGGTAGAGCATGCAGCCGGCCCTCCCGGAGGTGGTGTGGATCGTCACGCGGCCGGCCTCGGCGGCGAGCACCGGCGTCCAGCGGTCGGCCATGATGTCCTCACCCTGGTGCGCGCCCTGGCCGCGCGGGTCACCGAAGCTATAGGTCAGCTGCGAGAAGCCGAGCACTGGATAGACGATCTGCTTGCCGGTGGGCTGGGTCGTCTTCAGCTGCCGGTACCGCGCCGGCGGGTCGGGCTTCGCCACCGCGCTCCCGGCGAGGAGGCCGAGAAGAACAACGCAGAGAAACCCTCGGGCTGTCGTCCGGGAAAGCACCATAGGGGGCCGGGCTACCGCTCGAAGGGCGGGAGCCTAGCAGAGGTTTGCGTCAAGCCTCGCGTTCGGAGCCGTCGTTAGAGTCCCTGCCTGAGGCGTCGCTTGCGGCGCCGGCCAAAGGAGGCCGGGCGGGCTCTGCCCGTTCGGCCGTTGACAGCGTTCAAACCTGTCGCTCTGTCTCAAAGTTAGAGTCCTTACCGAGAAAATGAAGATCGCCGTCTGCGTGAAGCAAGTTCCAGACGCGACCGTCACGAAGCGCATCGACCCTCAGACGAAGCGGCTCGATCGCTCGGGTGAGGGCGCGCTGAACCACTTCGACACCCAGGCCGTCGAGGAGGCGCTGCGCATCAAAGAACGCGAGGAGGGGAGCGACGTCGTGCTCGTCTCGCTCGGTCCGGAGAAGGCGCTCGATTCGCTCCGGAAGGCGCTCGCGATGGGCGCCGATCGCGCCGTGCTGGTCAGCGACGAGGCAGCCGCGGGGTCCGACCTCGTCGCCACGTCGCGGGCGCTGGCGGCCGCGCTCCAGCGCGAGAGCCCCGACCTCGTCATCTTCGGCCAGCAGGGCAGCGACTCCGACGGCGCCGTCCTCTGGGCAGCCGTGGCCGATCGTCTTCAGCAGCCGGTCGTCTCGCAGGCGGCCGAGCTCGAGGTCGCCGACGGCAAGATCAAGGCCAAGCGCCAGACAGAGTTCGGCTACGACGTGATCGAGGCGCCGCTCCCCGCCGTGGTCGCGGTCTCCGACGCGATCAACGAGCCTCGGTACCCGTCGTTGAAGGGGATCATGGGGGCGAAGAGCAAGCCGCAGGAGACGGTCTCGCTCGGCGACCTCGGCGTCGACACGGGCAGCGCGGGCGAGGCAGGCTCGGGCACGACTGTCCTCGCGCTCGCAGATCCGCCCGCGCGCGGCGACGCCGTCAAGGTCGAGGACGACGGCAGCGCCGCGGAGAAGATCGTCGAGTTCCTCGTCGAGAGGAAGCTCGTTTGATCGCCGTCTTCCTGGAGCACCACGAAGGGCAGCTCCAGAAAGGATCGCTCGGCGTCCTCGGCAACGCAGCATCGCTAGGCGACGAGGTCGCCGGAGTCATCCTCGGCTCCGGGGTGAAGGACCTGGCGGCGCAGGCCGGGAAGCATGGCGCCTCGAAGGTCTTCGTCGCCGACGACCAGGCGCTCGACGCTCCGCTGCCACAGCCGCGTGTCGACGCCTTGCAGCAGCTGGTCTCGGCGAAGGGCATCGACACGGTGCTCTTCGCCGCCTCGGTTCTGGCTTCGGACGTGGCCGCGGGCCTCGCGGCGCGGCTCGACGCGGGGCTGAACTGGGACCTGGTCGACCTCGAGCAGCGCGACGGGCAGCTCGTCGGGAAGCGGCCCGCGCTCGAGGACACGGTGTACGCCGACGTCGGGTGGAGCAAGGAGCCGCGGCTCGCGCTGTTCCGCCCAGGGACCTTCGACCCGGTGGAGTCGGGCGGAGAGGCCGAGGTCGAGGAGTTCTCGCCCGAGTTCGAGGTGTTCTCGCTGCGCGCGACGATGCTCGAGCAGGCACACGAGGAGTCCGAGGGCCCGTCGATCGAGGACGCGGACGTGATCGTCGCCGGCGGGCGCGGCCTCGGCGGCCCGGACAACTTCGCCCTCGTCGAGACCCTCGCCAAGGCGCTCGGGGGAGCGGTGGCGGCCACGCGCGCGGTCGTCGACGCAGGCTGGTACCCGTATGCCGCCCAGGTCGGGCAGACGGGCAAGACCGTCTCGCCGAAGCTCTACATCGCGTGCGGGATCTCGGGCGCGATCCAGCACAAGGTCGGCATGCAGGGCTCTGGCGTCGTGATCGCGATCAACAAGGACCCGAACGCGCCGATCTTCGAGTTCAGCGACCTCGGCGTCGTCGGCGACCTGCACGAGATCGTCCCCAAGCTGACAGAGCTCGTGGAGAAGCGTCGAGCCGCTGCGTGAAACTCGAGCGTGTCGACCGATCCTTCAGACGAAAGCGCGGGCGCGGCCCGCGCTTTCTGAAGTCGGCATCGCAAGCGGTGCCGAAAATGGGCCCTAGGATGGCGGCGTGACTCGGCCGTCGGACTACCCGCCGCCGTACAACCCGGCGGAGTTCGTCGCCGAGCCGTCCGACCCGCGCGAGGAGCGGATCGACGTCGGCGTGCTGATCGTCGGCGCCGGCCCGGCGGGCCTCGCCTGCGCGATCCGGCTCGGCCAGCTGCTCGAGGAGGATCCGGAGACTGCCGAGCGCCTCGGTGAGGTTCCGGTCGCGGTGCTCGAGAAGGGCAAGCAGCCGGGCTCGCACTCGGTCTCGGGCGCGGTCGTCAACCCGCGCGCCCTCCGGCTGCTCTTCCGCGACAGGTTCCGCGTCGAGGACATGCCGTTTCTCGGCCGTGTCGACCACGAGTCCGTCTACCTGTTGCGGCGCGGCGCGGCGATCCGCATCCCGACGCCGCCGACGATGAAGAACGACGGCAACTACGTCGCCTCGCTCTCGCGGCTCGCGCGCTGGCTCGGCGAGCAGGCGGAGGCCACCGGCGCAACGATCCTGCCCGAGACTGCGGCGGAGAAGCTGCTCGTTGCAGACGGCCGCGTGCGCGGAGTCCGCACCGGCGACAAGGGCCGCGGCCGCGACGGAAAGCCGCTCCCGAACTTCGAGCCGGGCTCCGACCTGACGGCCCGGGTGACCGTGCTCGGCGAGGGAACGCAGGGCCACCTGACCGGGGTCGCGATCGACCGCTTCGGGCTGGAGGGCGCGTACCCGCAGGTCTGGGCACTCGGCGTGAAGGAGGTCTGGAAGGTCGCGAAGCCGCTC
>DASQWH010000177.1:0-7995 GCA_035640335.1 Gaiellaceae bacterium | reverse complement strand
GCGCCCTGCTCATGGGCGTCATCTTCATCACTCTCGGCCGCCTCGGGCTGCTCGACCTCGCGGCCCGCGGCTTTCCGCGCGCGCTGATCCGCGGCGTGCAGCTGACCGTCGGCCTGCTCTTCCTCAAGATCGCGTGGGGCCTGGTCACCGACCCGCCCAAGGGCTTCCGCGAGCATGCGCTCGACGCCGCCTGGGCTCTCCCGCTCGCGATGACGGTGCTCGTGCTCGCGTTCGCGTTGCGCCGCTACCCGATCACGCTCGCGCTGGTCGGCTTCGGCGCGATCGTCGCAGTCGTCCTCGCGGGAGACGAGGCCGCGCTCGGCCCGTCGGCACTCGCTTTCCCGAGCCTCGACGCCGCCACGTTCTGGACTGCGTTGACCGTCCTCGTCGTGCCGCAGGTCCCGCTCTCGTTTGCGAACTCGTGCCTTGCGACGGCGGACGCAGCCCGCGTCTACTTCGGTGAGCGCGCTGCGCGGATCCGGCCCGGCCGGCTCGCGACCTCGTTCGGCTCGGCAAATCTGCTCGCCGGCACGATCTCAGGGATGCCCGTCTGCCACGGCGCTGGCGGCCTGACGGCGCACTACGCGTTCGGCGCGCGCACGGCTGGCGCCCCGCTCGCGATGGGCGGACTGCTGCTCACGCTCGCCGTCGGTATCGGCGCAGGTCTTGCCTCGCTCCTCGCCGCGTTTCCGCTCCCGATCCTCGCCGGCGTGCTCGCGACGGCGGGCGTCCTGCACATCCTGCTCCTGCGCGATCTCCGCGGCGTTCGCGATTGGGCGTTCGCCTTGCTCGTCGGCGTGGTCGGCTACGAGGTCAATTTGACGGTCGGCCTCGGGCTCGGCCTCGCGCTCTGGTGGGGGACCGAGGCGCTCCGCCTCCTTCCGCGGCTGCGCCCAGCCGCCTAGAGCAACACGTCGAGCACGACGCCGATGCCGGCCAGGAGCACTCCGAAGAGCAGGTACACCGTCGACCAGTTGAACGCGACCTCCTGCTCTTCGCGGTCCCGGTACCAGTGGCTCTCGGCGCCGGTCTGGTGGAAGAACGCGAGAGCCATGAGGCCGGCGCCGACGAAGATGTACGCGAGCGCGAACGTCCGGTCGGGCGACGTGCCCGCGAGCTCGACGACGAGGAACGCGACGAGCGCCGTCGCGCCGGCGAGCAGCCCGAAAGTGATCGCGAGCCGCCGCAAGCCGTAAAGGACGACCTCCCGCGTCGTGCGCGGCAGCACCTTCTCCTTCCGCGGCCTGTACCGCTGCTCGACGGGGCCCGGAGGCACCCAGCCGGCGTCCGCGCGGAGCTCGCCGCTCATCGGCGTCAGCTTCCGCGGCCTGCGCGGCTCGTCGTCCACCGGACGCTAGAGTGACGGAACCGGGGTGCTCCGGCAAGGGCCGGAGCTGAGATCAGACCCGTCGAACCTGATCCGGTTAGTACCGGCGAAGGGAGGCAGATTGCAGACCGATACTCCGAGTTGGGGCATCGAGCCCGTGCCGGAGCGGCTCCGCGTTCTCGGTGTGCTCGACCTGACGATGCTCTGGGGCAACCTCGGCGTCTCGCTACTCGTGCTCGTCGTCGGAGCGCTGCTCGTGCCGGCGCTCTCGCTGCGCGACGCCCTCATCGCAGTCGTCGTCGGGAGCCTGATCGGCAACGCGATGCTCGGCGTCGCCGGCCTGATCGGCGCCGACGGCCGCGTCCCGTCGATGGTGCTCTTGCGCGCGCCACTCGGGCAGCGAGGCTCGTTCTTGCCGACCGTGGTGAACATCGCGCAGTGCCTGGGCTGGGCGACGTTTGAGCTGATCATCATCGCCGCGGCCGCTGCGGCCCTCTCCGAGGAGGTGCTCGGCTTCCGTGCCACGTGGGCGTGGACGATCTTTTTCGGCGGCGCAGCCGCCGCCCTCGCGCTGATGGGGCCGGTCGGCGTCGTCCGCCGCTTCCTCCGCCGCTTCGCGCTGTGGGCCGTGCTCGCGTCGCTCGCCTACCTGACCTGGTGGACGCTGACGAAGGCCGACCTCGGCGCGCTGTGGGCCGCGAAGGGCAAGGGCGGGATGTCCGTCTGGCTCGGCATCGACCTCGTCATCGCGATCACCGTCTCGTGGGTTCCACTCGTCGCCGACTACACGCGCTTCGCGCGCGACCGCCGCGCCGCGCTCGTCGGCTCCGGCCTCGGCTACTTCCTCGGCGCCACGTGGATCCTCGCGATCGGCGTCGTCTTCATCGCGAGCCGCGACGTCTCCGACCCTGTCGGCGTGCCCGCCGCGGTCGCGGCCGGCGGGCTCGCAGCTGCGCTGGCGCTCCTCGCCGTCACCGTCGACGAGACGGACGAGGCGTTCGCGAACGTGTACTCGGCGGCCGTGTCGACGCAGAACCTCGTGCCGCGCGCCTCACAGCGCCTGCTGATCCTGCTCTTCTCGGCCGCCGCGACGATCGGGGCGCTGACGATCGAGCTGCGCACGTACGAGTCGTTCCTGCTCCTGCTCGGGTCGGCGTTCGTGCCGCTCTTCGGCGTGCTGCTCGCCGACTGGGTGGTGCAGGGCATGCGCTACGGCCGGCGGGACTTCTTCGGCCGCACGGCATTCCGCCCGGGCCTGATCGCCGCCTGGCTCGTCGGCTTCGCGCTCTACCACTGGCTGCACGAGCCGCCGCTCGGGCCCGAATGGTGGGCGAACCTCGTCGAGGACACGCGTCAGCCGGGCGTCGGCATCGGCGCGTCGCTGCCGAGCTTCGCGGCCGCGTTCGTCGTCGCCGCCGTCACCGCCAGCCTCGAGCGGCGCCGCGGGCTCGCGGTCGAGATCAGAGTCTGAACTCGCCGTGCGCGACCGTGACGGCTGAGCCGCCGACCTCGACGCGCTCGAGCTGATCGGCCGAGCCGTCGGCACGTGCGTAGAGCGTCGACGGCCGTCCGATCTCGGCGCCCTGGGAGATCTCGATCTCTTGACCGAAATCGACTCGCCCGTGGCGCGCGACGTGGACGGCGAGCGGGCCCGCCGCCGAACCGGTCGCCGGGTCCTCGGCGACGCCCCCGCCCGGCGCGAACATCCGCGTCTTCCAGCGCGTGCCCGAGCCGGCGATGCAGTTGACGCCGAGCACGGCGGGCAGGTCCGCCAGGCGGCCGAGGTCCGGTCGCAGCGCCGCGACCTCGTCGTCGGAGCCGAAGGTCACGTAGACATGTCGGGCCCCGTTGTCGTACACCTCGATCGGGAGCTCCGAACGCTCGACACCTAGCGCCGCGAGGAGGTCGGCCTCGTGCTCATACGGCTCGACGGTCGGGAGCGGCTGCTCCATCCGCCCGAACACGATCTTCGACCCGTCACGCTCCAGCCGCACGGGGACGATGCCGACGCCGGTCTCGAGGCGAATCTCGTCGAGTTGCAGGGGAGCCGCGAGCACGAAGGCGGTGCCGAGGGTCGGGTGCCCGGCGAAGGGCAGCTCGCTCGTCGGCGTGAAGATGCGCATTCGCGCGTGCCCGCCGTCCTCCGGCGGCAGCACGTAGACCGTCTCCGAGTAGTTGATCTCTCGAGCGAGCGGCTGCAGCAGCTCCTCGCCGAGCCGGCGCGCGTCGGTGAAGACGGCGAGCTGGTTCCCTTCGAGCGGACGGTCGGTGAAGACGTCGCAGACGACGTACCGAAAAGTGGCCATGCCCTATTCTGGCTGTTCGATGCGTCTCTACCTCGTCCGCCATGCCGAGGCCGAGCCGGGTGAGCCCGACGAGCTGCGCCGGCTGACGCCCGAGGGCAAGCAGCAGGCGCGCACCCTAGGCGAGCGGCTCCGCAACGAAGGCGTCAAGCCGGACGCGATCCTGACGAGCCCACTGCTCCGCGCGCGCGAGACCGGCGACGAGCTCGCGATGGCGCTCGGCACGAACCCCGAGACCGACGAGCGGCTCGCGCCCGGTGCGGACGCGGCCGGCCTCCGCGCGGCGGTATCCGGACGCGGGGAGCACGTCGTCGCCGTCGGCCACGCACCGGACTGCGCGCAGATCGCGGCCGAGCTAACCGGCGGGCCCGAGCCGAGCTTCCCCGCCGGTGGCCACGCCGTCGTGGATCTCGACTGAGGCGTCGCTTGCGATGCCGCCTTCAGGATGACGGGCTTTGCCCGGCATGCGTCTGAACTGACCGGTCGAGCGAATTCGCGTAGCCGAGCCGATCTAAGGGTTCGCCCGCTGCGAGTCGCCGCTCCGTTTCCGCGTACCAGTCACGCGACCACTCGATGAGCCCGATCCCGTAGCGGAGCGCGAGCAGCGGATGCAACTGCGTCTCGTCCGCGAACCCGGTGCGCGCGGCGACTTCGATCTCGCGGAAGTGCGTGAGGACGAAGTCGAAGAAGTCGCGGCGCGCCCGCAGGTTGGCGAGCACCTCGTCCCGCGTGAGGACGTCTCCGAAGAAGAGGCGCAGGAGCCCCTCATCGCGGAGCTCGAAGATGAAGCTCTCCGTGTCGGTCAGCCAGTCGCGCAGAGCCTGCTCGCCCTGCGCGGTGAGCTCGTACTCGGTCCGCTTGACGCGCCCGCGCGGTTCGTCCTTGCCGCGCACGAGCCCGGAGTCCCGCAGCCGGTGCAGCTCGGGGTAGATCTGGCCGAAGCTCGCGCCCCAGAAGAACCGGGTCGACGTGTCGATCGCCTTCTTGATGTCGTAGCCGGTGCGGACGCCGAGCTTCAACATGCCGAGGATCACGCGGGCGGTTGGGCTGAGACTTGACATATCTGGCAGAGATGTTAGATCATATCGGGTAGATATGTCCAGTGCCGTCAGCGTCGAGGGGTTGCGCAAGACCTACGGGCAGGTTGAGGCAGTTCGCGGGGTCACGTTCGAGATCGGCGCCGGCGAGGTCTTCGGCATCCTCGGCCCGAACGGCGCCGGGAAGACGACCACCGTCGAGATCCTCGAGGGCTACCGCGAGCGCGACGCAGGGACGGTGAGCGTCCTCGGCGAGGACCCGAACGAGGCGGGCCGCGCGTGGCGCGGCCGGATCGGCGTCGTCCTGCAATCCTCCGCGACGTACGACCTCCTCACCGTCCGCGAGCTGCTCGAGCTCTTCCGCGGCTATTACGAGCGGCCGCTGGCGGTGGACGAAGTCGTCACGCTCATCGGGCTCGGCGAGAAGCGGGACGCGCGCGTCCGCACGCTCTCCGGCGGCCAGAAGCGACGCATGGACCTCGGCATCGCGCTCGTCGGCGACCCCGAGCTGCTCTTCCTCGACGAGCCGACCACGGGCTTCGACCCCGAGGCCCGGCGGCGCGCATGGGAGACGATTCGCTCGCTGCGCTCCCTCGGCAAGACGATCCTGCTCACCACGCATTACCTCGAGGAGGCCGAGCGGCTCTGCGACCGCGTCGCGGTGCTCGCGCACGGAGAGATCGCCGCGCTCGGCCACCCCGGCGAGCTCACCGGCGCGCTGCCGCCGACCGAGATCCGCTTCCGCCGCAACGGCGAGCAGGTCGTCCTGCGCACGGAGGAGCCGACGCGCGTCCTGCACGAGCTGACCGCCGAGGCGCTCGCGGCCGGCGCCGAGCTCGAGGCGCTCGAGGTGCGGCGGCCGAGCCTCGAGGAGGTCTATCTCTCGCTCACCGGCGCGGAGGAGGCCGCCGAGTGAAGCTCTTCCTCCACGAGCTGCGCGCGCAGGTGCGCCTGTACTGGCGGAGCAAGGAGCTCGCGTTCTTCACGTTCCTGCTCCCGCTGATCATGTTCTTCCTGCTCGCGTCCGCGTACGGCGACGAGGACATCGACGGTATCCCCGGCACGACCTACCTCGTCACGGGGATGCTCGGCTACGGCGTCGTCGCGACCGCGTTCTTCGGTCTGGCGATCGTGCTCGTCATCCGGCGCGAGAGCGGAATGCTCAAGCGAGTCCAGTCGACGCCGCTGCCTGCGCCCACGTTCCTGCTCGCGATGCTCGCCTCGTTCCTGCTCGCGTTCGTGCTCGAAGGCGTGACGCTGTGGGTCCTCGCCGCGCTGTCGTACGACGTGGGCGCGCCGGAGCGTCTCGGGTCGTTCATCGCCGCCATGGCGCTCGGCGGAGTTGCGTTCGCCGGGATGGGCATCGGGCTGACCGGCCTCATCCGGCGCGAGGAGGGCGCGTCGGCCGTTCTGAACGCCATCTACCTGCCGATGCTCTTCATCTCCGGCGCGTTCTTCTCGAAGGCGAGCTTCCCCGGCTTCGTCCAGGCCGTCGCCGACGTTCTCCCGCTCACGTACTTCATCGAACTGATCGCCGCCGTCGGGGTGCATGGTCAGGAGATCTGGGAGCGGCCCACCGACGTCGCCGTCGTCGCCGCCTGGGGCCTCGCGGGCGCGGCCCTCGCGCTACGGACGTTCCGCTGGACGCCAAGCGAGGGTTAGTTTCGGAAAACCTGGGAAGCACTCCTCGCGAATGGGGTCATCCACGCAGCCGGTGATCGCCTTCGCGACGAGGACTTTCGAACCGCCAGGGCTCGAGATTCGCGTGAACTTCGGCGTGTTCGCAGGGCGAGAGGCGACACCGGCTGAGATCGACGAGCTCGCCGAGGCCGTCCGCGACAAGGTCGGGGAGGTCTCGATCGTCTCGGAGGACCGGCACGAGTTCGGCGAGCACTCCGCCGCCGAGGTGCACCAGGTGCGCATCGAGCTTGCGGCCGATCGGCTTCCCTCGGGCGAGGAGGAGCTGTTCGAGCTGCAGGGGCGCCTCGTCGAGTCGGCCGAGCGCTGGGCGCGCAACTGCTTCGAGAACCGCCACGCCGAGGTCTAGGAACGACTAGAGCCCGCTCTCGCGGGCCCTAATCCTTGTACGGGTCGTGTACGTCGCGACCGGCCATCGCGACGCCGAGCGGCCGCAGCCGGTGCTTCACGCGCACCGACCCTGCGTGCGCGGCGAGAACGTCCGGCAGGCGCTTGTACACCTCCGGCGCCTCGTCAGCGCCGCCGCCGACGAGCACGATGCCCTGCTCGCGAAGCCGGGCCTGCACGGCCGGCCAGTCGACGAGGCCCGGCTTGATCTGCTCCTCGACCCAGACCTTCTTCATCCGCGCGTTCGGATGGTCCGGGCAGATGCCCGGCTGCTCGAAGGTCCGCTCGCAGTCACGGTCGGTGCACGTCCACCGCTTCCGCTTGCGGACGCGGCCGGCGGCCTGTGTTCGGCTCATCACGCGGCCCGCACCGTGCACGGTCGAGAACAGCGACTGCTCGGCCTCGTCGCCCTCGACGCCCTCGAGGATGACCGACTCGTCGCCCATCGAGGCGCCGACAAAGCCCTCCTGGCCCGGCCGGGCCGGAGTGCAACCCTTCCGGATCACCCAGTAGTCGCGACCGAAGTGCGCCTCCCGCCACGCGAAGTTGTGGTGGTTGTGCACTTCGTGCGTCGACTCGGCGCCCAGGATCTCGAGCACCTTGCCGACCACGACGTCACGGCCCGCGTAGGCGTACTCGCCGGCGAGCTGCATCGCTGCGACGTACGACTCACCGAGTTCCGAGCCGACCTCGAACAGGACCGGCGGCGAGTCCATCTCGCCCTCGCTCGCCCGGCCGCCGAACGGCAGGCCCTGCGCGAGCGCGAGGAAGCCCGACGCCGTCTTGTGGCCGAAGCCGCGCGAGCCGAAGTGAACGCCGACCCAGATGCGGCCCTCCTCGTCCTCCATCAGGTTGACGTAGTGGTTGCCCGAGCCAACCGTGCCGAGCTGCGACTCGGCCAGCTGGCTCAGCTTCCGCTGCGGCTCGAAGTCGGCCTTCCGGATCTTGTCCAGCACCGGGTGGTCGGCCCGCTCCTGTGCGGGCACGCCCATGCCGAACGAGATCCGCCGCGTGATCTCGCGCATGACCGCGTCGACGCCGCCCTGTGCGTCGAGGTCGGCCCGCGTCAGGTCGGTCCGCGCGGCCTTGTTGCCGCAGCCGATGTCGTAGCCGACGCCCGACGGCGAGACGTAGCCCTCGTAGGCGATGCCGCCGCCGATCGGCTGCGAGTAGCCCGGGTGATGGTCGGCGCAGAGCACGCCGAACTCGGCGTCGCCCGCCTCCATGCACCGCTCCAGCTGCT
>DASQWH010000176.1:0-4941 GCA_035640335.1 Gaiellaceae bacterium | reverse complement strand
GCGGGAGCCGGTTACAATCCGCCGCCGACCCGTCCTACGACCCCAAACGACGAGGAAGGTTCAATGCCCCTAGAGACGCCGTCGCTGTTCGCAGACGTCATTCAGGATCACCTCGAGCTGAAGCGCCGTAACGCCGAGCTCGAGGGCGATCTGCCCATCAAGCGCTACAAGTCAGACGATCCGTTCGACAACCATCCGCTCTTCAAGACCGAGGAGCAGGCGCGAATCGAGGAGACGATGGACGGCGAGGAGTCGCTCCCGCCCGAGCCCGTCAACCTCGCCGCCGAGTACGAGCCGAGCCCCGGCGAAGAGAGCCTCTGGGGCCGCTCGCGCGACTTCGACTGGGGCGACTAGAAGGTCCCCGCCCACGGGGCGGGGACTCGGCGAAAGTGCTGCGCACTTTCGCCGACTAAAAGCTCGGTCTCTTGAATGCCGCCATCCTGCTCACTCGGATGGTTGGGGCACACCTTTGGCCGCGGAGCGAGATGCCGAGAGGAGCGCGAGGGGTCGTTTGGGGCTGGCTCGTTAGGGTAGGCCCTTCGCCGACCGACACCTACGAGCACGAGGGAGACAGATGCTACGCGCACTTTTCTACGGGGCCATCGGGGCCCTCGCCGCTTACTTCTTCGACCGGGACAACGGCCGTCGACGCCGTGCGCTCGCTCGCGACCGCGTTCCGGCTTACTTCCGGCAGGGGGGTCGCAAGGCCGAGCGCCTCGGGCGCGCCGCTTCCGCCGAGGCGTACGGCGTCGCGCAGAAGGTCAAGCATCGCAAGGAAGAGGCCAAGCCACAGCCGGACGACGTCACGCTCGCCCGCAAGGTCGAGACCGAGATCTTCCGTGACGCAGACGTTCCGAAGGGCCAGATCAACGTCAACGCGGAGAACGGCGTCGTCGTCCTGCGTGGCGAGGTCGACAAGCCGGAGCTGATCCGCGACCTCGAGGAGAAGACGCGAAGCGTGCAGGGCGTCCGCGACGTCGAGAATCTCCTCAGCACGCCGGAGACGCCGGCGCGCACGAAGAGCTAGTCAGCTGCGCGCGCGCCGCAAGAGCGGCAGCCCGTACCAGAACCAGGCGTAGAAGCCTGCAGTGAGGCCGGCGATGATGCCGGCTGCCGTCGTGTCGAACAGGAGGTCGGTGACGACGAACACCGTCGAGGCGATGGCGATCGCGAGCAACACCGTGCCTGCGATCGCGAGCCGGTTCGACACGTTGAGCAGGTGCTCCTTGTCGTGCTGACGCCAGGTAAGCCGGTGATAGGCGGAGGGCGCGATCAGGAGCGCCGTGGCCGCCGCCGCGCACAGGAAGGTGAAGAAGTACGCGTCCTTCTGGAGGTCGGTGGCGGCATCGAAGCGCTGCGTGAACGGCACGCCGAGGAGAAACGCGAACAGCACCTGGACGCCCGGGAGCGCCACGCGCAGCTCGTTGAGGAGCTCGATCAGCTCGCGGTCGAGACGCTCCTCTTTGCTCTCGTCGTCGGGCACCCTTGCGATCTTCCCCTGGCGGCGGTTGCTCACGCCGGCGCAAGCAGCTACGGTGTGACGGTTCGCGCCGTCGCCGAAAGGAGGAGGACATGACTGAGATTGCCCTTTCCGCAGCACGGCGCGCACCGAGCTAGGGAAACGCACGCCGAAGCCAGACTGAAGTCTGGCACCGGATTGCCGGAACCTCCTCGGCCCGCGCCGGGCCCGGTTCTCGTCCTTTTCAGAGCCCGAGGAGGTTCTCGCTTGTTGGCAACAACGCTGGAGGCGCTCGGCTGGAGCGCCCACTTCGAAGCCGCGTTCGCCGCGTACGGCGGCGACGGCTTGATTCCGGGACGCGTCGCGGTCCAACACCGCGGCGCCTACCTCGTCTGGACCGAAGCCGGCGAGCTCGCGGGTGAGCTCTCCGGCCGGCTCCGTCTCGAGGCCGAGAACGGCGGCGCCGTACCGGTCTCGGGCGACTGGGTCGTGCTGCGCCCCTACCCGGAGGGGGGCCGGGCGACCATTCACGCCGTCCTGCCGCGGCGAACGGCGTTCTCGCGCAAGGAGCCGTTCAAGGTCGTCCGCGAGCAGGTGCTGGCCGCGAACGTCGACACGGTCTTCGTCGTCACCGGCCTCGACCGGGACCTCAACCTGCGCCGGCTCGAGCGCTACCTCGCGACGGCGTGGGAGAGCGGCGCCGATCCCGTCGTCGTCCTCTCGAAGGCGGACCTCCGCGACGACGTCGAGCAGGCGGTCGCCGAGGTCGAGCTGGTCGCGATCGGCGTCCCCGTGCACGCGGTCAGCTGCGTGACCGGGGCCGGGGTCGACAAGCTCCGCGCGTACCTCGAGGGCGACCGCACCGCTGCGCTGCTCGGCTCTTCGGGCGTCGGCAAGTCGACGCTCGTCAACCAGCTGCTCGGCGAGGAGGCGCTCGCGACCGGCGACCTGCGGCGTGACGGGCGCGGGCGGCACACGACGACGACGCGCGAGCTGGTCGCGCTCCCGGGTGGTGGGCTCGTGCTCGACACGCCGGGCATGCGGGAGCTCCAGCTCTGGGATGCCGAAGAAGGGCTCGGCACGACGTTCGGCGACGTCGAAGCGCTCTTCGAGCATTGTCGCTTCAGCGACTGCAGCCACCAGCGCGAGCCCGGCTGCGCCGTCAAGCGCGCGCTCGCGGACGGCTCGCTCGATCCTGATCGCTACCGCAGCTACCAGAAGCTGCAGCGCGAGCTCCGTGCGCTCGAACTGAAGCAGGACCGGCGGGCGCGGTCCGAAGCCGGGAAGGCGATACGGCGCCGGGCACGCGCGCGCCGGCACCCGAAGCGCTGGTGACGGCCGCTGCTCAGGCGGCGCCCGTCGCCGGCGCCGGCGGCCCGAACGACCGCGCGCGTCCGTTTCCGGGTCGCCACGGGTCGGGCCGGCGGTTCTCGGGCACCTTGATCGCCGAGCGCCCACCGCGGTCGGCGAGCGGCTCGTCGTCGAAGCGCGGGATGACGTGCAGGTGCGCGTGCAGACCCGGGAAGCAGTTCCAGACGAGCGTGTACCCGTCCGGAGCAAGGCGCTCGTCCCACGCATTCTTCGCCTTCAGGAGCAGGTCACGCGTCGCGGCCCACTCCTCCGCGGTGAAGTCGAACGGCGACGCGCGGTGGGCGATCGGAATGATGACACCGCAGCCCGGAAGCACGTCCGGCGGGTCGCGTGGATCGCGCGTCGACGCGTACACGCAGTAGGCGTTCTCGAAGAACACGTCGGCCGCACGGAACTGGGTCAGGTCGCAGAAGACGCAGTCATTTTCGATCATGTCTGCCAGCCGTGGGCCAAGGCACCTTTGCCGATGCCGGGCGACCGTTTAGCCTAGGGCCATCTGATCCCTGCGGAGAGGAGAAGGTTCAACCATGCGCATCGAGTCTTCAGTGACCGCCATCTCGTGGATTCCGTCCGAGGCAGTCGAGGGCCTGCCGAAGATCCCGTTCTCGATGGGCGTCGCCCACTACGACGATCCGCCTCCCGACCGGATCGAGGACATCGACGCGATGCGCGAGGCCGACCTCTTCCGCGAGGCGAACGAGCTCCGCGCGTACATCGACGTCGACGACGGCAAGATCGTCGACGCCGGCCACGCGGGGCGGGGCCATCTCGGCGTCACGAGGCTGAAGGTCGGCCCGCGGGACCTGAGCGTCGCCGCCGTCGCGATGCCGACCCTCCAGTCCGAGCCCGAGCTCGGCGACGGCTGGGCACGGTTCACGCAGACGGCCGGCGGCCGGACCGGCATGCCCGCCCCCCGGCACGTGCACGGCAAGCCGTTCTTCCAGATCTCGTCCGCGCTCGCGTGGACGACCCTGGCCCTGACGATCCACGCCGACGGCTCCTCCGAGCACGAGCTGATCGGCGCCAGCCCGTTCCCGCGCCACTGGATCTACGACAAGGACGGCAAGCTCGTCGAGAAGTCCGGCCTGATCGACTTCAAGGAGTGGTACCGCCGGGCCTTCGGCGGCAACACGCCCTGGGGCGACGAGGACTCCGAGGCGTTCGTCACCCAGGTCGAGACCGAGCTCGAGCGGGAGCTCTCGCGCTCGATCATGCGCGAAGGCGCCGCGTCGAAGCCACGCCGCCTCGACATCGACGACACACTCGTGGAGCAAGGGGACGAGGGCGACGAGCTCTACCTCCTCCTCGACGGCGTCCTCGCGGCCGAGGTCGACGGCGAGACGGTCGCCGAGCTGGGCCCCGGAGCGATTCTCGGCGAGCGGGCGATCCTCGAGGGCGGGACACGGACGGCGACGCTGCGCGCCGTCACGCCCTCCAAGGTCGTGGCCGTTTCAGCCGACCAGATCGAGCCGTCCGCACTCGAGGAGCTGGCCGTCGGTCGCAGGCGCGAGCAGGGCTGAGAGCGGCACGACGCGTGCCGGCTTCCGAGACGTTCCGCGCCTCGGCCGAGGCCTACGACCGCTTCGTCGGCCGCTACGGGTCGTCGCTCTCGGCTGCGCTGATCGACTTCGCGGGCGTCGAGCCCGGCATGCGCGCCCTCGACGTCGGCTCCGGCCCCGGCGCGCTGACGGGAGCCCTCGTCGAGCGGCTCGGCGCCGAGAACGTGAACGCGGCCGATCCGTCCGAGCCGTTCGCCGAAGCGTGCCGCGAGCGGTTCCCGGGCGTCGAGGTCGCGGTCGCGTCGGCGGAAGCGCTTCCGTACGGCGACCACACGTTCGACGCCGCGCTCTCGCAGCTCGTCGTGAACTTCATGGAGGACGCGGAGGCCGGCGTCGGGGAGATGGCGCGCGTCACGCGTCCCGGCGGCGTTGTCGCCGCGGCGGTCTGGGACTACGGCGGCGCGATGACGCTCCTCCGCGCCTTCTGGGACGCGGCGCGCGAGATCGATCCCGAAGGCGGAGCCGCCGCGGACGAGTCGGCGATCATGCGCTGGTGCGGGGACGGCGACCTCGCGCGGCTCTGGGAGCAGGTCGGCCTGTCCGACGTGCGCT
>DASQWH010000175.1:0-2012 GCA_035640335.1 Gaiellaceae bacterium | reverse complement strand
GATCTTCCTTCGCTGTCGATACGACTTCGAGACGGCGGCCCACCTCTTTCGCTCTTCCGACCGTAACCGCGGGTCGAGCTTGCGCTCGAGATGCGCGAGCTCCCGCTGGAGCTTGAGGTAGCTGTCCCAGCGCTCCCGCGGGAGGGAGCCATCCTCGAGCGCCGCGCGCACGGCGCAACCGGGCTCGGTGTGGTGGGCGCAGTCGGAGAACCGGCACTCGTTCATCAGCTGCGCGATCTCGGTGAAGGCCTTGTCCAACCCGCCGTCGGCGTCCCAGAGCTGAAGCTCGCGGAGCCCCGGCGTGTCGATGAGCACGCCGCCGTCAGGGAGTCGGAGGAGCTCGCGGTGGGTCGTCGTGTGGCGGCCCCGGCCGTCGCTCCGGAGCTCACCCGTCGCCAGCCGTCGCTCGCCGAGCAGGGCGTTGATCAGCGTCGACTTGCCGACTCCCGAGGAGCCGAGCAGGACGCCGGTCTTGGCTTCGGCGAGATACGGCTGCAGGACGTCGACGTTGTCGCCGGCGAGCGCGGAGACGACGTGGACGGGCACACCGAAGGCGACCGATTCCGCCGCCGCGAGCTGGCCGGCGACGTCGGTCGCGAGATCGGGCTTGTTCAGGACGATGACGGGGGTCGTGCCGCCCTCCCAGGCCGTCGTCAGGTAGCGCTCGAGCCGGCGGACGTTGAAATCCCGTTCGTCGAGACCCATGAGCAGGAACGCCACGTCGACGTTGGCGACCAGTACCTGCTCGGAGACCTCGGTGAACGGCGTCTTCCGGGAGAACTTGCTCCGGCGCGGGACGACGGCGTCGATCAGCCCGTCGCGGATGCCGACCCAGTCGCCGACGACGGGAAGCTCGCCCGGCTCGGCGGCGTGGCGGAGCCGGCCGGTGATCTCCGCCAGGACGTCATCGGCTTCGGTTGCGACCTCCCAGGCGCCGCGATGCTGCACGACGACGCGCCCGGGTTCCAGGCCGTGGTGCTCGAATTGGGTCGCGAGCTCGTCGTTCCAGCCGAGCTGCGCGAGTCGTGGGTACGGCAAGCTGTCTCCTTTCCTGCAAGGACGGCGAACTGCTGTCTCGCAGGACCGGAGCTGCGCTACTTCAGGCAGGCCCTGCGAGCGAAGAGGCGGTCGAGCTCGGTTGTCATCGCGCCTCCTTTCGTCGCGGGCCGGACGGACGGAGCGTAGGGAGCGGCGCCGCGCGCGTCAAGGCGCGCGACGCCGCTCGACGCCCGAACCGTCAGGGTCGCAGTGCGTTCTCGAGCACCTGATAGCCCGTGTAGGTCAGCGAGTAGTTCGCGAGACCGAACGGGTGGTAGTACTGCTCGATCGGCATCGGGAGCAGTGCGCCGACGATCCGGACCTTGCCGTTGCCGAGCGTCAGCTCGCCGAGCGTCGTCTGGTCGGCGGTCGTCGTTCCGACCGTCCGCCCGCCGAGCCGCTCCCAGGCGATCTGGTCGACGGCCCAGACCGGCGAGGAGTTGTAGTCGGCGCCGTCCTCGTCCTGGATCGCGTAGCCGAGCGGGACCGGCTCGTACGTCTGGTGCCGGTGCTGCGGCCCTTCGGCGGCGCCGGGCTGGTTGACGTTGGCCGCAAGCGGGTCGCCGTACGTGTCGGTCTGACCGTCCCGTGTGAAGCCGATGAAGCCGGCGTAGACGCTGAAGTTGTTGATCAGCGACCGTCCGATGATGCCCATGTGGGTGAGGTTCCGGATTGCACCGTCCGTGAGGACGAGGTTGCCGCCGGCCTCGGCGTAGGTCCGCAGCTTGGCGCCCCACGCCTGCGCGTCGGCGACCGTGCGGGACGACGGCGCGATCGGCGGGCCGGCGTACTCGTTCGAGAAGAGGATCTCGAGCTTCGAGGGCGGCACGGTTCCGGCCCAGTTGACGATCCGCGCCCGGTAGTGCCCGGCGGGCGGGGTCAGGAGCGTCGTCGACTCGTTGCCGGTTGACGTCGTCGACTGCCCGACGCGGAACCACTCGCCGGTGATGCGGCTCTGCCGGTCGACGTAGAGA
>DASQWH010000174.1:0-18667 GCA_035640335.1 Gaiellaceae bacterium | reverse complement strand
TTCTCGTTCGACGGCGTAGTCGAAGCGGAACCGTGCGCCGCGCACGTCGCTGCAGCGGGCATGGATGGTCAGCCGGTCGTCGAAGCGCGTGCCCTCGCCGTAGCGCGCATAAGCCTCGAGCGTGAGTGCGTCGACGCCCTCGGCGCGCAGCTCCGCGTACCCGCCGCGGAAGCGGCGCAGGTACTCGATGCGAGTCGCTTCGAACCAGACGAGGTACGCGGCGTGGTGAGCGACACCCTGCGCGTCGGTCTCGGCGAAACGGACCACGATCTCGGTCGAGAACTTGAAGTCGGCCATTACTACGATGCTCGCATGACGGCGGCGCGCCTGGCGGCACTGATCCGCGAGCGCGGCCCGTGCGTCGTCCTCACGGGGGCCGGCGTCTCGACCGAGAGCGGGATCCCGGACTTCCGCTCGCCGACGGGGATTTGGGCCGAGTTCGACCCGCTCGAGTACGCGTCGTTTGCCGCCTTCCGGCGCGACCCGGCCAAGGTCTGGCGCTTCTACGCACCGCGGTTCGCGATGCTCACCGACGCCGAGCCGAATGCGGCGCACCTCGCACTCGCCGAGCTCGAGCGCCGCGGGCTCGTGCGCGCGGTCGTCACGCAGAACATCGACCTTCTCCATGAGCGCGCGGGTAGCCGCGATGTGGTTGAGGTGCACGGCTCGATTCGCACCTCCACCTGCCCGGATTGCGGTGCCGTCTACCCGCTCACCGAGGTCGTCGAGCTGCTCCGCTCCGCGGAAGCGCCCGCGTGCCCTACGTGCGGCGCGGTCCTGAAACCGGACGTCGTCTTCTTCGGTGAGCAGCTACCCGTAGCGGCGATCGACCGTGCCTACGAGCTCGCGCGCGGGGCGGGCGTGCTCCTCGTCGTCGGGTCGACGCTCGAGGTCTGGCCGGTCGCCGAGCTCCCGCTGACGACGCTGGCCGCGGGCGGCGCATTCGCGATCGTCAACAAGGGCCCGACGGCACTGGACGAAAAGGCGGAAGTAAGGATCGACGCGTCCGCGGGCGAGACGCTCGGAGCGGTCGTGGCTGAGTTGGACTAAGCGGCGGCGCGGCGGACCGGGCGCTCGCCGAGCACCTGCTCGCACGAGGAGCAGACCTTGCGCTCGACCTCGTACGGAACTCCCGCGCGCTGCCGAAGCACGTAGGTCGTGACCTCGTCGTGGCGGTGGGGCTTCGGCTTGGGGAACTTGATCGTCATCTCTCTCCAGGCTACCCCGGCCTCCGGCCGGCCAAGGTGGCGGTCTGGTGAACGGTTCGTATTGATTCGGACGCTTCCGTCCATCGGTTGTTAGCGCCGGGAGGATTAGGGCTACCCCTCCAAGGGATAAGTAGTCTCTGCAGGACACTCGGACGAGAGGCGGAAAGGGGACGGATGGCTGAACGCAAGCAGGATCTGCTCGGCAAGCTCGCCGACCGCGGCGAGCAGGTCGTCGGGCGCATCACCGACCTCCCAGGCGCCAAGGCGCTGGTCGACCAGGCGACCTCGATGACGAAGCGTGTCGACGAGCTGCAACGGCGCATCAGGAGCCTCGATCCGCTCGAGAAGCGTGTCGCGGCGATCGAGCGCCGACTCGACCAGCTCGAGGGCAAGGAGAAGCCCGCGCGAACGCGCACGACGCGGCGGACGACCGGTGCGAAGCGCTCGTCGACGGCCTCGAAGCCGCGCTCGACGACACGGCGGACGCCCCGCCGGCCGGGCGGCAGCTCGGGCTCGGGCTCGAGCTCCTAGCGCGCCGCGGGTACCCGCACTCGGAGCGCGCGCGGCACGATCTCGAACCGCGCCGGTGTCGTTCCCGGCTGCTCGCCGTCGAGCTGCACGGGCACGGGCTCCGCCGCGTCGATCTCGACCGTGCGCCCCCGCAGCAGCTCCGCCTTCGGGTGGGGCAGATGCGTGCCGCGGTAGATCTTCGGCATCGTGACGACGAGATCGCGTTTGGTCGCCGCTCCGATGAGCAGCACGTCGAAGAGCCCGTCGTCCGGCTCGGCGTCCGGGCAGATCTTCATCCCGCCTCCGAAGTAGCGGCCGATCGCGACGACGACGTCGTGCATCCGGCCCGTGCGCTCGTCGGCGTCGACCACGACGCGCATCTCGCCGGGATGCCACCGCGCGAAGACGGCGAACGTCGCCCAGGCGTACGAGACCTTCCCTCCGAGCGCCTTCGTCGTCGCGTTCGCCCGGCGCGCGACGGCGCCGCTCATGCCGGCGCTACCGATGTTCGCGAAGTAGGAGCTCGCCTCTGCGCCCGACCACGAGCGGTACGTGACACGGCCGAGGTCGAGCTCCTTCGCGACGCCAGTCCGAGCCGTGTCGATCGCGCCTTCGAGCTTGCGCGGGATGCCGTGCGTGCGCACGAAGTCCCAGCCCGTGCCTCGTGGGATCACCGCAAGCTCGACGTTCGGCGCCTCCGCGATCCCGTTCGCGACCTCGTTCACGGTGCCGTCGCCGCCCACGGCGACGAGGAGCGAGGCGCCGTCGGCCAGGGCCCGTCGCGCGAGCTCGGTGAGATGGCCCTGCCGCTCTGAGAAGAGCGTCTCGCCCTGCAGGCCGCGCTCCGCGGCGAGGTGCGCGATCTCGGGCCAGCGCCGGCCGGTCGCGCCGTTCTCCGACGCCGGATTGACGAGGAAGACCGTGCTAATGGTGCTCGGCGGTCACGGTGGCGAGCGCGACCCTCGTCATGCGGTCGACGGCGGCCTGCAGCTCCTCGTCGGAGATGCGCGTGAACTCACCGCCGACGACGATGTCGCTGACCGTCAGGAGGCAGCCTGCCCGCACCTTGCGGAGCGCGCCGATCGTGAAGAGCACGGCTGCCTCCATCTCCACAGCGAGCACGCCCCGTTCGGACCAACGGCCGTGCCGGCCGGGGTCGGGGTCGTAGAACGTGTCCGACGACGCGATCGCGCCGACGCGCATCGGCTGGCGGAGCTCCTTGGCGGCATGGACGGCCCCGTGGACGAGCTCCCAGTCGGCTGTCGGGCAGTGGGGCTCGCCGCCGGTGTAGTGGCGTGCGGTGCCGTCGGCGGGCACTGCCGTCAGCGCGACGATCAGGTCGCCGAGCTCGAGGTCGGTCTGCAGGCCGCCGCACGTGCCCACCCGCAGGAAGCGCTTGACGCCGAGCTGGACGAGCTCCTCCATCACGATCGCGGCCGTCGGGCAGCCCATGCCCGTCGCCTGGACCGACACCGGCTTGCCCTCGAACTCGCCGGTGAAGCCCCAGAGACCGCGCTCCTCGTTCCGCTGTACGGCGCGGTCGAGATAGGTGTCGGCGATGTACTTCGCGCGCAGCGGGTCGCCGGGCAGGAGGCACGCCTCGGCGTAGTCGCCGGGCTCGGCGCGGACGTGGATCGGCATCGGCGGACCCTAACGCGAAGTGAACAGGTGAAAATTCGCTGGTGCTCGCCACCCCCGAGCTCGACCAGGTCCTCGAGTTCTGCGCCCGCGATCCGATCGAGCGGGTCTTCCTCGAGGACGCGGCGCGGCGGGGATACGCGCGGTTCCGGGCCGTCGAGCGCGAGGGCCGGCTCGACGCGCTCTGCTACTTCGGCTCCAACGTCGTCCCGTCGGGCGACGGGTGCGACGCGTTTGCAGACGAAGCGGCGCGCCGCTCGACTCGCATGATCATCGGCGACGAGCGGGCGGTCGGAGAGCTCTGGGACGAGGCGGCGCCGCACATGCCCTCGCCACGCGAGGACCGCCCCGGCCAACCGGTGTACGTGATCGATTCGCCGCCGCACGGCGAGGAAACCGGACTTCGGGACGCGCGCATCGGCGATCTCGAGCTCCTCCTGCCCGCGTGTGCGGCAACGCACCGCGAGGAGCTCGGCGTCGACCCGCTCGAGCGCGATCCGGAGAGCTTTCTCCGGCGCACGGTCAGCCAGATCCAGGAGGGCCGTTCATGGCTGTGGGTCGAGGACGGCACGATCCTCTTCAAGGCCGAGGCGTCCGCTTGGACCCCGAGCGCCGTGCAGCTGCAGCAGGTCTGGGTCGACCCGCCGGTGCGGAACCGCCACTACGCCCAGCGAGGGCTCCGCGAACTCTGCCGGCGGCTGCTCGCCGAGACGCCGACGGTCTGCCTCTTCGTGCGGCCAGAGAACGCTGCCGCGATCCGCGTCTACGAGGCAGTCGGCATGCGCCGAGTCGGTAGCTACCGCAGCGTCCTCTTCTGAGAATCGCACCCTGGATGGGGTCAGACCCTGTAAAGACACGCGCGCGACGTTTTGCCTGGCTCAGCGGCATGAAGCGCAGCCGCGACTCTCATAGGGGTCAGACCCCGTTAAGAGACAGCGTGCTCTTCTGAGCGCCGCGAGCGGATGGTGAGGAGGGCGGCGTCTCCGCCGCCCTCCTCAGCTGTACGCGCTATGGCGTCAGGGCTGCGCAGACGTCGACGACGCGACCGGACAGGACCTTCAAGCCCGTCACAGCGCCGCTCTCGTCGAAGGTGATGATGAAACGTCCTGTGATGTAGTTCACCTGCGGCGGGGAGCCCTCGCCGAGATCGCCTTCCTCTCCGAGGATGAGCCACGGGCCTGTCCCGATCAACGTGCTGCCGTCTGCCGAGAAGCGTCCGGGCCCCGGAATGTTGTACTCGATCGTCTCGCCGGTCTCGACGTTGGTGACCTCCTGCCGCAACGACCCCGTGATCAACGCAGCGCCGCTGGTGAAGATCGTCAGCACCTCGTTGTTGCGCGTCGTATGGACCAGGACCTCGAAGTCTTCGCAGAACTGCCCGGTCGCGTCCGGCGGATCGTCGAGCTCGATCCTGATCGGCCTATCGGCCGAGGCGAGCGGTGCCAGCGCGAGGGCCGCGCCGAGGCCCGCCATCACCAGTAGGAGGACTGCCTTCTTGCGGTTCATGCCGCATCTTTCCTTACTCCCCCCGAAAGGCCTGAAAAGGAGTCTCACACCGCCGCTCGCTGGAATCAATGCCGCAGTACCTTTCGTTGCATGGATCCAGGGGTTCTTCAACGCGACGTCGAGCTGTTCATCCGCGCGAACGAGCTGATCGCGCCGCGCCACGACGTGACCGTGCTCGTCTCGGGCGGGCCCGACTCGACGTGTCTTTGGCACGTGCTCCGCGAGCTCGACTACCGCGTCTCCGCGCTCCACATCGACCACGGACTGCGCGGAGACGAGTCCGACGAGGACGCGCGCTTCTGTCGTGAAGTCCTCGGCGCCGAGGTCGTCGACGGGCGTGCCGGGCGCGGCATCGCTCGCGATGCCGCCTTTGAGGGCGCAGCGGCTTCGCCGGTGCGCCCGCGGCCCGCAGAGGACGAGCTGCGCGACATCCGCTACTCGTTCGCGACCGACCGGCTGCGCGCGACCGGCCACACGCTTTCCGACCAGGTCGAGACGATCCTCTACCGCCTCGTGTCGTCCGGCGTCCCCGGCCGGATCAAGGTGAAGCGCGAGGACGGCGTCGTCCGTCCCCTGCTCGAACAACGGCGCGAGGAGACGGAAGCCTATTGCCGGGCGGTGGGGCTCGAGTATCGCGTCGACTCGTCGAACCGTGACACGAAGCGCGGCCTCATCCGCGACCAGATCCTGCCGCTCCTCCGTGAGCTGCACCCGGCCGCGGAGGAGAACCTGCTTCGCCTCACGCGTGAGCGGTCGTCCCTGCAAGACCTCCTTGCCGCGCCCGTCGGCTCGGCGCGGCTCGACCTCGGGGGCGGCCGCACGATCGTCCGCGAGTACGACCGGGTCTGGCTCGAGCAGACCCCGGTCGCGCTCGACGGCGAGGTGCGCTGGGGCCCGTGGCGCATCTCCGCCGAGGAGCGGGGCCTTAAGGTACGCGGGTGGCGGCCCGGCGACCGGCTCGCCGGGCGCTCCAAGAAGATCCAGGACGTGTTCGTTGACGCGAAGATTCCCCGTTCCGAGCGCGAGGCGTGGCCGCTCGTCGTGCGCGGCGACGAGGTCGTCGCCGTGCCCGGGATCGTCGAGGCCGAAGGAGTGAGGGCCGAGCGTGTCGCAGACTGAGCTCGAGCAGGCCGTCGCGGAGGTACTTGTCGACGAGGACGCGCTCCGCACGCGGATCGCAGAGCTGGGCGAGGAGATCTCCGCCGACTACGCCGGCCGCGACCTGCTTCTCGTCGGCGTCCTCAAGGGCGCGGTCTTCTTCATGGCCGACCTCATGCGCACCCTCACCGTCCCGTGCGAGGTCGATTTCATGGCCATCTCGAGCTACGGCGCGGAAAGCGACTCGTCGGGAGTCGTCCGCATCCTCAAGGACCTCGACATCCCGCTCGTCGGGCGCGACGTGCTCGTCGTCGAGGACATCATCGACTCCGGGCTCACCCTCTCGTATCTGATGCGGAACCTCCGTGCGCGCGAGCCCGCGTCGCTCGAGGTTTGCGCGCTCCTGACGAAGCCGGCCCGCCGCGAGATCGACGTGCCCGTCCGGTACGTCGGTTTCGAGATCCCGAACCGCTTCGTGATCGGCTACGGGCTCGACTACGCCGAGCGTTACCGCAACCTTCCGTACGTCGGCGTCCTGAACGACGACGCGCTCGAGTCGTAACGCGCCGCCCGAACGGGGGAGCGGGCCCCGAGCATTCCTGCCGATGCACCGCGCGGAGCCCGGCTTCGTGCAGACACTCTTCCGCAGTGCGCTCTTTCCGCTGATCGTCATCGTGCTGCTCGTGTACCTCGCGAGCCAGACGCTGTTCGCCGGCCACAGCACGAAAGCGGTCGCGTACCCGGATCTGCAACGAATCATCCAGACGCGGCCCGAGACGGTCGACGAGCTGACGTTCAAGCCGAGCGAGCGCCGGGTCGTCGTGAAGCTCGCGAATGGTTCGATGCTGACGGCGCGCTATCCGAACAGCGCCGCCCGGGCCGAGCTCGAGCGCGAAGTGTCGGCGCTGCCCACCACTGAGGCACCGAAGAGCGACGGCTCGTCGGCGTGGTGGAACATCCTCACCGCGCTGCTCCCGTTCGTCGTCTTCGCCGTCGTCTGGATCTACGCGGTGAACAGAGCCAAGCGCCGCCGCTCCGAACAGACGCTCATCCCCGCCGCCAAGGACTTCCGATCAGACACCGCGAACCAGTAAGGGAACCGCGCACCGTGCAGGTAGGAAAGGGGCAGGGTGCTACCCTGATCCCGGAGGCCGCCTCGTCTTGAACCGATTCTTCCGTAGCGCACTCTTCCCGCTGATCGTGATCGTGCTGCTCGTCTACCTGGCGAGCCAGACGCTCATGGGCGGCGGCAAGAACGAGAAGAAGTGGACGTACTCGCAGCTGCAGTCCCAGGTGCGCAACGAGCCCGACACCGTCAAGGAGGTCGTCTTCGCCCCGAACAAGCGGGACGTGACGGCGAAGCTCCAGGACGGCACCAAGATCAAGACGCACTACCCGAGCGACGAGTCGCAGCGGGCGTTCGAGCGCCTCCTGATCGAGAAGAACGTCACGTTCGACTCGAAGGGGACGGGGTCGTCGGCCTGGTGGACGATCCTGACGTCGCTGCTCCCGTTCGTGCTCCTGTTCGGCTTCTGGATCTTCCTCATGAACCAGGTCCAGGGCGGCGCCTCGAAGGTGATGAGCTTCGGCAAGAGCCGCGCGAAGCGGATGACGCCCGACTCGCCCAAGATCGGCTTCAAGGACGTCGCCGGAGTGGAGGAAGCCGTCGAAGAGCTCCAGGAGATCAAGGAGTTCCTCGAGAACCCGAAGAAGTTCCAGGCGCTCGGTGCGCGGATCCCCAAGGGCGTACTCCTCTACGGGCCGCCCGGCACCGGGAAGACGCTCCTCGCGCGGGCCGTCGCCGGCGAGGCGGGTGTGCCGTTCTTCTCGATCTCGGGCTCCGACTTCGTCGAGATGTTCGTCGGCGTCGGCGCGAGCCGTGTGCGCGACCTCTTCGAGCAGGCGAAGCAGGCCGCTCCGTGCATCGTCTTCATGGACGAGATCGACGCCGTCGGCCGCCACCGCGGCGCCGGGCTCGGCGGCGGCCACGACGAGCGCGAGCAGACACTGAACCAGCTCCTCGTCGAGATGGACGGGTTCGAGCTGAAGGACAACATCATCCTCATCGCGGCCACGAACCGGCCCGACATCCTCGACCCCGCGCTGCTGCGCCCCGGCCGCTTCGACCGCCAGATCGTCGTCGACCGGCCCGACCGCAACGGGCGCCGCAAGATCCTCGAGGTGCACGCCAAGGGCAAGCCGCTCGCGCAGGAGATCGAGCTCGACACGCTCGCGGCCGGCACGCCGGGCTTCACCGGCGCCGACCTCGCGAACCTCGTCAACGAGGCCGCGCTGCTCGCTGCCCGCCGCGGCAGGAAGACGATCGGCCAGGAGGAGCTCGAGGAAGGGATCATGCGCGTCATCGCCGGCCCCGAGAAGAAGACGCGGCTCTTCTCGGAGGAGGAGCGCAAGGTGACGGCCTACCACGAGATGGGACATGCGCTCGTCGGCCATTACCTCGACCAGGACGCCGAGGTGCACAAGATCTCGATCATCAGCCGTGGCCAGGCCCTCGGCTACACGATCTCGCTCCCGCGCGAAGACCGTTACCTGACGACGAAGTCGACGCTCGAGAAGCAGCTGGCCTCGATTCTCGGAGGACGCGCGGCGGAGGAACTCGTCTTCAACGAAGTGACCACCGGTGCTGCGAACGACCTCGAGAAGGTCACGCACACGGCGAAGCAGATGATCATGCGCTACGGGATGAGCGAGAAGCTCGGCCCGCGCGTGCTCGGCCGAAACCAGGACATGCCGTTCCTGGGACGCGAGATGGCTGCCGAGCCGGACTACTCCGAGGAGATCTCACGTCTGATCGACGACGAGATCTTCGCCGTGATCGACGATGCCCACTCACGCGCCCGCAGCGTGCTCGAGGAGCACATCGAGGAACTCCACAAGCTCTCAGGGATCCTCATCGAGCGCGAGACGATCGACAAGGACCAGTTCCTGCGCCTGCTAGCCGGCGAGGCCGAAGAGGCTGTCTTCCCGGAGGAAGAGGCGGCGGAGGTCGAGGGCGAGAAGCCGAAGGTCGGAGAAGGCCGCAAGCGCCTGCCGCGGCCGAAGCCGTTCCCGCTTCCGGGCCAGGCGATGCAGCCGCCGCCGCCCGAAGGCGCACAGAGCTAAGCCCGGTTTGGCTCAGTAGGCTGGGCGCGTTGAGCGCGCCGATCCACGAGCGGTTTCCACGCCCGTCCGTGATGGGCATCGTCAACGTCACGCCGGACTCGTTCTCGGACGGAGGCGTCAACTTCCGCGCCGAGAACGCGATCGCCTCCGCCCGGCGCATGGCGGCAGACGGGGCGGCGATCGTCGACGTCGGCGGCGAGTCGACACGCCCCGGGGCGGACCCCGTCTCGCTGGACGAGGAGCTTCGACGCGTCGTTCCCGTCCTCGAGGGCCTCGCCGGCGAGGTGTCGGTTTCGATCGACACGGCAAAGGCCGAGGTCGCGAGGCGCGCTCTCGACCTCGGCGCCGAGCTCGTCAACGACGTCACGGCCCTCCGGGGCGATCCCGAGCTCGCGGGCGTCGTCGCCGACTCGGGCTCCTACTTCTGCCTGATGCACATGCTCGGCGAGCCGCGCACGATGCAGGTCGACCCGCGTTACGAGGACGTCGTCGCCGAGGTGGCGGCGTTCCTCGAGGAGCGGCTCCGTTTCGCGGTCGATGCCGGGATCGCGGAGGAGCGGATCTGTCTCGACCCGGGCTTCGGCTTCGGCAAGACCGTCGAGCACAACTTCGAGCTCCTGCGGCGCCTCGGCGAGATCGCCGCGCTCGGCCGGCCCGTCGTCGTCGGCATCTCGCGCAAGCGCTCGCTCGGTCGCATCCTCGGCGACCCCCAAGCGACGACCGGGCCGCTCTCGGCGAGCCTCGCCGCCGCCGTCGCCGCGTACGAGCGCGGTGCGACGATCCTCCGCGTGCACGACGTCCGCGAGACGGTCGAGGCGCTGACCGTCGCCGCCGCCGTCGAGTGATCGTCGAGCTCGAAGGGCTGGAGGTCTTCGGCCGGCACGGCGTCGAGGAGGACGAGCGCCGCGAGGGCCGCGTCTTCCTCTATGACGTCTGGCTCGAGGTCTCGGAGGCGGGGCGCTCGGACCGGCTCGAAGACGTGGTCGACTACCGCGAGGTTGCCGCGTGCGTACGCGAAGTCGCGGGCTCGAGTCAGTTCCGGCTGCTCGAGGCGCTCGCCGGCGCGGTCGGAGACGCGATCGCCGAGCGCTTTCCCGTCGAGCGCGTGCGGGTGCGCGTGCGCAAGCCGGCCCCGCCGGGCCTCGAGGCCGCGTTCTCGGCCGCTACCTTCGAGCGGGCCGGGTCGAGAGCTTCGTCGTCCTGACCGACAGCTGGTAGCGCAGTCCGCCGACCCGGCGCAGGGGCGGGCTCGACCCGACCGAGGCCTCGACGTAGTAGTACGCGCCGCGCCTGCTCGTGTTGTCGACGCGCACCGTCTCCCGTCGCGCTCCGCGCCGCTCGGACATTCCACGGAAGTCGCGCTTCCGGGCTCTGCCGCCCTCGAGGACGCTCACGGTGCGGGGCCCCCAGACCGCGAGGTCGACGTCCGCGGTCGGTGTCAGCGTCACGATCGTCCTGCGCGTGGCGGGCACCCAGACGCGGTAGACGTCGCGCGGATCCTCGCTGAAATCGAGCCGCGCGCTGATTGTGCCACGCGTGCGGCCGGGCGACGTGACCGGCGGGTCGGCGGTGCGGAAAAGGCTATTCGGCTTCACGTGGCTGACGTCCTCGTTCGGCTCGGTCGGATCGCGCGGGTGCACTGGGGCCGTGAGCGCGCCCGGGATCCAGAGCTGGCCGTACCCCGACTGCGTGTCGAAGCCGGGCCGACCGATGTCCCGCGCGCTCGAGCGGATCAGGTCGAAGAGCTGCGTGACGTTGAGGTTCGGGCGCGCCGTCCAGATCCAGGCGGCGGCCCCCGCGACCAGCGGCGAGGAGAAGCTCGTCCCGCTGAACGTGCTGTAGCCCGTCGGATCGGACGCGGTCGGGACGGCCACGGGGATCAGCTGGCCGGGGGCGGCGACGTCGACGAACGGCGACGCGCTCGAGAAGTACGCCGCCGCGCCGCTGCTGTCGGTCGCTCCGACGGTCAGCACGTGCGGGTAGCTGGCGGGATACTCGAGCGGGTTGCCCCGGTTCCCGTCGTTCCCGGCGGCGGCGACGACGAGCGACCCCGAGCCGAAGGCGACTGCCGTTATCGCCTCGAACACGGGGTCACGGACGATCGTCCCGAGGCTGATGTTGATCACGCTCGGCCCGCGACGGACGGCCGCGTCGATCCCCGCGACGACGAGGCCGACGGAGATGCCGCCCCCGGACGGGCTTCCGTCCCAGACCCGGAGCGTCGCCTGCGGGTAGACGCCGACGAGGCCGACGCCGTTCGCGGGCGCCGCCGCAACCGACGCGACGGCGGTGCCGTGCTCCTCGGTCTGGCCGTTGATGTTCTGTCCGTTGAGGGCGGTCGTCCCTGGGCGGCCCGCGAACTCGGGATGGCCGAGGTCGACGCCGGTGTCCACGATGGTCACGGGCACGCCCGGACCGGGCGGCTCGGCGCCGTTCGCGCCGATCGGGTTGATCCACCACTGCTCGCCGACCTTCGGGTCGCCGGCGCCGAAGTGGTTTCCCGTGGTGAGCGGGCGATCGGGCTCGACGAGCTCGGCGAGCGGTGCGACGCGCAGCGCCGCTGCGCTCCGAACTCGCCAGACCGACAGCGTCTGGGCGAGACGCACTCCGCCCGCGCGTCGCAACGCGTGCTCCGTGCGCGCGTCGCCGGCGAGCACGAGTGCGTACGGATAGGCCTGCAGCTCTTCGCGTTCGAGCGCGCTCAGGTCCGCGGCACCGGCGACCGCGGGCCAGGCGGCCAATGCGACGACAGCGAGGACGACGAGAGCGCCGAGGCGGTTCAAGAGCGGAAGTATTCCCCGGACATGGAAGAAGCCTACGTGGGCATCGGCTCGAATCTCGGCGACCGTGAGCGAAACGTGCGCCGAGCTATCGAGCTGTTGCGCGCCGACGCTCAGATCCAAGTGATTGCCGTCTCGGAGTTACGCGAAACGGACCCGGTCGGATTCGTCGACCAGCCGCGCTTCCTGAACGGCGCCGTCCACGTGCGGACGGTGCTGCCGCCGCGCGCCCTGCTCGAGCGGTTGCTCGAGATCGAGCGCACGCTGGGACGCGTGCGTACCGCCGCGCGCTACGGCCCGCGGACGATCGACCTCGATCTGCTCCTCTACGGCGACGAGGTCGTGGACGAGCCCGGGCTCCGTATTCCGCACCCCAGGCTGGCGGAGCGCCGCTTCGCGCTCGAGCCGCTGCTCGACCTCGATCCGGCGCTCAGCGTGCCCGGGCGCGGCCCGGTCCAGGCTTTGCTCGCGGGACTAGAATGAGGCGCATGTCGCACATCGACGAGCTCGACGAGTTCGAGGCTGAGCTCGAGCTTCGCCTCAAGAAGGAGTATTCGGCAGTTTTCGCGCTGTTTCGCTTCTGCGTCCTGACGCAGGACGCCACGTACCTCTGCAACAAGCTCGACATGAACTACGCGCCGCAGCCCAGCTACCCCTTCTACCACTTGAAGATGGAGGACGTCTGGGTCTGGGACAAGAACAGGCCGAGTCGGATGATTCCGCGCGCGGAGATCTACACGTCGAGCGACGTGACCGTCGAGGAGCTCCGCGGCGAGGGCGAGGAGCCCAAGCTGACAGCCGAGGCGCTGGCCGAGCGCATCGGCGAGTCGATGTCGTCAGACGACGACCTCTAGCCGAGGCTAGCTGCGGTTCTGAGTCCACACGAGCCGCAGGCCCTCGAGCGTCAAGTCAGGGTCGACCTTCTCGATCGTCTTCGAGTGCGGCGCGATCAGGTCCGCCAGCCCGCCTGTCGCAATCACCCTCGCCGTGTCGCCCAGCTCACTCCGGATCTGCTCGACGATGCGGTCTACCTGGCCGGCAAAGCCGTAGACGAGTCCCGATTGGAGGCTTTGCGCAGTCGTCTTGCCGATCACCGAGGGCGGCTCTACAAAATCGACTTGCCGTAGCCTGGCCGCGCGCGAGAAGAGGGCGTCCATTGACACCTCGATACCCGGTGCGAGCACCCCACCTGCGTATTCGCCTTGCGGGGAGACGACGTCGAAGTTGGTCGATGTACCGAAGTCGACCACGATCGCGGGCGCGCCATAGCGCTCCTTGGCGGCGACCGCGTTGGCAATGCGGTCGGGACCGACCTCGTGTGGATCGTCGTAGCGGATCGGGACTCCAGTGCGAATTCCCGGCGCGAGGACGAGGATGGGCGCCTTCGCCCACCGCTCGGCGAAAAGCTCGTACTCGCGCACGAGTGCCGGCACCGTCGACGAGAGCGCAATCCCGTCGACGCTCTCGAGGTCGATGAGTTCACCGAGCAGTGCTCCGAGCTCGTCGCCTGCCCGGTGCGGCTCGGTGTTGAGTCGCCATTGATCGACGAGTCGCTCGCCGTCGTAGAGGCCGCAAACCGTCTGTGTGTTGCCGACGTCGATCGCGAGCAGCATTCGTGCCCGCTAGCCGCCGCCGTAGATCGAGATCGGCAGGTCGAGAAGTACCTCGTCCTCCTCGGGCATCTCCTCTTCGAGGCGCTGAAGGACGAAGCGCGCACCCGGCGCTTCGGCGAACAGGCGCTCCTCGACCTCTTCAAGCGTGGCGAGCTGCACGAGCTCTTGCTTGAACGGCCTCGGGAAGCGGCCGCGGCCCAGGTACCAGCCGTAGAACTTCTTGAGGAAGCCGGTCGCGCGGTGCTCGCCGAGCTCGCGGACCGTCTCGCGTATGAAGAGCACGAGCTCCGCGACGACCTCCTCGCGCGATGGCTCCGCGTCCTCGCCCATGATCTCGCGCAACACCCAAGGGTTGCCCTGGGCTGCGCGGCCGACCATCACCGCCGCCGCGCCGGTCGTCGCGAGGACAGCCTGCGCCTTCGCACGCGACGTGATGTCGCCCGAGGCGATGACCGGCACGCCGACGGTCTCCACGAACTCGGCTGTCAACGAGTGGTCGGCCTCGCCGGTGTACATCTGCTTCGCCGAGCGCGGGTGGAGCGTGAGCGAGGCCGCTCCCGCCTCCACGAGCCGCGGCCCGACCTCGAGGCACGCGCGCGAGCCGTTCTCGAGACCGCGGCGCATCTTCACCGAGACCGGCACCGAGACCGCCTCCGCGACGGCTTCCACGATCGCTGCCGCGCGGTCGGGGTCGTCGAGCAGCGTCGCTCCGGCGCCGGTCTTCGTGACCTTGCGCACGGGGCAACCGAAGTTGATGTCGACGAGGTCGGCGCCCGCGGCCTCGACCATCCGCGCCGCCTCGGCCATCGCGTCCGGCTTCGAACCGAAGATCTGAACGGCGAGCGGGTGCTCGTCGGCCGCGATGCGCAGGTAGCCGAGGGTTCGCTCGTTCCGGTGCTGGAGCCCTGCGCAGCTGACCATCTCCGAGCAAACGAGGCCGGCGCCGTAGCGGCGGCCCTGACGGCGAAAGGCCTGCACGCTCACGCCGGCCATCGGAGCGAGGACTAGCCGTGTCGGAATCTCGACCGGCCCGATGCTCCAGGACTGGTGCAGATCTACCTGCATAGAACGCGAAATCGTAGCTTCCAGGCCGGTTTGACGCCGACCGGCGCTGTAGGTACCATGCCCGCCCGCGACGGCGCCTCTGCGCCGCCGTTTTTTCCTTGAGGAGGCGGTTGTGAAGGAAGTGATCCTCACACCCGAGGGCTACAAGAAGCTGAAGGAAGAGATCGAGTATCTCTCCAACGAGAAGCGCCGTGAGGTCGCCGATCGGATTCGTGTTGCCCGCGAGTTCGGGGACATCCAGGAGAACTCGGAGTACGACGACGCGAAGAACGAGCAGGCTCTGCTCGAGCACCGGATCGCGATGCTCGAGGAGCGGCTCCTCTCCGCGCGCGTCATCTCGAAGAAGGAGATCGCGAAGGACGTCGTCTCGATCGGCTCGCACGTGAAGCTGCGCGACGTGGCCGCGAAGGAGACGGTCGAGTACCACATCGTCGGCTCCGCCGAGGCCAACCCTGCCGAGCGCAAGCTCTCGAACGAGTCGCCGGTCGGCCGCGCGATCATCGGCCGCAAGAAGGGCGAGACCGTCGAGGTCACGACCCCTCGCGGCAAGGCTCTCAAGTACAAAATCCTCGACATCAAGGCCGCCTAGTTTCCGAAGAAAGGCCGGCGCGCTACGCGCGCCATGATGACTTTCTTCGGTGGCTTTCGATCCGAGCGTCAGTGAGCGGACGCGGGCAAAGCCCGCATCCGCGGCCGCTCAATAGACTCGCCCGCCATGGCCCTCCCCAAGCGGTTCCCCGATAAGACTGACGTCGCGCTCGCCCGCGAGAAGGCGGAAAAGTACGACCCGGGACATGGAGGTGGGGACCCCCTTCGCCTTGCCGGACGGGTCATGGCCCGGCGTGACATGGGCAAGGTCGTGTTTATCGACCTCGTCGATCGCAGCGGCAAGATTCAGTTGCTCCTGTCTGAGGACCGCACCGGCGCTGTGGATGTCGATCTGGGGGACATCATCGGCGTCCACGGCAGGCCAACGCGCACGAAACGCGGCGAGCCCTCTCTGAACGTAGACGAGCCTCCGCTGCTGCTAGCCAAGAACAAGCGGCCGCTGCCTGACACGTTCCACGGGCTGACCGACGTCGAGACGCGCTACCGGCAGCGCTACCTCGACCTGCTGATGAACGAGGAGACGCGCGCGGACGTCGAGCTCCGCGCGCGCATCGTCGCGGCGATCCGCCGCTACCTGGACGAGCACGGGTTCATCGAGGTCGAGACGCCCGTGCTCCAGCCGCGCTACGGCGGGGCGTTCTCCGAGCCGTTCGTGACGCACTCGAACGAGCTCGACGTCGATCTTTACCTTCGGATCGCAACCGAGCTCTACCTGAAGCGCCTGATCGTCGGCGGGCTCGAGCGCGTCTACGAGCTGGGCCGCGACTTCCGCAACGAGAGCGTGTCGTACAAGCACGCGCCGGAGTTCACGATGGTCGAGTGGTACGAGGCCTATGCGGACTACGAGGACACGATGGCGCGCATCGAGGAGCTCGTCTCGAAGGTCGCGAAGGAGACGATCGGGACGACGAAGGTCACTTTCCGCGGCCATGACGTCGACCTCGCGCCACCCTGGCGCCGCCTCAAGCTGCTCGACGCGCTCGAGGAGCGCGGCCTCTGGACACGCGACGAGGCCGACCTGCGCAAACGCCTCGAGGAGCGCGGCGTCGACACGAATGCCGACAAGAGCTGGGCGCAGCTCGTCGACCATGCGCTCAGCTCTTTCGTCGAGCCCGACCTGATCGAGCCGACGATCCTGTACGACTACCCGGTCGAGCTCTCTCCGTTCGCCCGCGCGACGGGCGACGACCCCGAGATCGTCGAGCGGTTCGAGTACTTCGTCGGCGGCATGGAGCTCGGCAACGCCTTCACCGAGATCAACGACGCGGACGAGCAGGCCGAACGCTTCGCGCAGCAGGCGGCCGAGGAGGGCGGCGAGCCGGGCGATCCGGACTACGTCGAGGCGCTCTCGTACGGAATGCCGCCCACGGGCGGTCTCGGGCTCGGCATCGACCGGCTGGCGATGGTGCTCAGCGGACGCGACAACGTGCGCGACACGATCCTCTTCCCACAGCTGCGCCCGCGGTCAGAGCCCTAGCCGGTCGCCCAGAGCGCGGATGAGGGAGTGCAGGTCGGTCACCGAGCTGCCGTCGTCGTCGTGGTTCGGGATCCAGCGGATCGACTCGATCGTCTCCGTGTCCGCGACGCGGAAGCGGCCGTTCTCACGCACGACGTCGTACGCCTTGATGATCCCGCTTTGCTGGGCGACGTAGAGGCGGCCGTCCGGCCCGAACTGCAGCACCGTCGGGTTGTCCGACGACGTGCCTTCGACGACGCGCCGCTCGAACCCGGGCTTCGTGGCGCTCAGAACAGCGTGGGAGCGGCCGCATCCCCGCGCACGGGCGGGGAAGTACGCCTCGAGAACGTCGGTTGGGTTCTCACCGCCCTGTGTCCGGCCGCCGGCGGCTACGTACACGGCGCCGCCGCAGACAACCGCCTGGATTCCATGGCGCGGGGTCGGCATGGGATCGAGGGTGCGCCAGCGGTCGCGCCGGACGTCGTACGCCTCCACCTCCCGATGGGCGCCGTGTGCGTCCTCGCCGCCGATGACGAGGATCTCGTCGCCGAGCACGGCCGCGGCGAAGCCGCCGCGCTTCGTCGGGATCGGCGCGAGGCCCGTCTCCCAGCGGTCGGTGGCGAAGTCGAAGGCGTCGGTCTCCGCGTACTCCTTCCCGAGCTCGGAGTCGCGGCCGCCGATCGCGTAGAGCTTGCCCCCGACGACGACCGCCTGGAAGTGATCGCGTGCCCGCGGCATGGCGGGAAGCCGCGACCATGAATCGCGCTTCGGGTCGTAGACGTCGAACCACGAGACCGCGCGCCCGTCGCTCAGACCGCCTGCGTAGTAGATCCTCCCCGCGTGCACGGCCACGGCGCCGGCCCCGCGCGGGCGGGTCATCGGCCGCCGCGTCGCGAAGCGGTTCGCGACGGGGTCGTAGGCATAGACCGAAGCGACGGCCGGCTTCGGCCAGGCTGCGAGCCCGCCCACGTAGTAGATCCGCCCGCCGAGCTCGACGCCCTGGATGTGGTCGAGGTTCTGCGGTAGGGGCGCGACGTTCCGCCAGAGGTCGGTTCTCGTGTCGTACGCCTGCTGCGCTCGCGACCCGCCTGCGAGGTAGAAGCGGTCGCCGGCTCGAACGAAGCTCACCTCCTGCCGGTCGAGCCTGGCGGGCGCGAGCGCCTCCCAGCCCGTGCTCGTGGCGGGATCACTCGGCTCGAACGCGAAGATGTTCGGCCCTGCGTTGGGCCCGAGGAAGCCGTTGTACTCGCCGACCCAGATCGTGCCCGGGAAGGGCCCGTCGTCGCTCTGCGCGGTCACGTCGAGCGGCGCGCGCAGCCGGAAGAGGGGGCGCCTGCTCAGCGCCCGATCGCCGCGCTCGTTCAGCACGACTCGGTAGACCTGCGTGTCGAAGCTCGCGGCGAGCAGGTTGCCGCGCATCGCGCCGCCGAAGCTCGACGCCGTGTACTCGGCGAGCCCGTTCGTCGAGGTCGGGAAGAGGACGACAGGATCGCGGTCCTTCGGGCGCCGGTAGTCGCATTCGACTGGGTCGGCGCGGACAACCGGAGACTGACGATCGGCGTTGAACGTGTTCTCGCGGTTGCCGCGCGTCGGGTTCGGGTGGCCGTAGTACCGGCCCGGCAGCACGAGGTGCAGGCTGTCGGGGTCGTAGTGGCCCGGCTCGCGCGGCTCGTTCGTGCACCGGCCGGCCGGCCCCTCGCGCGCCGGAGGCTCGCCCCAGTCCTTCGCGCCCCCGTTCTGGCTCGTGTAGAGGCGCCCGTTGCTCGTCAGGACGACGTCGTACGCGTTCCGGAACCCGGGCGCGTACACCCGCACCGGCCCGCCGGGCACGACCTTCGCCTGGTTGCGGCCGTGGTTGCCGCCGAAGGGATCGCCGTCGTCGCGCTCGCCGTCCCGCGTTTCGTCGTCGAGCGTCGGCAGGTCGTACGTGCGCTCGCCGATGCGTCCCAAGTCGATCGAGAGCATCGCCGCCGAGAGGGCGTACTCCGGGAGGTGGCCGAGCTTCTCGGACGGTGCGCCCTCGTTCGTGTTGCTCCCCTGCACGACGTAGAGCGTCCGCGA
>DASQWH010000173.1:0-4760 GCA_035640335.1 Gaiellaceae bacterium | reverse complement strand
GTCGCGAACTGCTCGCGCTGCGCCTCCGCGACCGACTCGGCCTGACGCTCGGCGAACTCGCGCAGCCCGCGCATCAGGTCTTCGGGGTCACCGCCGATCGGGAATCCGAAGCTTCCCTCCATGGCTGCAACCATAGCGGCGCCGGGTCGAGTCGCAGCCGGCTTCAGTCGAGCGCGAGCCGGTAGTTCGCGACGACGTCGCGCTCCAGCTCTTCGACGGACCCCATCCCACGCTTCATGGCTTCTGCAAACGGGGACTCTGCCGAGTCGCCAAGTGCCTGCTCGAGCCGCCGCGTGGCTGCGCCGACCCGGTCGAGGTAGCCCGGTTCGGCGACGCGGGGCGGCGCGCCGAGCACCTGCTGAAGCTCGAGGGCGGCCTCCTCTGCCTCCTCGATCCCGGGCGGGCTCTCGGTCAGCCGCAGCGCGACGAGCCGCTCGCGGAGCTCCTCCAGCTCGCCGCCGCCCGCGCTCTCTTCGGCCAGCTCGGACATGCCCACGATCGATGCGGTGCGCCGCACCAGGGCACGGTCGGTCACCGACGCTCCGTCGTCGTCGAGCACCAGCCACGTCCGTTCTTCGCCGCGGATGTACGCGCAGAGGTAGGTGCGCCGGCCGGGTGCAGGCTCCGCGGGCACGACCCCGGCCAGCTCTTCGTCAGCCCCTGCGAGCTTCGCGGCGGCTCGCGCGATGCGTTCGAGGTCGTCTCGGAGCGCCACGGGGCTGAGCTTAGACTCGTGTCGTGGCCGCGACCGGGACGGAGCCGGCGGTGCTCGCGCGTGAGCTCTTCGCTCCGCTCGGCCCGACCTACGACCGCTACGCGCGGATGCTCTCGCTCGGCCAGGATCCGCGGTGGCGAGCGTTCCTCGTCTCGCGCATCGACGCGGGCGCCGGCGACACCGTCCTCGACGTAGCGACCGGGACCGGCGCGGTCGCGATCGAGCTCGCGCGCAGGCACGGTTGCGCCGTTGTCGGGCTCGACCAGAGCCCCGGCATGCTCGCCGAGGGCCGCCGGCGCGTGGCCGAAGCCGGGCTCGGCGAGCGGGTCCGGCTCGTCGAGGGGCGCGCTGAGGAGCTGCCTTTCGCGGATTCGTCATTCGCCGCGCTCACGTTCACCTACCTCCTCCGCTATGTCGACGAGCCGGCCGGCGTGCTGGCGGAGCTCGCACGCGTCGTCCGACCCGGCGGCACGATTGCCTCGCTCGAGTTCGCGGTCCCGCGAGGCCTCGTCTGGCGCGGCCTCTGGGAGCTCTACGTCGGCCTCGGCCTCCCCGCCGCGGGCCTGGCGCTCGGCCGCGGGTGGCACGAGGTCGGGGCCTTCCTCGGATCGAGCATCCGCGGCTTCTACGCGCGCTACCCGTTCGAGCGGCAGCTCGCGCTCTGGAGTGACGCGGGCGTGGACGACGTGCGCGCTCGGCGCCTCAGCCTCGGCGGCGGTGTCGTCATCTGGGGCCGGCGGCGGTGAGCACGGCGACGCGGCCCGCGTTCTACGCGCTGGCGCCGGGCGGATGGCGCGACTACGTCACGCTGCTGCACCCCCCGTACACGCTGTGGCACCTGTCGTATGTGGCGATCGGAGTCGCCCTCGCTCCCGACGTGGAGCCGCTGCGGCTGCTCGCCGGGCTGGCCGCGTTCTTCCTCGCGGTCGGGGTCGCGGCGCATGCGCTCGACGAGCTGAAAGGTCATCCGCTCCGCACGGCGATCTCCGACCGCACGCTCGCCTGGCTCGCGGGCGTCTCGCTCGCGGGAGCGGTCGCGATCGGCATCGCCGCAGCCGTCGCGTACACGCTCTGGCTGCTGCCGTTCGTGGCCTTCGGAGGCTTCATCGTCTGCGGCTACAACCTCGAGCTCTTCGGCGGCCGCTTCCACTCGGACCTCTGGTTCGCGCTGGCGTGGGGCGCGTTCCCGCTCCTCGCCGGCTACCTCGTCGCCGCGGAGCGCGTCACCGGCGAGGCCGTGCTCGCGGCCGTGTTCGCGGCCTTTCTCAGCCTCGCCCAGCGGCGCCTCTCGACGGCCGTTCGCGCCGTGCGCAGGCGGGTCGTGAGCGTGTCGGGAAGCATGCGAGTGCACGACGGCAGCGACGAGCCGCTCACCGCCGCGCACCTGACGGCGGCCCCGGAGGCAGCGCTGCGGGCTCTCACCGTCGCGGTCACGGCGCTCGCCGCTTCGCTCCTGCTGATGCATCTGTTCTGACGTCGGCGCTCTACGATGCTCGAGATGACGGTCGAGACCGCATTCGAGCTCGTGTTCGCCGCCGGCGTCGTCGCAGCCGCGGCCGCGCTCGCGAGCGCCGCCTTCGCGCGCGTCGGCAGCCGCACGCTGGTCGCGGTCTCGGTGGCTCTGGGCGTGGCTGCCGTTGCCGCGTGGGTGGCGTTCGCGCTCGACCCCGGCCGCGAGCTCGCGATCGCCGCCGGAGGCCTCGTCGCCTGCGTCGTCGCCTCGATCGGCGCGGTCGGCCTGCGACGCGGGATCGTGCGCAGCCGCGCCGTCGACGCCGACGCAGAGCGGCTGCGCACCGAGCTCGCGGCGAGCGTCGACCGCGAGTTGCGCACGCGCGCCGCCGAGCTCGAGCTGACGCTGTCGCGCGCCCGCGCCGACTCGCTCTCCTCCTACGTCGACGAGGAACGGAAGCTCGGGGACGAGCGACGGCGGCTCGCAGTGGAGAGCGAAGAGGGCGCCCGGGCCGAGCTGGCCGGGATGCTCGCGTCGGTCCAGCGCCAGGTCGAGCAGCGGCTCGCCGCCTGGACCGCAGATCTCGAGCGGGCCCAGCAGAGCCTCGGCGGTCAGCTCGCAGACCTCGCCAGGCGCCAGAACGCTGCGACCGCGGCCGTCGAGGCGCGGATCGCGGGAGAGACGGAACGCCTCGCCGCGGTCGAGGAGGAGCAGCGGGCGGCGATCGCGCGACTTCGCGAGGAGCTGACGAAGGCGGCGCAAGCGGCGGCGACGGCCGCCGACGCCGAGCTCGAGTCGCACGCGGCTGACCGGCGCCGTGCGCTGCACGACGTCGACGAGCGCCTGCGCGCGAGAGAGCGCGACCTCGGCACGCGGATCGAGCGCGAGCAGGCCGACGCGGCGCGTCGTATCCAGGCGACGTTCGCAGACATCGAGCGGCGCCAGGTCGAGCAGCTCGAGCGATCACTCGAGCGGGCCCGCGACCGCTTCTCCGACGCGGCCGCTCAGCAGTTCGATCGGGCAGTCCGGACGGCGCGAGAGGAAGCGGCACAGCGGCTCTCACGCGAGCTCGACCGGTCGGTGCAGATGTTCGCGCGCGAGGGCGAGTCGTTGCTCGCGGAGCGGCTGGCCCAGCTGGGCGACACCGGTGCCCTGCGACTCGAGAAGAAGCTGAACCAGGTGGCGGCCGCGCTCGAGCGGCAGCGCGAGGAGTTCGTGGCGACGACCGAGCGCCGCCTCTCGGAGCTCGAGGCGGACTTCCGCGACCGGCTCGCCGCGCTCGCGGAGGACGAGGAAACGGAGCGAGGCGCCTTGGAGGCGCGGCTGCAGGAGCTGTCCCGGCGGATCGACCAGGCACTGGCCCGCGCGGAGGAGCGGCTGACGTCTCTGAGGGGCCTTTCCTAGCCGCTTCCGAGGTTTCAAACTGCGGCCGTTCGGGGCAGGGTTCGTCGTGCAAAGGACGAAGAGCCGTGACGATGAGTGACATGACGCAGATCGCCGAGTACGACCAAAGCGACCGCGATCGCGTCGCGAGCTGGCGGCTTCACGTCCTGATCGAGGCCGGCTATCCGCTCCCACTCGCCGAACGACTCGCGCAGAGCGAGGCCGACCTGCACCTCGCGGTCGAGCTCGTGAACCAGGGCTGCGCGCCCAAGACGGCCGCAGAGATCCTGCTCTAGCGCCACCCCACGCCCCCACCCTGGGTGGGGAGGAAGTTCCACCCTCCGCCCGCGACGAGCGTAGCTCGCCGCCGAGCGCGGGCCGCGCGCCGGACTGTGCCAACTTCGTGCCAATCGCATGCGGAAGCCTGTCCGAGGCGAGCGCGCGGGCCGAGCGGCGTAAGCCAGGGCGTAGCATCCAGGCCGTGAAGGTGCCCGCCATCGAGTACGGCGACCGCAGCGTCTATACGGTCTCCGCTTTCAACCGCGGCGTCGCCAATTGGCTCGCGCGCCTGCCCACAGTCTGGGTCGAGGGCGAGATCACCGAGCTACGCCGGCAGGCCCGCTGGCAGAGCGTCTTCTTCACTCTCAAGGATCCCGACGACGGCTCCTGCCTGGCCGTCACGATGCCGCGCGGCCAGTTCGACGCCCTTCGCCTCGACCTCGCGAACGGCGAGCGCGTCCACGTCTACGGCCGCCCCACGCTGTTCGAGGTGCGCGGCGACTTCCGGCTCCGCGCGCTCTCGATCGAGCGCTTCGGCCTCGGCGAGCACCTCGCCGCGCTCGAGCGGCTCAAGCGCAAGCTGGCAGACGAAGGCCTCTTCGCGCCGGAGCGCAAGCGCGCCCTGCCTCGTTTCCCGCGGCGCATCGGCCTTTTGACGGGAAATGACGCGGCGGCGAAGCGCGACGTCCTCGCTGCGATCACCGCGCGCTTCCCGCCGGCGCGAGTGCTCGTCGCCGAGACCTACGTCCAGGGCCCTCGTGCAGCCGCTGCGATCGTCGATGCGCTCGAGGAGCTTTGCGCCGCGCCCGAGATCGACGTCGTCGTCGTCGCGCGCGGCGGCGGCAGCTTCGAGGATCTGCTCCCGTTTAGCGACGAGCGGCTCGTCCGCGCCGTCGCGGCCTGCCCCGTACCGGTCGTCTCCGCCGTCGG
>DASQWH010000172.1:0-14339 GCA_035640335.1 Gaiellaceae bacterium | reverse complement strand
GCCGGGGGGGCGCCGAGGACGAGCGCGGCGACGAGAACGGCGGCGAGCTTCACGCCCAGACGATCTCCGTCCGCATCCGCCGCCCGTAGCGCTCGAGCAGTCGGCGCAGCTCCGGCCCGATCGCGAGCGCGATGGCGAGGTTGCCGACCGCGTGCGCCGCCTCGAACCAGATCCCGCGGCCGTACACGACGAGGAGCGCCTCCCACGTGTGCGGCCAGAAGCTGAGCCAGAGCCAGGCGTCCATCAGGGCGCTGAAGCCGAAGCCGAGGACGAAGCAGGCCAGCGCGAACGGAACGCGCCTTCGCAGCAGCGGCGCCGCCAGCGCTCCGGCCACGCCGCAGGCTCCCCAGCCGAGCATCTGCCACGGCGTCCACGGCCCCTGGCCGAGCAGGAAGTTCGAGGCGAACGCCGCGAGCGCGCCGGTCGCGAACCCGGCGCGGGCGCCGAGCGCGACACCCGCGGCGACGACGATCACGGTCACGGGCTGCACGCCGGGGACCGCCGCGAAGAGCACGCGGCCGGCGGCGGCGACGGCGGCCAGGGTCGCGACCAGGGTGATCTCGCGCGCAGCGTCGGGGCCGGACTCGAGCCAGGCTGCGCCCGCGGCCAAAAGCGCCACGGCGAGCAGGACGAGCGGGAGCGCGGCGCGGTCCGGCCAGGCTGCCGTCCAAGCGGCTGCGGCGAACGCGGCGGCGAGCGCGCCGGCGGCCGCTGCCCTAGGCATAGACGGCCTCCCGGGCGCCGATCTGCACGACCCGGTCCGCGACGTCACCTGCGAAGACGGGGTCGTGCGTGATGAGCAGCGTCGTACGGCCGGTCGCGCCGCGGCGCAGGAGCTCGGCCAGCTCGGCCTTGCGGTCGGGGTCGACGCCTCTCGTCGGCTCGTCGAGGACGAGCAGGTCGGGCTCGGTGACGAGGACGGCCGCGAGGGCGAGCCGCTCGCGCTCGCCGCTCGAGAGGTCGCGCGGATGGCGGGCTTCGTAGCCCGCGAGGCCGACGTCGCGAAGCGCGGCCCGGGCCGGCGCAAGGTCGCCGCGGACCCCGAGAGCCACCTCCTCGTCCACGCGCTCGCGGACGAGGTAGCGGCCGGGATCCTGCGAGAGGTAGCCGGGGCGGCCGTGGAAGGCGACGCGGCCGCGCTGTGGCTCGAGGAGGCCGGCCGCGATCTTGCCCAGCGTCGTCTTGCCCGACCCGTTCGCCCCCATGAGCGCGACGATCTCGCCGCGCCTGAGGTCGAGCTCGGCTCCGTCCAGGACCGGCGGGCCACCGGGGTACGCGAACGCCACGTCTTCAAGCGTGCAGACGGTCTCGCCGCGAGCTGTCGCGGACACGGGCTCGGACGCCTCGCGTGGGAGGTAGCGCGGGCGGCGCTGGGCAATCCACTCGAGTGCCTCCGCGCGCGGCGAGTCGAGGAGCACCCTGCCGGCCTCGAGGAAGAGGACGCGGTCGCACCTCGCGAGCGGCAGGGTCGGGCGCTGCTCCGAGACGACGACGGTCGAGCCGAGGCGGCAGACGAGGTCGAGGAAGGCCTCGGCGCCCGCCGGATCGAGCTGCGAGGTCGGCTCGTCGAGGAGCAGCAGGCGCGGCTCGAGCGCAACGGCCGCGGCGAGGCAGACGCGCTGCAGCTCGCCCTCCGAGAGGGTCTCCGTGCGGCGGCCGGCGAGGTGGCCGGCGCCGATGGACTCGAGCGCGGCGATTGCGCGCGGCGGGATCTCCGCCGGCGGGACGCCGACGTTCTCGAGGCCGAACGCGACCTCGTTCTCGACGCGTCCGAAGATGACCTGGTCGTCCGGGTCCTGGAAGACGGTCGCGACAGTTCCGGCGAGGTCGGCCGGCCGCGCCTCGCGCGTGTCGTTCCCGGCGATCTGGACGCGACCCGCGAAGCGGCCGCCGTGGAAGTGCGGCACGAGGCCGGACAGCGCGCGCAGCAGCGTCGACTTGCCGGAGCCGGACGGCCCGAGCACGCAGACGAGCTCGCCCGGCTCGATCGCGACCGAAACGCCCTCCAGAGCCGGAGTGCCCACCTCCGGATACGTGAACGACAGAGCGTCTGTCTGGGCTAGAGCCATACCGCCCCGAGCCCGATCACGAGCGGTGTCAGCGCGAGTGCGGCGCGGTCGAGGCGGCTCCACGGAGGCGTCGGGACGCGCGTCCGGCCCGGGCGGCCGAACCCGCGGGCCTCCATTGCCTCCGCGAGGTTGAGGCTCCGCTCGAGCGAGCCCGCGAGGAGCGGCGACAGCAGGCGCGCGTGCCCGCGGATGCCTCGCACGTCCACCCCACGGCCGCGCAGTGCCTCGACGACGCCGGCCGCGTCCCGCTCGAGCGTCGGGATGAACCGCGTCGCCAGGCCGGCTGCAAGCACGGAGCGGCGCGCGAACCCCGCGGACTGCAGGAGCCGGTCGTGATCGAGGAGCAGCGTGTAGGCGGCGAAAGCGAGCGCGAGGGCGGCCAGCCGCAGGGCCTGGAAGCCGGCCGCTCCGAGCTCCTCTCCTGTCACGTCGAGCACGCCTACCACGGGGAGCCGCGGCCCCTCCCAGACCATGTGCGTGCCCACGTGCGACACGAACGGGCTGACGAGGAAGACGCTCAGCGCCGATCCGAGTGCCCCGACGAGGTAGGGCCAACGCCGGCGCTGCGGTGCCCGCAGGCAGACGGCGAGGAGCGCCGCCGCGATCGCGGCGACCGACGCGGCTCGCTCGGCGAGCAGCGCGGCGGCCGCGAGACCCGCGAGAAGCGCGAAGGCCGGCGCCGGGCTCATCCGCCGACCTCGTAGCGGAAGCGGAAGCGCCCGGGATCGCGCGCGAGCGCGCGGGGATCGCCCGAGTAGACGAACCGCACCGGCGAGCCGGCGTCGCCGGACTCGTCGCGCAGGGAGGCCCTGAAACGCGGCGGGGCTGTGCGCTTAGCGATCACGAACACGTTCGCGTCGGGCGGTGTAGTTACCGAGAGCGGGGCGACGGAGCCGGCGCGCAGGAGGCGGCCGATCGCGCGGGCGCCGCCGGCCAGGCCCGGCGCGTGACGCACCGCAACCGGCCGCGTGCGTCCTGCGAACCCGTGCCTGAACGGCTCCGGGAAGGCGCCGACAACGACCGGCTCGCGCATGCGCCCGCGCCAGCTCCGATAGTCCCACCAGAGGATCTCGCCCTCGCGGAGCTCGTATTCGGTGGCGCTGCGATCGGCCTCGATGCCGTTGACGAAGAAGAACCAGTCGCGCCGCTCGCCGACGTCCCCCTCGAGGCCCTCGATCGACTGGACGAAGCGGCCGCCGTAGCGCGTCTCGACGTCCGCCTCGCGGTCGAGCGCCTGCATCGCCGTCAGCCCCGCGGGAACCGTTTTCACGAGCAACACCCGCGTGCCGCGGTCGCGCGTGATCCAGAGCGACGCCTGGCCCGAGCCTTCCGGCTCGGTGCCGCAGCCCGGGAGGACGACGAGAGCGGCAAGGCCGGCTAGGGCAGCGCGTTTGATCGCACCGCTCCGCTGAGGACGGCGCGGACGAGGCCCTGGTGCTTGCCGACGCAGGCCCGGCCGGCGCGCGTGCGGACGCGGCGCGCTCCGACCTGCAGGGTCGCCCCGGCCGCAGGGGTCGTCGTCCCCTTGTCGTTCTGGGACAGGGCCGCGTAGCAGTTGCGCTTCGCCTGCCGGCGCAGGACGAGCGTCGGCGAACCGCCTGACTGGCTGAACGTCGTCCAGTACCAGAGAACGACGTCTCCGGCTTTCAGCAGCACCTTGTCGGCGCCCAACTGCGGCGAGACGCCGTTGACCTTGAACGCCCAGCCGTCCGAGCCTGCGGCCGGATAGCGGCCGATCTGGTCGACGAACGAGCCGAACGAGAAGTTGCGAACGTGGTAGTAGAACTCGCCCTTCGTGCTGGCCGTGTCGAGCGCGTCGAGGGCGCTCGAGCCGGTGGCGAGAGTCGGCTCCGCGGCGCCGAAGATCGTCGTCGTCTTGCCTTCGACGCGCACGCGTACGTTGACCGCGAGCGCGGCTTCGGCGAGCACGGCGACGAGGGCGGCAGCTACCGCCAGGATGATGAGTCGTCTGGACACGAATCCTCCTTCCTCGAGGGGTTCGGGCTCTCGGCAGGCGGTAGGTCTTCTGACTCGGGGCTCCCCCCTCGCCGCCTTCCCGGCTCGTGGCCAGTGGCTTCCGGCGAGAAGCGTCTCCCCTCACAGCGGCGGGACCGTCCCGGATTCACACCGGGTTCCCTGACCGCATGCCGTTTCGGGAGGCGAGCCTATCATGGGGTTGTGGCCACGTCCCGGCGTCTCACGGCCTGGCTTCCGGTCGTGGTCTGGGCGGCGCTCATCTTCGCGCTCTCGTCGATTCCCGATCTCGGGACTGGCCTGGAAGGCTGGGATTTCGTGCTGCGCAAGATCGCGCATGCGGCCGAGTACGCCGTGCTCGGCTTCCTGCTCCTGCGGGCGGTCGGAAGCCAGGCGCTCGCGGCCGCAGCGGCCGTCGCCTACGCCGTCAGCGACGAGATCCACCAGCACTTCGTGCCGGGCCGTCAAGCTGCGCTCCGGGACGTCCTGGTCGACACGGCCGGAGTAGCCGTCGGCGTCTACGCCGTCCCGCGTCTCCTGCAGACACGTCTCGGGGACAGTCCCCTCGACCTGCGGCGGCGCCTGGGTTTCGAGCCGACCGTCGCGGACGCGTCCGGCGGCGCCATGTCCGGGGGACAGTCCCCGCGCCGAGAGAGTGACGGTTCGTCCACAGGGCCGCCGCTGGCGATCGAGCTCGACTCGGTGCTCGGGGACACGCGGCCGCTTTGGCGCGACTGGTTGGAGGACGCGGCTCGTCGTTTCAAGGCGATCGCGCCGCTCGACCCGGAGGCCGTCCCCGAGGACCGCGGGGAGGCCGCCGCCGAGCTCGACCGCTGGGCGCGCGACGGCGTCGGCGACTGGCGCGCCGCGCTCGAGCGCTTCGTCGAGGAGCGCGCTCCGGTCTACCTGCGCCCGGACGCAACGGTCAGCGCCGCGCTGCGACAGCTCGCGGCCGCCGACCGCCGGCTCGGAGTCTTCACCGACGCGCCCGAGCCGCTCGCCCGCGTCGCCCTCGCCCACCTCGGCGCCGCGCGGCGCGTCGACACGCTCGAGACTGGCCCCGGCTCGCTCGACCGTCTGCGCGAGCGCCTCGGCGAGGACGCGGAGGTCATCCGCTCACCCGCCGAGCTGCTCCTACAATGCGGCCCGTGAAGGAACGAGAGGTAGGCGACCGCCAGCTCGACGCCCTCCTGGAGCGCCTCGACCGCCTGAACGCCGAGCTCCGAGCGCTCAACCGCCGCCTCGACGCCGGCGAGCACTTCGCCCCGATCACGCGCGAGCTCGCCGTCCTCAACGACTCGCTGCAGGCACTCGCCTACGCTGCCCTCGGCCAGCAGGGCCCGCAGGTCAGGCGCCGCCGCCGCGCGGGTTAACGAACGGCCGTCTGAAATGACCGGTCGACACGCTCGACCTCACCGTTACCGAACGAGCCGGTAGACGACGCCGTTCAGCGAGGCCGCGTACAGCTCGCCGCGAGCGTCCTCGCCGAACGACGAAAGGCTGCCGATGTTGAACGGCTCGTTGCGAACGGCCGTCCCGCCGGGAGCAGCGATGCTCCGGATCTGCGAGACACAGTTGTCGCCGAAGAAGAACCGCCCGCGCGCCGCGGGCACCGCCGTCCCGCGATACACGAAGCCGGCGATGATGGAGCAGTTCGGCCCGTTCGGCAGGACGGCGATCGGGAACACGAGCCTGCCCGCCGAGTTCGGCGTCTCGTTCGTGTAGCGCTCGCGGCCCTCGTAGACGCGCCAGCCGTAGTTCTCGAGCCCCGGGCTCCGCCGAGGCGTGAAGTCCAGCTCCTCCCAGGCGTTCTGGCCGACGTCGCCGATGTAGAGGTCACCCGTCTGCCGGTCGAACGAGAACCGCCACGGGTTCCGCAGCCCGAGCCCGACAATCGACGCCCGCGGCCGCGGCACGCCGACGTTGAAACGGAAGATCTTGCCGAACAGCACGCGCATGTTCTGCGCCCGGTTCTCGGGGTCGCCGCCCGAGCCGCCGTCGCCGTTCGCCGCGTACAGGTACCCGTCGGGCCCGAACGCGAGCTGCCCGCCGTTGTGATTCGAGTACGGATCCTGCATGTAGAGCAGCTGTCGTACGCGCACGGGCGAGCGAGACAGCCCACGCGAGCGGTACTCGATGATGCGCTCGTCCTCCCCGCGGTCGGTGTAGTAGACGAAGAAGCGCCGGTTGTTCCCGCGCCCGTAGTTCGGGTGGAACGCGAGCGACAAGAGCCCCTGCTCGCTGCCGTTGGAGACGAGTCGGCTGATGTCGAGGAACGGCCGCGCCCGCAGCCTCCCGCGCACGCGAACGCGGATCTTGCCGCCCTTTTCGACGACGTAGAGGTTGTTCGGCTCGCTGCGCGGGGCGGTCACGTGCACGGGCTCGTCGAGGTTGCGGATCGCCGGCACGAACCGGTACGAGAGTCGTTGCTCGCCGCCTTTCTTCCCCTCCCGTCCGCCGACGCCGAGCACGACCCCAAGGGCGACGAGCAGGCCGAGCACGAGGGCGAGGAAGGCGATGCGCCGCATGTGTCCTACTTCTTTAGCAGGACCCGGCGCAGCTCATCCTCCTTGCCCGTCTCCAGGATCGCGAGCACCTGGTCTCCGGGGCGCAGCTCGGTCTCGGGATCGGGGATCTCGTGGTGCCCGTCGCGCATGACCGAGATCAGCCGCGAGCCGGGCGGCAGCTTCAGCCGCGCCACGCGCTTGCCCGCCGAGGGCGAGTCCTTGTCGATCTGCACCTCGATGATCTCGAGGTTCTCCTTGCGCAGCTCGAGCAGATGGACGATGTCGTGCTCCGGCACCTCATGCTCGATCAGCGCCATGATGCTCGAGGTCGGGCTCACCGTCGGCGAGATGCCGAGCAGGTCGAAGTGGGGCTGGTTGCGTGGGTCGTTGACGCGGGCGATGACCTTCGTCGCGCCGTAGTGCTCGCGGGCCATCTGGCCGATGACGATGTTGTCCTCGTCGTCGCCCGTCACCGCGACGACGAGATCCGGCGGCCGGGCGATTCCCGCCCGCTCGAGCACGAAGAGCTCCGTCGCGTCGCCGATGATCGCGCGGTGCTCGAACTCCTCCTCCAGCTCCTCGAAACGGTCGCGGCGCTGCTCGATGATCGACACCTCGTGTCCGGTGCGGAGCAGTGTGCGCGCGAGGTTCGAGCCGATCTTCCCCCCACCCGCGATGAGGATGAACATCGTTAGCTGGCCGCGAGCTCCGTGCGGGCCGGGCGCTGTGGCCGGATGGCGCAGGACTTGACCGCCTCGGACAGGACCTCGATCGCGTTCGAGGTCGGGCACACGACGCGCAGCCCGAGCGTCGAGTAGAGCTCCGCCCGCGCTGGATCGAGGATGCGGACCACGGTGCACTCGATGCCGAAGCGCTTCTGCGCCACCTGCCCGACGACGATGTTCGTGTTGTCGCCGTTCGTCGCGACGACGACCGCGTCGGCGTCTTCGATGCCGGCCCGGCGGAGCACCTCGACGTCCATGCCGTGGCCGACGACGAAGCCGCCGGCCCAGCGGTCGCCGAGGCGCGCGAGCGCCTCATCGTTCTCGTCGATCGCCGTGACGTCCCAGCCGCTCTTGACGAGCTTCTTCGCGACCTTCGACCCCACCCTGCCGCAGCCTACGACGATGGCCTTCACCGTCTCACCTTCACGCTCTCACGATAGCTCACGCCGGCGCCACCGCCTCCTCCTCGAGCACGCCCTGCGGGTAGGCGATGACCATGACCTCGCACGGCGCGTTCCGGAGCACGTAGTCGACGGTCGGGCTGAAGAAGCGCGACTGGCGGCGCCAGCGAGGCGCCGAGCCGACGACGATTAGCTCCGCCTCGTGCGTTCGCGCCGCCTGGGCGATCGCCTCGCCGATCGCACGAGCGCGCACGACCTCCGTCTGGATCTCGACGCCGTGCTCGGCCGCGAGCAGGCGCGCCTCCGCGAGGGACGCTTCCGCCTGCTCCTCGGCGTCGAGCAGCTCCGCGTCGAGCGCCTGGTCGAGCGGCACACGGATCACATGCAGAGCGATGATCGTGCCGTTCTCCTCCTCCGCGAGCCTGATCGCCGTCGCGAGCACCTCCTCGCCGATCGGCCCGATCTTCATCGGCACCAGGATGCGCTTGTACGCGCCCTCGACCTCCGGCACGAGGTCGCCGACCGCAGGCGTGACGCGGCCGAGCACCGTTTCCTGCCCCGCGAGGCGGGAGCTGACGTAGACGACGGCGCCGATGGCGAGCCAGATCGGGCCCGCGACCCGCGCCGCGTCGTGCGTGACGAGCGAGACGACCCAGATCGCGAACGTCAGCGGCGCGCCGACGAGCGCCGCGAGGGGCACCTCCGTGCCACGAATCCGCACGTTGGCGGGCACGCGGAAGGGGCGCGCGAGCCCGGGCTCGACGAAGCGCAGGCGGATGACCGCCAGCTGAGCGGCCGTGAACGCGAGCAGGATGCCGAAGCTGTAGAGGCTGGCGAGGAACCGGATCGGCGTATCGACCGCACGGGTCAGGAGCAGGAGCGCCGACGAGATCACCGCCACACTCACGATCGACGCCGGCGCGATCAACGTCCGCCGGCTGAGGCGCGCGAACGCACGCGGCAGCATCTCGTGCCGTCCGAGCGAGTACGCAAGCCGTCCGGCGCCCGAAAACGACGTCGTCACCGCCGCGACGAGGATCAGGACGCCGCCGAGGCCGACGAACATGCGGAGCGCGTCGACCACGACCGCAGGCAGCTGGCCCTCGAACGCCGTCGCGACGCCGGCTAGGGGCGCGCGCAGCCACTCGGTACCGAGGTCGCTCGCATACCCGCCCGGCCCGTCCGGGTCCGGGTGCGACGGGAACGCAGAGATGGCGACGGCGGCGACGAGGACCGCCACGAGGACGGCCGCGCCGATGCCGGTGAACAGGCTGCGCGGGAGCGTCCGGCCCGGCTCGCGCGTCTCGGCGGCGAGGTTGGCGACGGTCTCGAGCCCGGTGTAGGCGAGCATTGCGAGGGGCAGGGCGAAGCTGATCGCGTACCAGGTCGGAGCCGTGCCGAGGTCGAGCCCCTTGCCGAGGTTGTCGAGCGAGAAGAGCAGCGGCAGCCCCAGCACGACGACGACGAGCAGCGCGGCCAGGGACGCGCCCGCCACGACGACGGCCACGCTGTACATGCCGGGCCTGCGGACGAGCCGCACGAGCGCGACCGCCGCGATGACACCGATCCCGATGACGACGTCCGCCGGGCCGTCGGTCGGCGCGTCCCAGCCGATCGCGTGGCCTGCGTAGTGCGGGACGAAGAGCGCCGCGAGCGCGATGACGATCAGGTAGTCGAGGAAGAGCACCCAGCCGGTGAGGAAGCCGAGCGGGTCGTTGAACGCGCGGCGGACGAACGTGGCCGCGCCGCCGGTCTCGGGAATGGCGGCCGTGCCCTCCGCGTAGGAGAGCGCGACGAGCAGGAAGAGCAGGCCGACGACGAGCAGCACCCAGGGCGTGAAGCCGAGCGCGAACAGCGCGACGACCCCGAGCGCGAAGAAGATCGAGGACGAGATCTCGCCGTAGGCGACCGCCGCCAGCGACGGGACGTCGAGGACGCGCTGCAGCCCTGGGAGCTTCCTGGCCACTACGGCACCGCTCGCGGTGCCGCCATCAGGATGTGCGGGCTTCGCCTGCACATCCGTCTGAACTGACCGGTCGATGCGTTTGACGTCACACGAAGCGCCCTATGCCTGCCGCGAAAGGTACAGCCGGAGCACCCCGGCGAGAACGAGGAGCGCTCCGAGCAGCAGCCCGAGCCCACCCCCGACTCCCGCGGCCACGGTGCGGACGAGGACGGCCACGCCGAGCACGATCAGGAGCACCGCGAGGATGCGGGCGAGCACCTAGGCCGCGCGCTTGCCGGCCGCGATCAGCACGCGCGTCGGGCTGTGCTTGAGCACGTAGTCGACCGTCCGCCCGAAGATCGGCCTCCCGCGGCGGGCCCGCTCGCGCGGCGCGCCGAGCACGATCAGCTCGGCGTTGCGCCGGTCTGCCTCCTCGACGATCGCGGGCCCGGCGCTCCGGGCGCGGACGAGCCGTGTCACGGTGCGGACGCCGTAGCCCTCCAGGAGCGCCTGGGCGCTGTCGAGGACGGCCTCGGCTTCTTCCTCCCCCTCACGCAGGTCGGCGTCGAGCTGCAGATCCATCGGCACCTCGAGCACGTAGACGACGACGACCGTGGCGCCGCGCTCGGTGGCGAGCCTCGCCGCGGCGACGAGCGCCTCCTCGGACTCGGCCGTCCGCTGCACGGGGACGACGAGCGTGCGGTAGGCCACCGTCAGCGAGGGGCCGAGGACGAACGCCGGCGCCCGCACCGTCTCCCGCAACGGCGCGCGGACGACGCCCATCCGGTAGACGGCGTAGGCGAGGAAGCCGGCCGCGAGCCAGCCGAGTCCGACCCAGCGCGTGCTCTCCTCCTGCACGACGACGACGAGCCACGCGATCGCCGTCCCGATTCCGCCGAAGAGGGCGAAGAGCGGCCAGTCGACGCCGCGGAAGCGGAGGTTCGGGCGCGCTCGATAGACGAGCTCCTCGTCCCGCCGCCGCACGCGGAGCGCGATGATCGCCGCGTGGGCGATCGTGAACGAGAGCATCGCCCCGAACGAGTACATCGTCCCGAGAAACGTCGTCTCGCCGGGCAGGATGACCGCGATCGAGACGATCCCGGCGAAGAAGACGAGCGCGAGCCACGGCGTCTTGAAGCGCGGATGCAGGCGGCGGAAGACCTCCGGGAGCTGCCGGTAGCTCGCCATCGAGTACGTGATGCGGGAGGCGCCGATCACGCCCGCGTTCGTCGCGATGAAGAGGATCGTCGCCGCGAGGACGCCGACGTAGATCTCGAGCGAGTCGAGGAAGATCCCGTGCAGATCGAGGTTCTTCACGAGCCCGAGCACGGGGTCGTTCGCGTAACCGCCCTCCTCCGGCGGCAGCCCGAGGCGGGTCTGGAATTCGCCCCCCACCCTCTCGACCGGGAGCGCGGAGAGCGCGATCAGCGGCAGCGTGAAGTAGATGGCGAAGACCGCGGCCGAGACGAGCCGGATCGAGTTCGGGATGTCGCGAGGCGGGTTGCGGGCCTCCTCGGCGAGATTCGAGATCGTCTCGATGCCCGTGTAGGCGATCATCCCGACCGGAATCGCGAGAAAGAAGTCGCCCCAGGTCGGCGCGACGCCCAGCTCGACGTTGTCGACGAGCGTGCTCGGGCTGAAGATCAGCGCGAAGCCGAGCAGTACGAGCAGGAGCTGCGTCGCGAAGTCGATGACGGCCAGGAAGATGTTGAGGCCTGCCGCCTCCTTGATCCCGACGACGTTGAGCGCGACCAGGACGACGATGACGACGATGCCGCCCACGATGTCCCACGGGTTCTCCCGCAGCGGCGCCCAGAAGATCGAGAGGTAGTGCGGTACGAAGAACGCCGAGATGGCGATCGTGATGATGTAGTTGAGCATCTGCGCCCAACCGGCTCCGAAGCTGACGAGCTCGTTGAACGCGTGCCGCGCGAAGCTCGCGGAGCCGCCGGCCTCGGGATAGCGAACCGTCCCTTCGGTGTACGTGAGCGCGGTCGCGGCGAAGATGATCCCGGCGACGACGAAGACGACCGGCGTCAGGCCGAGCGCGAAGACCGCGGTGACGCCGAGGGCGTAGTAGATCGACGACCCGACGTTGCCGTATGCCGTCGCGAAGAGCGCCGGCGTGCCCAGAACGCGCTCGAGCCCTTGCTCGCGGCGCCGCCGCCTGCGCTGCACAGGCCGGGCGTCGCCGGTGACTGCCCTGTTAGCCGTGGATAGAGACTATGAGCGGGATCAGAAGGATTGCGACGATGTTCGCGATCTTGATCATCGGGTTGATGGCCGGGCCGGCTGTGTCCTTGTACGGGTCGCCGACGGTGTCGCCCGTGACCGCGGCCGCGTGCGCCTCCGAGCCCTTGCCTCCGTAGAGGCCGTCCTCGATCAGCTTCTTCGCGTTGTCCCACGCGCCGCCGCCGGAGGTCATCGCGATCGCCAGGAAGAGGCCGGTGACGATCGTGCCGATCAGCAGGCCGCCGAGCATCTCCTCGCTGATGATCCCGACCACGATCGGGAACAGGACGGGAATCAGCGCCGGCAGCATCATCGCGCGGATCGCAGAGCCGGTGACGATGTCGATCGCGCGCCCGTACTCAGGTCTCGCGGTGCCTTCCATGATCCCTGGAATCTCTCGGAACTGGCGGCGCACCTCGGTCACGACCATGCCGCCCACCCGGCCGACCGCCTGCATCGCGAGCGACGAGAACAGGAACGGCATCAGCCCGCCGACGAAGAGGCCGCCGATCACCCAGGCGTTGTCGAGCGCGAAGCTCGCCTGCAGGTCCTCGTCGGCGAGCCCCTGCGTGTAGCTGTCGAAGAGCACGAGCGCGGCGAGGGCCGCGGAGCCGATCGCGTAGCCCTTCGTGACGGCCTTGGTCGTGTTGCCGACCGCGTCGAGCGGGTCGGTGATGGCGCGAACGGACTCGTCGAGGTCCGCCATCTCGGCGATGCCGCCCGCGTTGTCGGTGACGGGCCCGTACGCGTCGAGCGCGACGATGAGGCCGGTCATCGAGAGCTGCGCCATGACCGCCACTCCGATGCCGTAGAGGCCGGCGAAGTGGTTCGCAGTCAGGATGCCGGCGACGATGACGATCGCCGGTGCGGCGGTCGCCTGCATGCCGACGGCGAGGCCCTCGATGATGTTCGTCGCGTGGCCGGTGCGCGAGGCACCGGAGATGCTCTTCACCGGGCCCCAGCGAGTGCCTGTGTAGTACTCGGTGATCGCGACGAGCAGGAACGTGACGGCGAGGCCGACGAGCGCGCAGACGTACAGGTCGGTGAAGCTGAAGGCTCCTTCGTCGAACGCGAGCGTGACCGGGATGAAGCCGATCGCGGACAGCACGGTCGCGACGACAACCGCCTTATAGAGCGCGCCCATGATCGAGCCGCGACGCCCGATGCGCGCGAAGAGCGTCCCAACCACGGAGGCGAGGATCGAGATGCCGCCGAGCGCGAGGGGGTACTCGAAGAGCTCGCCGGCCGGGAAGCGCGTAACCGCGATCAGCATCACAGCGACCGCCGTCACGGCGTAGGTCTCGAAGAGGTCGGCGGCCATCCCCGCGCAGTCGCCGACGTTGTCGCCCACGTTGTCGGCGATCACCGCCGGGTTCCGCGGGTCGTCCTCGGGGATGCCGGCCTCGATCTTGCCCACGAGATCGGCGCCCACGTCGGCGGCCTTCGTGTAGATGCCGCCGCCGAGACGCGCGAAGACGGAGATCAGGGAGCCGCCGAACGCAAGGCCGACGAGGTCGTCGATCGCCGACTCGGGCGAGTTGTCGAACCAGCCGGTGAGAACCCAGTAGTAGCCGGCAACGCCGAGCAGGCCGAGGCCGACGACGAGCAGCCCCGTCACCGAACCGGCCCGGAAGGCGACGTCCAGAGCGGGCTTCAGCCCCTGCTTGGCGGCTTCGGCCGTGCGCACGTTGGAGCGCACGGCGACGTTCATGCCGATGAAGCCGGCCGCAGCAGAGAACGCCGCGCCGACGAGGAAGCCGATCGCCGTCCCCCAGCCGAGCTCGTTGTAGAAGCCGATAAGGAGGAACGGGACGACCGCGACCGCGGCGATCGTCGTGTACTGACGCCGGAGATAGGCCGACGCGCCTTCCTGCACGGCGCGCGCGATCTCGCGCATCCGCTCCGTGCCGGCCGGCTGGCGCAGCACCCAAGCGGTGAGCCCGACGCCGTACGCGATGCCGATCCCCGCCGAAATGAGGGCGAACAGCACCGGATGGTCTTGGAAGAAGCTCAGCGCACCAACCTCCTTACGGAGTCAGCGCCGAGCGGTTCTCGGCGCGCGCACGTTTCTAACACATCGAAATGGAGCGGGGTGCCCCGTAGGGCGCCCCCTTTTGCTTTGGGTTGTTGGTCGCCTAGCGACCGCCGCGGCCGACGAGCAGGTTGACCGGGAAGCCACGCCGGCGCACCTGCCCGCCACGCGGGTTGTGCCCGACGACGCGGCCGCGCAGCGAGCGCCTGGAGCGCACGTGGCGGACACGGCCGACCGAGCAGTTCCGCGCCCGGATCCGCTGCCTTGCCTGTCCGAGCCGGAGGCCGATCACGTTCGGCACCCGGCACTGCACCGGCGGAGGCGGTGGTGGCGGTGGAGGAGGTGGCGGTGGTGGCGGCGGCGGCGGCGGTGGCGGTGGCGGTGGCGGCGGAGGTGGAGGCGGAGGTGGTGGCGGCGGAGGTGGTGGGGGCGGAGGTGGAGGTGGTGGCGGTGG
>DASQWH010000171.1:0-3522 GCA_035640335.1 Gaiellaceae bacterium | reverse complement strand
CAGCTGGCGCCGCCACTCGGCGATCCCGTCGAGCGCTGCCGGGCGGTCCTCCGTCGTCGCCATCGCCGAGATTGTACGAACGCCGCCCTCAGGTACTTCGCCGAAACACCCGATAGAGGGATCGGATGCGGAGAGCGAAGCCTGCCGTCATTCCGAGCCGTGCCGGCGCCGAGCGCCCGCCTCGCCTTGCCTTCAGGTTCGCCGCCTATACCGGCGTCGTGCTGCTCGTCGTCGGCGTCGCGATGCTGTGGGTGCTGCAGCGCGACGTCACGAGCCGGGCCGAGCGCAGGGTCGAGCGCCAGACGCAGCAGGTCGCGGAGGCGACCCTGCGCGCGCATCTGCGGCGCGCGGACTTCGCGTCCCCTGTGCCTCCGGCGCGCCGGCGCGAGCTGGACGCGGTGTTCGAGAACAACACCTACCTCGGCGGCATCCTGGAGGCGACGCTCTACAGCCCGACCGGCCGGGTCACCTACTCGACGGAACACTCCCTGATCGGAACCCGGCGTCAAACATCCGAGCTGGCCTCGGCGCTCCGCGGGAACCGCGAGCGAAGCGTGCAGACGATGGAGGGACCGGGCGACGGCCTGAAGATCCTCCGCACCGTCGTGCCCGTTCGCCCGCAGGGCGCACCGGGGGCGATCGGCGCCCTCTCGCTTTCACAGGACTACCGGGCGCTCGACGTCCAGATCAACGAGGCGATCCGGCACACCGCCGTGATCTTCGTCCTCGCGCTTCTCGGCCTCTGGGCCTCGCTGATCCCGATCCTCCGCCGCACCACGCGTCAGCTCCACGCGCGGAACGATCAACTTCGGGAACAGGCTGCCGATCTCGAGCGGGCGCTGGCCGAACGGCGGGAGGCGCAGGAGAGCGTCCATCAGCTGGCGGCGATCGTCGAGGCCTCCGACGATGCGATCACGCGAACGGAGCGCGACGGCACGGTCGTGACCTGGAACCCCGGCGCCGAGCGACTCTTCGGATACTCGGCGCGGGAGATCGTCGGCCGGCCTCTGGCCATCCTCGTCCCGCAAAACCGGATGCACGAGCTCGGATCGGTCGCCAAGCGCATCAACGAGGGCGAGGGAGTCGAGGATCACGAGACCCGGGGCCTTCGGAAGGACGGGACCGAGGTGGACGTCTCCCTCACCGTCTCGCCGATCCTGGACGAGGCGGGCATCGTCACGGGCGCGGCCGTGATCGCCCGCGACGTGACGCATCTGAAGCGACAGCAGTGGCAGCTCGAGGCGCTGCTGGCGAAGGAGCGCGTGGCACGCGCCGAGGCCGAGGATGCCCAGCGGGCGCTGCACGAGCAGAACGAGCGCCTGCGCGAGCTCGACCGCTTGAAGGACGAGTTCATCTCGCTCGTCTCCCACGAGCTGCGGACGCCGTTGACGTCGATCCACGGCTACCTCGAGCTGCTGCTCGACGGCGGTGCCGGCGACCTCAGCGCCGAGCAGGAACGGTTCCTCACCGTCGTCGAGCGGAACTCGAAGCGGCTGATGCAGCTCGTCGGCGACCTGCTCTTCATGGCCCAGGTCGAGGCGGGCAAGCTGGCCCTCGACCTGGACGAGGTCGATCTCGGGGAAATCGTCGGCGAGTGCCTGGAGGCGGCGAAGCCGATCGCGGACGACCGTCGGATCGAGCTCGTTGCCGACATCGCGGAGACGCCGTCGATGCTCGGGGACCGGTCCCGGCTCGGGCAGGTGCTCGACAACCTGATCTCGAACGCGCTCAAGTTCACGCCGAGCAGCGGCCGCGTGTCTGTCCGCATGTCGCTCGACGACGGCGACGCCGTGGTCGAGGTGGCCGACACCGGCGTCGGCATTCCGTCCGCCGAGCAGGACCGGCTCTTCGAGCGCTTCTTCCGCAGCTCGACGGCCACGGAGCAGGCGATCCCGGGCACGGGCCTCGGACTCACGATCGCGAAGACGATCGTCGAGCGCCACGAGGGCTCGATCTCGATCGAGAGCGCGGAGGGCGACGGGACGACTGTCCGCGTCCGGCTCCCCGTCCGGGCGAGACGCGGGATCAACGCGGAGGTGGCCGCGTGAGCCCCCGGCCGCTCGCCCTGATCGCCGACGACGATCCGGACATCCTGCTGCTCATCTCGCTCACTCTCGAGCGGGACGGCTACGAGGTCGTCGCGGCGCGGGACGGCGCCCGTGCGCTCGAGTCGGCGCTCGAGCGGGTGCCGCACCTCGTCGTCCTCGACCTGATGATGCCGGGCCTCGACGGCTGCGAGGTGACGCGGCGGCTGCGCGCGACGGAGGCCACGAAGGACGTGCCGATCATGGTCGTGACGGCCTTCGCCGAGGAGCGCCAGGCGGCGCAGGCGCTCGAGGCGGGCGCGGACGCCTACATGAAGAAGCCGTTCAGCCCGAAGGAGCTGCTCGCGAAGACCGCGTCGCTCGTGCTCCAGCGGCGGCCGCGTAGCCGGCTCGCGAACGCCTAGGAGGGTCTGGCGGGAAAGCGCTCGTTGCCAGGGTGGATGCTCGTTCCCAGGCAAGGACGCAGGGAGCGCCCGTATCCGCAGCGATACGGGTGCGACTGAGGACGCAGACCTGGGGGCGAGCAGCGCGGCCTGGCGGCACAGCCGTTTTTCCGCCAGACCCTCCTAGCTACGTCTCGGTCGATAGGCGTAGCCGAAGCCGCGGCGCGTCTCGATGGGAGCCTCGTCCGGCGCGTCCGGACAGAGCTTCCGCCGCAGGTAGCCCACGTAGAGCTTCACCTGCTCGCGAGAGGCATCCGCGTCTCCCCAGACGAGCTCGAGCAGCTGCTCGTGCGAGAGCACCTGGTTGGGGTGCCGCACGAAGGCCGTCAGCAGCCGGAACTCGAGCGGGGTGAGGTCGACGGGCTCGCCGCGTGCCGTCACCGAGCGCTGGGCAAAGTCGATCGAGACGAAGGGGTCGGAATACGCCTCGGCAGCGGCCGTTTCGCGGCCTCCGCTGCGCCGTAGGAGCGCCTCGACCCGTGCGAGCAGCTCCTGACGGCCGAACGGCTTCGTGACGTAGTCGTCGGCGCCTGCCCGGAGGCCACGCGTCTTCTCGAGCTCTCCGGCCCGCGCGGTGAGCATCACGACGGGGACGTTGCTCAGCTCGCGGATGCGCTCCAGTGTCGTCCAGCCGTCCATTCCCGGCATGCCGACGTCGAGGACGACGAGGTCCGGCCGGTCGTCGTAGAGCTGCTGGAGCGCTTGCCGCCCGTCCATCGCCTCGGCGACGGCGAAGCCGCGGCGCTCGAGCAGCTCCCGAACGAGGCCGCGGATATCGGCGTCGTCGTCCACGACGAGGATGCGAGCCTGTGGCATCGTCAGAGCCTACGAGGGGCCACGGACGCAGGCGCGGATCTACCTCGAAAGAGGGAATTCGGGCGCGTCCTCACCATTTTCATACCGAAAACCTCCGCCTTCCTCCCTGCCGCTTTCGAAGACGTGTCTGCCTCCCAAGGCACGAGTGAGATGACAGGAAACCTTCTTCGGATCATCGGCGGAATCGGCGCAGCGGCAGCCACGACCGCCGTCGTGGG
>DASQWH010000170.1:0-6364 GCA_035640335.1 Gaiellaceae bacterium | reverse complement strand
CCGCGGAGGCGGCTCTGGGCGAAGCCGGGCTTTGCCCGGCGGGAGCCCAAGCTCAGCCGGCGACGGAGAACTGTAAAGGAGGGGGCTCGTGGGGGAACCATGGGTTCCCCCACGCAGAGTTCACAGGCTTTGTAGGCGGCGATGCCGCCGGTCACACCCAGCAGGACTCGCGCCATCAGGGCCTGCCTCGTTGGCTTCCGCGGAGGCGGCTCTGGGCGAAGCCGGGCTTTGCCCGGCGGGAGCCCAAGCTCAGCCGGCGACGGAGAACTGTAAAGGAGGGGACTCGTGGGGGAACCATGGGTTTCCCCACGTTTTCGCAGGCTTTGTAGGCGGCGATGCCGCCGGTCACGCCGAGAAGAACTCGGGCCATTTGCGGCCCGTCAGTTCTTGTAGCTGTACTTGATCTTCCCCTCGGAGATCTCCTCGAGCGACATCGTCAGATAGTTCTTCGAGCGCGACTCGACGAGCGGGGGTGGGTTCTCGTCGAACGTGCCCTCGCCCAGCTGGTGGTGGTAGTTGTTGATCTGCCGGGCGCGCTTGGCAGCGACGATGACGAGCGCGTAGCGCTCCTTGACGTTCTCGAGCAGCGTGTCGATGCGGGGATGAATCACGGCGCGGACATCGTACCTGCGCTTGCGAGCGTCCTGCGCACGATGCCCTCGAGCTCGTCGACGGCGCGCCTGAGCTCGTCGTTGACGACCACGTGGTCGAACGCGTCCGCCTGCTCGAGTTGCGCGCGGGCGACGCGCAGCCGCTCCTCGATCTCCGCCTCGCCCTCGGTCGCGCGCCGCCGCAACCGGCGCTCGTTCTCCTCGAAGCTCGGGGCTCGCACGAAAACGGTCACCGCCCCAGGCACCCGCTCACGCACGCGCAGTGCGCCTTCCGTCTCGAGGTCGAGCAGCGGGATACGGCCGCCGGCCTGGATGCGGTCGATCTCGCTGAGGAGCGTTCCCGACCGCGGCCCCCACGCGAGCTGGATCCATTCGAGGAAGTCGCCCTCGCGGACTTTGCGGTCGAATTCGTGCTCTGAGAGGAACCAGTACTCGCGGCCGTGCTGCTCGCCCGGGCGGCGCTCCCGCGTCGTCGCCGAGACGGCGAGTTCCAGCTCGGGAACGCGCCCGAGGAGCGCCCGTTCCAGGGTGCCCTTACCGGCTCCGGACGTGCCGGTGACGACGAAAACGGGTGAGGCGCGCGCGGTGCCGCGCCTAACGGTTGAAGAGCCCAATCAGCTCGGACCGCTGGCGGTCCGACAGCCCGCCGACGGTCTTTGACTGGCTGATCCTGGCCTGATTCAGGAACCGCGCCGCCTTGACGCGGCCGAACTTCGGCACGGCCATCAACATGTCGAAGACCTTCGCGGTCGCGACGTACTCCGGCGGATTGGTAAGGATCTTGTCGATCTTCGCCCGGCCCACCTTCAGGTCTTTCTTCAGCTGCGCCCGCTTCACCCGGATGTCGTTCGCTCGCTTCAGGGCCTCCATGCGCTGGTCGCGTGACCGTGCGGGCGCCTGGGCCTGAGTCTTAGTTGCAGCCACGGCGCGGGATACTAGCCACCCTCGCTCGCCCGTGCAATGCCTCCGATTTGGCTGCAAATGCCTATTTTCTGCACTGGCAACGCGGAGACGTCGCGGACGGCCCTCGTCAGCGGACGGCGGCAGGCTCGGTGCGGTGGGCGAAGCCGACGGCGTCCTCTGCGCGCTCGAACCCTCGGTCCTCCAGCTCCGCAGCGAGCTCGGCGCGAACGCGCGCCGGCGCGTCCGGATTGCTGAAGAGGATCGTGCCGAGCGCGACCGAGCGGGCGCCGACTGCGAGGAACTCGAGCGCGTCGCGACCGGTCGCGATCCCGCCCATGCCGACGATCGGCAGGCCGGTTGCGCGGTAACAGCGGTACACCGCCGCGAGCGCGATCGGCTTCAGCGCCGGGCCAGAGTAGCCGCCGGTCGCCGTGGCGATCGTCGGCGCGAGCGTGCGGGCATCGACGGCGAGCCCCCGCATCGTGTTCACGAGCGACAGCCCGTCGGCCCCGGCGCTCTCGGCAGCCACGGCCATTTCCGCCGCGTCCCAGGCTGCCGGCGAGAGCTTCGCGTAGAGCGGTTTGGCGGTCTGTGCGCGGGCCGCCGCCACGAGCTCGGCAGCCGTCTCCGGCGCCTCCTCGACGTTCGGGCACGATAGGTTCAGCTCGATCGCGGCCACCTCGGAACGCTCCTCGAGCGCGGCGCACACCTCGGCGTAGTCGGCGGCCGAGAAGCCGCCGACGGACACCCAGAGGGGGACCCCGAGCTCCGCGAGCCGGGGAAGCTTTTCGACGAGGAGCGCCTCGAGGCCGGGGTTCTCGAGCCCGATCGAGTTCAGCATCCCGTGCGCCGTCTCGGCAATGCGTACCGGCCGGTTGCCCTCGCGGGGCAGGGGCGTGACCGTCTTCGTAACGAAGACGTCGAGCGAGCGGGCGACGTCTGGCGCCTGCAGCGCATCGAGGCAGCCGGACGCGTTGAGGATCATGCGGCCTCCAGCACCGGCCCGTCGACGCAGAGGCGCCTGAGGACGCCGTCGATCTCCACCGAGCAGCCGTAGCAGGCGCCGTAGCCGCACGCCATCGGCGCCTCCCACGCGAGCTGGGCCCGGGGCGCGAGGGCTCGGACGGCCTCGAGCATCGGCTCCGGGCCGCAGGCAAGCACGTCGTGGCGGCCGGCGACGGCGGCGAGCGGTTCCGTCACGAAGGTCGGCTCGACGACGACCTCGGCATTCGGGACGAGTGCAGCTGCTTCCGCGTGGTGGTCGCTACGGAAGCCGAGCAGCGCGGGCGGGCCGCCGAGCGCGTCGGATAGGTGCGGCAGGGGCGCGACCCCGATGCCGCCGCCGACGAGGAGCGGCCGCTCGACGTCCAGCCGGTAGCCGTTTCCGAGCGGCCCGAGCACGTGGATACGCTCGCCTGCGGAGAGCGCCGCGAGCGCTCGCGTTCCTGGGCCGATCGCGTCGAGCAGGAAGCCGAGCTCGCCGGGCGGCGCGAGGCAGAGGCTCATCGGGCGGGGGAGCACGCAACCGGGCGCCTCGAGCATGAAGAACTGGCCGGGGATGCCAGGCTCGAGCGGGCCGCGCTCCAGCCGCAGCAGCGTGTACGGCCCTACCTGCTCGTTCGCGGTGACGTTAAGCGCTGCGCTTCTGATCCTGGATCCTCTCCTGCAGCGAGACGGCCAGGTCTCCCTGCGCGTCGGCGATCGCGTGCACCGCTGCTCTGGCGCCGGCGATCGTCGTGATGCACGGCACCCGCGCGGCGAGGGCGGCCTCGCGGATGAGGTAGCCGTCGGAGCGGGGGCCGGAACCGCCGAATGGCGTGTTGACGACGAGGTCGCAGTGGCCGCGGCGGACGAGGTCGACGACCGTCGCGCCCTCGGCTGCCTCCGTGACCTTGCGCACGCGCTCGACGCTGAGACCCGCGGCGGCCAGCGCATGGGCGGTGCCCGCCGTCGCGACGAGGCGGAACCCGAGCCGGGCGAGCGACGTCGCGATCTCGACCGCGGCCTGCTTGTCGGCGTCACGCACGGAGAGGAACGCCGTGCCGGCGGACGGCAGCGGACGCCCCGCGGCGCGCTCGGCCTTCGCGAGCGCGGTCGGCAGGTCGCGCGCCGTCGCCATCACCTCGCCCGTCGAGCGCATCTCGGGCCCGAGCACGGGGTCGGCGCCCGGGAAGCGAGCGAACGGCAGCACCGCGGCCTTGACACAGAATTGTTGCGGGGACTGTCCCTCGGGCAGGTCCAGGTCGGACAGGGCGGCGCCCGCGGCGAGGCGGCAGGCGGCCGCGACGAGGTTGACGCCGATCGCCTTGCTCGCGAACGGCACAGTGCGCGACGCGCGCGGGTTCGCCTCGAGCACGTAGACCTCGCCTTCGGTGACCGCGAGCTGCACGTTCACGAGCCCGACGACCCCGAGCGCCGGAGCGATTCGCCGGACGATGTCCTCGATTGCCGCCCGCGTCTCCGCGTCGAGTGAGGGCGGCGGCAGAACGCAGGAGGAGTCGCCCGAGTGGACGCCGGCCTCCTCGATGTGCTGCATGACGGCGGCCACGTACGTCTCGCGACCGTCGCAGAGGGCGTCGACGTCGATCTCGACGGCGCCCTCGAGGAAGCTGTCGACGAGCACGCGCTCGCCGCTTTGGGCCGCCTGCGCGACAGCCTCGGCGTCGTAGCAGATCTCCATGTTCCGCCCACCGAGGACGTACGACGGCCGGATCAGAACGGGGAAGCCGATCGCCTCGGCAACGTAGGCGGCCTGTTCGGGCCCCTGCGCCATCGCCCACGACGGGACGGCGACGTCGAGCTCGTCGCAGAGCTCGGCGAAGCGCTCGCGGTCCTCCGCGAGGTCGACGGCGTCGAACGGCGTGCCGAGGATGCGGTACCCGGCCTGCTCGATCGCGCGCGCCAGCTTCAGCGGCGTCTGCCCGCCGAACTGGATGACGACGCCTTCCGGCTGTTCGCGCTCGCAGACCGCCAGCACCTCTTCCACGCCCAGCGGCTCGAAGTAGAGGCGGTCGGACGTGTCGTAGTCGGTCGAGACCGTCTCCGGGTTGCAGTTGACCATCACCGCCTCGTACCCGAGCGCGCGGAACGCCTGCGCGGCGTGCACGCAGCAGTAGTCGAACTCGATGCCCTGGCCGATCCGGTTCGGGCCCGAGCCGAGGATGACGACGCGCAGCCGCTCTCCCGTCGGCGCGCCTTCGTCCGCTTCGCCGTAGGTCGAGTAGAAGTAGTTCGAGCCCGCCTCGACCTCGCCCGCGCACGAGTCGACGCGCCGGTACGCCGGCCGCACGCCCCAGGCGCGGCGGCGCGCGCGAACGACCTCCTCACTCGTTCCGCACCGGTCCGCGACCTGCGCATCGGAGATGCCGAGGCGCTTCACGCGCAGCCAGTCGTCCGCGACGAGGTCGCCCGCGTACTCGAGGCCGGCCAGTCCGTCCTCGACGCGTGCCAGCTCGTCGCGGAACCACGGATGCAGGCCGTCGGGCAGCGATGCGAGCCCGCGCCACGGGGTCGTCGCGCCGGCTTCGAGCTCCCGCGAGCGCATCGCCTTCAGGAATGCCTCGCTGAAGGTGCGCCCGATGCCCATCGCCTCTCCGACGGACTTCATCTGTGTGCCGAGCGTCGGGTCGGCGCCGGGGAACTTCTCGAACGCGAAGCGCGGGAACTTGACGACGACGTAGTCGAGCGTCGGCTCGAAGCTCGCGGGCGTCGTCCCCGTCAGGTCGTTCGGGATCTCGTCGAGGGTGTAGCCGACCGCGAGCTTCGCGGCCACCTTCGCGATCGGGTAACCGGTCGCCTTCGAGGCGAGTGCGGACGAGCGCGACACGCGCGGGTTCATCTCGATCACGCGCAGCTCGCCACTACCCCGCTCGCGGGCGAACTGGATGTTCGCGCCGCCGGTCTCGACGCCCACCGCGCGCACGACCGCAAGCGCCGCGTCGCGTAGCTCCTGGTACGCCTCGTCGGAGAGCGTCATCTGCGGCGCGACCGTGACAGAGTCGCCCGTGTGCACGCCCATCGGATCGAGGTTCTCGATCGAGCAAACGATGACCGCGTTGTCCGCGCGGTCGCGCATGACCTCGAGCTCGAACTCATCCCAGCCGAGCAGCGACTCCTCGACAAGCACCTGGCCGACCGGGCTCTCGTACAGCGCCTTCTCGAGCAGCGGCCGCAGCTCGGCCTCCGAGCGGGCGGTGCCGCCGCCGTGGCCGCCGAGCGTGAAGGCCGGCCGCAGGATGACCGGGAACGTGAGCGACGCGGGCAGCTCGTCGGGCGACGTGACGATCGTCGACTCCGGCACGCGCAGCCCCGCGAGCCGCACCGTCTCGCGGAAGCGCTCGCGGTCCTCGGCGCGGCGGATGACATCGACCGGCGCGCCGATCAGCTCGACGCCGAGGTCGGCGAGGACGCCCCCCTCGGCGAGCTGCACGGCGAGGTTGAGCGCCGTCTGGCCGCCCATGGTCGGCAGCAGCGCGCTCGGCCGCTCCCGCGCGAGGACGTCCGCGACGCCCTCGAGGTCGAGCGGCTCCAGATAGGTGCGGTCGGCGAAGCCGGGGTCGGTCATGATCGTCGCCGGGTTCGAGTTGACGACGATCGTCCGAAACCCGTCGTCGCGCAGGACCTTCAGCGCCTGGCAGCCCGAGTAGTCGAACTCGCACGCCTGCCCGATGACGATCGGCCCGGAGCCGATTAGGCAGATCGACTCGAGGTCAGGCCGCCTCGGCAAGACCGTGTCCTTCTACGAATTCGTCGATCAGGTGCCAGGCGTCGTGCGGGCCCGGGCCGGCCTCGGGGTGGAACTGCACCGAGCGCGCGCGCAGCTCTGGGAAGTCGAGCCCCTCGACGGTGCC
>DASQWH010000169.1:0-20847 GCA_035640335.1 Gaiellaceae bacterium | reverse complement strand
CCTTCGGTGAGCGCGCGTGGTGGACGAGGGGATCGAAGAGGCGTACGCGCTGACCTCGGCATCTTCCTCGTTCGCCGGCTCGTAGCCGGCGCGTTTCTGCTGGCCGCGGTCGTCGCGGCTACGTTCGTACTGATCAGCCTCGCCCCCGGCGATACCGCCGACGTCCTCGCCGGCCAGTCGGGAGCCGATCCTGCGTACCTCGAGCTACTCCGTCAGCGCTTCCATCTCGACCAGCCGCTGGCCGAGCAGGTCGGTTCGTACCTCCTGGCCGTGGCCCAGGGCGACCTCGGGTACTCGGCGGTCCAGGGCGAGCCGGTGTCCCATGTGATCGGGAGCCGCCTAGGCGCGAGCCTCATCCTGGGCGGCACGGCGCTCGCCTTCGCAGCGCTCTTCGGTGTCGGGCTCGGCGTCCTGGCCGCGGTCTACCGGGGCGGCGCCACAGACGGGCTCATCTCGGTGCTCTCACTGCTCGGCTATTCGATTCCAGTGTTCTGGCTCGGTCAGTTGCTGATCGCGTTGCTGGCCGTCAAGCTGCGATGGCTGCCCGCCGGCGGCATGCACACGGCCGGGCAGAGCTCAGGTCTCGGCGATCTCGCCCGCCACCTGGTGCTCCCGGGCCTGACACTCGGAACGCTCCTGCTCGCGCTCGTCGTGCGCGTCACGCGCGCCTCGATGATCGACACGCTCCAGGAGGACTACATCCAGGCAGTTCGTGCGCGTGGGATGTCCGAGCGCCGGGTGGTGCTCCGTCACGCGCTGCCGAACGCGCTTCGTCCCGCGGTGACGGTGTTGACGGGTGACCTCGGGCTCGTCCTGACGGGAGCCGTCCTCGTCGAAACCGTTTTCGTCTGGCCCGGCCTCGGCCGGCTGCTCTACGACTCGGTCCTCTCGCGTGACACTCCCACGCTCGTCGGCGTCCTCCTGCTCTCGACGGCGCTCGTGTTCAGCGCGAACCTGCTTGCGGACGTCCTCTATCGCATCCTCGATCCGCGCGTGGGCTTCCGATGAGGCTGCGGCTGGCGCTTCGGAGCGCGCGGGTTGTCCTCGGCGGCGGCGTCGTCGTCGCGACGGCGGTCGCAGCCGCGGCGGCCGGCGGCGATCCGTTCCGGCCGAGCGACGAGGTGCTCGCTCGTCCTTCTCGCGACCACGTGTTCGGGACCGACGAGCTCGGGCGCGACGTCCTCGTCCGGATCCTCCACGGCGGCCAGACTGCGCTCGAAGTCTCGCTGCCGCCGGCGTTCTTCGCCGCCGCGGTCGGGATCGTCGTCGGTCTCGCCGGCGGCTACTTCGGGGGCCTGCTGGACGAGGTTCTGTTGAAGGTCACCGAGCTCGTCCTGATCGTCCCTCGGTTCCTGCTCGCGCTCGTCGCCGCAGCTCTTTTCGGGGGGCACCTCTGGGTGATCGCGCTCGTCCTCGGACTGACGTTCTGGCCGCATACGGCTCGGCTTGTCCGAGCCGAGGCGATCGCGTTGCGCGAGAGGCCGTTCGTCGAGGCGGCGCACTCGGTCGGCGCCGCGGACGCGAGGATCCTCGTACGCCACCTGCTCCCGTTCGCAGTGCCGATCGTGGTCGTGAACGGCTCCTTCCAGATGGGACAGGCCGTCCTCATCGAGAGCGGCCTCGCCTTTCTCGGCCTCGGCGACCCGAACAAGGTCTCCTGGGGCGCGATGCTGGCCGGCGCCCAGTCGTATCTCGGCATCGCCTGGTGGACGTCCGTCTTCCCCGGCATCGCGCTGGGGCTGCTCGTCCTAGCGGTCAACCTCGTCGGCGACGGGCTCGCGGACGTGTGGAGCCTGCGCTCGACCACGAGTGGCCGCCGGCGTCCCGCCGGCGAGCTCGTGATTCCGGAGAGGACTTAACTAACCGACGGAGCCTTCCATCTGGAGCTGAATCAGCCGGTTCATCTCGACCGCGTACTCCAGTGGAAGCTCCTTCGTGATCGGCTCGACGAAGCCCGAGACGACCATCGCCGAGGCCTCGGCCTCCGAGAGGCCGCGCGACATCAGGTAGAAGAGCTGCTCCTCGCCGATCTTCGAGACCGTCGCCTCGTGCCCGATGTCCACGTTCGACTCGTCGATGCGGATGTACGGGTACGTGTCCGAGCGCGAGTCCTCGTCGAGGATCAGCGCGTCGCAGACGACCTTCGACTTCGAGCCCTCGGCGCCCTTCGCCACCTCGAGCAGGCCGCGGTAGCTCGACCGGCCGCCGTTCTTCGAGATCGACTTCGAGGTGATCACCGACGAGGTGCGCGGCGCGACGTGGACGGCCTTACCGCCCGCGTCCTGGTGCTGGCCCTTCCCCGAGAAGGCGATCGAAAGCACCTCGCCGTGCGCGCCCTCGCCCATCAGCCAGATGGCGGGGTATTTCATCGTCAGCTTCGAGCCGAGGTTGCCGTCGACCCACTCCATCGTCGCGTTCTCGTACGCGACGGCGCGCTTGGTGACGAGGTTGTAGACGTTGGTCGACCAGTTCTGGATCGTCGTGTAGCGGCAGCGCGCGCCCGGCTTGACGATGATCTCGACGACCGCGGAGTGCAGCGAGTCGGTCGTGTAGATCGGCGCCGTGCAGCCCTCGACGTAGTGCACGTAGGCGCCCTCGTCGACGATGATCAGCGTGCGCTCGAACTGGCCCATGTTCTCCGCGTTGATGCGGAAGTAGGCCTGGAGCGGCATCTCGACCGAGACTCCGGGCGGCACGTAGATGAACGAGCCGCCCGACCAGACGGCCGAGTTCAGCGCCGCGAACTTGTTGTCGTTCTGCGGGATGATCGTCCCGAAGTACTGCTTGACGAGGTCCTCGTGCTCACGGAGCCCCGAGTCCATGTCGAGGAAGAGCACGCCCTGGGACTCGAGGTCCTCCTTGAGCTTGTGGTAGACGACCTCGGACTCGTACTGGGCGCCAACGCCGGCGAGGAACTTGCGCTCCGCCTCCGGAATGCCCAGCCGGTCCCACGTGTTCTTGATGTCCGGCGGCAGGTCCTCCCAGGACTTCGCCTGCTTCTCGGTCGGGCGGATGTAATAGAAGATGTTGTCGAAGTCGATGCCGGTCAGGTCGCCGCCCCAGTCGGGGAGCGGGCGGGCCTGGAAGTACTCGAGCGACTTGAGGCGGAACTTGCGCATCCAGTCGGGCTCGTTCTTGTGCTCGGAGATCGCCGCGACAAGCTCGGGCGAGAGCCCCCGGCCCGACTTGAAGAAGTACTCCTCAGGATCCGAGAAGCCGTACTTGTAGTCGCTGCCGATCTCGGCGACGACTTCGGTCTCGGTCGTGGCCATCAGGCCTCGCTTTCAGGCTCGCCGGAGCCAGACTGAAGTCTGGCACCGGATGAAGTTAAAGCTGGCATGAACGCCTCGTACCCTTCTGCCTCGAGCTTATGCGCGAGCTCGGGGCCGCCTTCCTCAACGATACGCCCGTCGACGAAGACGTGCACGAAATCGGGCTCGATATGGTTGAGGATCCGCTGGTAATGCGTGATCACGAGCGCGCCCGTCTTCGGGCCGACCAGCTCGCGCACGCCTGAGGCGACGATGCGCAGGGCGTCGATGTCGAGCCCCGAGTCGGTCTCGTCGAGCACCGCGATCCGCGGCCGCAGGATCGCCATCTGCAGGATCTCGACGCGCTTCTTCTCGCCGCCGGAGAAGCCGTCGTTCAAGTAGCGCTGCGCGAGCTCGCGCGGGATCTTCAGCCGCTCCATCTCGGCGAGCAGGCTCTTGCGGAACTCCGGCACCGGGATCGGGTCGTCCTCGCCGCCGGCGCGCGCCTTGCGGACCGAGTTGATCGCCGAGCGTAGGAAGCTCGTCACGGTCACGCCGGGAATCGCGTGCGGGTACTGGAACGCGAGGAAGAGACCGAGCTGCGCGCGCTCGTCGGGCCCGAGCTCGGTCAGCTCGTTGCCGTCGAAGAGGGCCTCGCCCTCGGTGATCACGTAGCCCGGATGGCCCATCAGCGCGTAGGCGAGCGACGACTTGCCCGAGCCGTTCGGGCCCATCAGCGCATGGATCTCGCCCGGGCTCACGGCGAGATCGACGCCCTTGACGATCTCGGTGCCGTCCTCCAGGGCGACGTGGACGTCTTTCAGCTCGAGTAGTGCCACTTTGTGCGGTCTCAATCCTTTTCGGTTCCGAGGTTTTCGCGGACCTTCGTGACGCCATGGTACCGGTTGACCTCCGGCCCGGTCCCGCCGCCGGAGGGTGCTACCCTGAGACCGTGCCGTTCGGGATCGGAATCTGGGAGATCCTCATCCTCCTCCTCGTCGTGCTGCTCGTATTCGGGCCGAAGCGCCTGCCCGAGATGGGTCGGTCGCTCGGCAAGGGCATGCGCGAGTTCAAGGACTCGGTCACCGGCCGCGACGACGAGTCGCCGCCGCAGCTCCCGCCCGCGGAGGACGACCCGCCGGTCTCGTCGGGCACGACCCGCCGCGACGCCGCCTCGAGCTAGCTTCCGATGAGGTTGCCGCGGCGCCTGCGGCACGGCGAGGAAGCGTCCCTCGTCGAGCACCTGGACGAGCTGCGCAGCCGGCTGGTCATCGCGCTGGTGGCTGTCGGCATCGGGTTCGTCGTCGCGTTCGTCTTCCACGAGCACCTGATCGAGTGGCTCCGCGAGCCGCTGCCAGACGACCGGGAGCTGACGACGCTCGGCGTCACGGAGCCGTTCACCACGTCGATCAAGGTCAGCTTCTACGCCGCGATCGTGCTCGCGTTCCCGGTGCTGCTTTGGCAAGTCTGGAGCTTCCTCGCACCCGCGTTCGAGGAGCACACGCAGCGAATCGTCGCCGTCTTCGTCGCGATCGCGACCGCGTTGCTCGCGGCGGGCCTCGCCTTCGCGTACTTCGTCGTCCTGCCGAAGGCGCTGACCTTCCTGACCAACTTCGACGAGGAGCTCTACAACCCGCAGATCCGCGCGAGCTACTACTTCTCGTTCGTCTCGGTCATGCTGCTCGCGATCGCGGTCTGCTTCGAGCTGCCGATCTTCATCCTCGCGCTCGTGCGGCTGGGCGTGATCGACTCGGCGCAGCTGCGCAAGAACCGTCGCTTCGGCATCGTCGCCGCTGTCGCGCTCGCAATCCTGCTGCCGACCGTCGATCCGGTCTCGCTGCTCTTCGAGGCGCTGCCGCTGCTCGTGCTCTTCGAGGCCTCGATCTGGCTCTCGGTGCTGATGGAGCGCCGCTGGCGCCGAGCCGACGCCGAGCTCGCGACCGAGCTTTGACACCCTCAGATCGGTTCGGAGAAATTCGAGGTGGCTCGACCGGTCAATTCAGACGGACGCAAGGGCAAGCCCGTGCGTCCTGAAGCGGCATCGCAAGCGATGCCGAAAATAGAGCTGCACGTCCACCTCGAGGGGACGGTCCGCGCGCCGACCCTGCTCGAGATCGCTCGCCGGAACGACTATCCGCTCCCGGCCGACACCGTCGAAGGCCTGGCGCAGCTCTACGAGTACCGCGACTTCGAGCACTTCATCGAGACCTGGATCCTGACGACGCACGCCATGCGAACGGCCGACGACTTCCGCCAGGTCGTCGTCGACTACGCGGCCGAGGCGGCGTCCCACGGAGCGGTCTACGTGGAGGCGATCTTCTCCCCGGCGGAGCGCATCAGCCGCGGGGTCCATTGGGACGACATCTTCAGCGGCTACTGCGACGGTGCCCAGGAGGCTCAGGAGGTGCACGGTATGACTGTTCGCCTCACGCCGGACATCTACCGCGGGGCGCCGCTCGAGACGGCCGAAGAGGTCGTCCGCTACTCGGCGGCTTACCGCGAGCGAGGGATCGTCGGCGTCGGCCTGGGCGGGCTCGAGGCGCAGTTTCCGCCCGAGCCGTACGCAAAGGTGTTCGCCTTCGCGAAGGCGGAGGGCCTCGGTGCTGTGCCGCACGCGGGCGAGCACGCGGGGCCGGAGTCGATCCGAGGCGCGCTCGACGCCCTCGGCGCCGACCGGATCAGGCACGGCATCAGGGCAGTTGAAGACCCCGCCCTCGTCGAGAAGCTGGCGGAGCGGCAGATCGTCTGCGACGTCTCGCCGATCTCGAACGTGCGCACAGGCGCCGTACCCTTGCTCGCCGAGCACCCCCTGCCCGCGCTCGTCGCGGCCGGGGTCCTCTGCTCGGTGTCGACCGACGACCCGGCGATGTTCGACACCGACCTGACGCGCGAGTACGAGGCGATTCGCTCGCTCGGCGTCGACCCGCGTACCGCCTACGAAGCGGGGGTTCGAGGCGCGCTCTGCGACGAGGAGACGCGGGCGCGGCTGCGCGACATCGGCGCCTCCTTCGACTGGTCGAGCCTGGACCCAGCCTCGACGATCGCTCGCTAACCTTCGTCGGCCATGGCCAGGTCCGGAGCCAAGCGCAAGCCGCGCCCGAAGCAGCAGCCGCGGCCGCAAGTTCCGCGGCGGACTCGCCGCGCGCAACCTCGCACGGTCGAGGAGACGATGTTCTTCCCGAAGCTCATCCGCTCGGCGAAGTGGATGTTCGTCTTCCTCGCGCTCGTCTTCGGCGTCGGCTTCGTCGTCTTCGGCGTCGGCTCCGGCCAGGGCACCGGCCTCGGCGACATCCTCGGGGGCGGCGGCTCCTCTTCGAGCGGCGTCGACGTCGGCGAGGCTCGCGAGAAGGTCGAGGAGAATCCGCGCGACCCCGTCGCCCTCCGCGAGCTCGGCGAAGCGCTCGTCAGCGACGGCCGCTCGAACGAGGCAATCCCGATCTTCGAGCGCTACGTGCGCGTGCGCCCGAAGGACTTCGAGACGAAGCGGACCCTGGCCGTGCTCTACCTGACCCGGGCGAACGAGGCGCGCGCCAGGTACGACATCGCGCGCACCGAAGCCCTCTCCCGCGGCGGTGGCGGGCTGTTCGGGCCGCCGACCGGCACCGAGTTCGGCCGCGCCCTCGGCGGGCGCATCGACCAGGAGTTCGAGGCGCAGATCAACAAGCGCCTCAGCGAGGCCGCGACCGTCATGCAGGGCGCGTACTCGCGCGCCGCGACGATCTACGCACAGATCGCCGCCTCCCGCCCCGAGGACGAGGCGCAGGTGCAGCTCCAGCTCGGCGACGCGGCCTACCAGGCGCAGCGCATCCCGCTCGCGGTCCGTGCCTATCAGCGCTTCCTGAGGCTCGCGCCGGACTCGCCCGAGGCGCCCTATGCGAGGCAGCAGATCAAGACGCTCAAGGCAGGCGCCGCCAACGTTCAGCCGGGTTAGACTGCGCGCGGCGTGAACTTCGATGTGAACACCGACCAGGTCGGCGATGCCACCTTCGTGATCGCGCTCGCGGGCGAGGTCGACCTCTATACCGCTCCCGAGTTCAAGCAGCAGCTGCTCGACGTGATCGCGAAGGGTGCGAAGAACGTCGTCGTCGACTTCTCCGACACGACGTTCATCGACTCGACGACGCTCGGCGTCCTCGTCGGCGGCGTCAAGCGCCTTCGGGGACAGGACGGCCAGCTCTCGCTCGTCTGCAGCGACCGGAACATCGCGAAGATCTTCGAGATCACCGGCCTCGACCGCGTTTTCCAGATCTACGTGAACCGTGACGAGGCACTGGCGAAGGCGGGAGCTTCCACCCCTCCCTCCTAGGTTGCGCCTCGTAGCCGCCGCGGCAGCCGTGACGCTCGTGGCTGTCCTGGCGGCGGGCTGCGGTACGCAAGGCGTCGGGAGCGCCGGCAACACCTCCCAGGGGAAAGAGCTGTTCAACAGCCCGGAGGCGCGGTGCGGCGCGTGTCACACGCTGGCCGACGCGGGAGCGCGCGGGACGGTCGGGCCGAACCTCGACGAGGCGTTCGCCGGCCCGCGGAAGGAAGGCTTCAAGGAGAGCTCCATCCGCGCGATCGTCCTCGACCAGATCCACTATCCGACGAAGGGGAGCGGGATGCCGGCCGACCTCGTCACCGGCGAGGACGCGGAGGCCGTTGCCGCGTACGTCGCGTCCGTTGCCGGCAAGGAGGTCGAGGGCGGGCCGCCGCCGGGGACGGGCGAGGGCCTGTTCGCCTCGCTCGGCTGCCAGGGCTGCCACTCCCTGAGCGGCGCGAAGGGAACGGGGCCGCCGCTGAACGGCATCTTCGGCAAGCAGTCGAAGCTGACCAACGGGCAGTCGGTGCCCGTGACCCAGGCGTACCTGATCGAGTCGATCCGCGATCCCGACGCCAAGATCGTGGCCGGCTACCAACCGGGCGTGATGAGCGCCGTGATCCGCAAGAACCAGGTCTCGCAGGCCGACGCAAAGAAGTTGGCCGACTTCATCAAGTCCAAGAAGTAGCGCCTAGAACCCGGTGTCAGACACCGGGGTCGTGGCCTCTTCGCAGAAATACCGCACCTTGCCGGTGTCTGACACCAGGAGCTACGAGGGGACACCGTGGCAGACGCATGCCGGTGTCAGACACCGGGAGCGCAGCAACGCGTCGGAGGAGCGGCGCCGCGCCGGTGTCTGACACCGGGGAGCTGGTGCTAGCGGACTTCTTCGCGCTCAGCTTCGAGATCCACCACCACGTGGGTGATCGGTACCGCGAAGCGCTCGCGCGCACCTTCTACGATGCCGCGCTCCAGCCAGTGTGAGCGGCCCTCTGGGTGGGTCGAGATGATGATCTCGTCGGCGCCGAAGAGGCGGAGCGCGTCTTCCATCGCCTGTAGCGGCTCGCCGTCGCCGACCTCGCCCTTGGCGTCGATGCCCAGCTGGCGCAGGCGGGCGAGGCTCGCATTGAGCCGCTCCTGGGCCTGGGCGCGGGCGCCGTCCTCGTCCGAGGCCCAGTGCCGGAGCGGCGAGTTCAGCGCGGGGCACACGACGAGCACCTGCTCCTCGTAGCCCTCGGAGCGGCGCCGGATCTCCTCCCGCAGTCGCTCGCCTCCGACGGTCTCGTTGGCGATGACGAGGATCCGGCGCACGTCCTCGCGGCCGCGACGACTGGGGACGGCCTGCCGCGGCGGCTCGGCACGCCGCGCGCGCACGACGTAGACGACGCCGGCGACGGTCAGGAGCACGAAGACGACGAAGCCGGCCCACGCGCCGATGGCGAGAGCCGCGATCACGATCGCCGCGAAGTAACCGACCGTGAGCAGGAGGAAGCGGTACGCCTCGGCCTCGCTCCTAAGCGGATTTATCACTGCGGCCTCGCTACAGGATGTAGACGGTCGTGTAGACCACTATCCACATTACGTCCACGAAGTGCCAGTAGATCCCGGGGATCTCGACGCCCCAGTGCGCTTGCGGCGAGAAATGCCCCCGGAAGGCGCGGATCGTCGCGAAGGCGAGCAGCGTCAGGCCGACGAAGACGTGCGCCCCATGCAGGCCGGTCAGCCCGTAGAACGTGCTTCCGAAGCTACCGTCGTCCGGCGCGAAGCCCACGCGCGAGTACTCCCGCACCTGCGTGAGCAGGAAGGTGAGCCCGAGCAGGAAGGTGAGCACGAGGCCCGCCTGGAGTCCGGCCCGGCTGCCGCGCTTGATTGCTTGCAGCGCCCAGTGCATCGTGAAGCTCGAGGTGAGCAGGATCGCCGTGTTGACGCCGGCGACGAAGACGGGCAGATGGAACTCCCCCGGCGGCCACTCGTCCGGCCCGGCCACGACCCGGTCGAAGAAGTAGATCGTGAAGAACGAGCCGAAGAGCATGATCTCCGACCCGATGAAAAGCAGCATCCCGAGCGTCGGCGCGTCGATCCGCGAGCTCTGATGCGCGGCGGGCGGGTGCGCGGCGTGCGCTTCGGCGTGCACGGCCATTACGCGGGCGCGGCCTCCTCCTGCAGGACGACGTGCTCGACCGGCAGGCCGGTGTCCTTGTGCAGGCGCTGGACGAGGTTCTTCCGCATCCAGGGGGAGCGCTCGGGCGCGAACGTCGAGACGATGATCTCGTTCGTGCGCTCGTCGTGGACCGCCTGCATGGCGGCCGTGTAGGGATCCGGATGGGCGACCTGGCCGTGGGCGTCGATGCCCTCGCCGCGGAGGATCGCGAGGGCGCGCCTCAGCCGCCGCTCCGCCTCGGGGTGGTCGCCCTGGTTCGGGTCGCTCTGCGGGCAGATGATCAGGAAGCTGGCCGCCGAACGCGCCGCGCGCTCTCTGATCCGCGCGAGGAGCGGGTCGCCGACGACGGTCTCGTTCGCGATCACGAGCACGTTCGCCGGCCCGCCCTCGGCTTCGAGATCGACGATGACGTGCTCGATCGGCAAGTCGCCCGCCACTGAGCGGATGCGGTCGATTACTTTCCGCCGCAGCCAACCGGACTTCTCCTGGGGGTGAGTCGAGACGATGATCTCGGTCGGCCGCGGGTCGAGCGTCGCCATGGCGTCCCGGACGGCGTCCGCAGGGTCCGCGTCTACGACGACGCCGTGCGCCCGGACTCCTGCCTCGCGTAGCGAGGAGAGCGTGCGATCGAGCCGGCGGCCGGCCGCAGCCCTTCGCGTGTCCTCGTAGACGACGTAGCCCGACTGCGGGTTGCTGACAGGAGCGATGACCGTGACGAGGTCGTCCTTGCCCGTGACGCGCCTTTCGACTGCGTCGATCAACCCCTGCCCGGCCACCGTCTCGTTCGCGATCACGAGGACATGCCTCACCTCGCAGGCACCTCTTCCAGTGTCCGCTCCCGCGCTCCGTTGAAGACCGCGTGCCGCGCGCCCGGGACGCCGTACTCGTACGGGCCGCCGACGACCTGCGGGATCTCGTCGAAGTTGAACACGGGCGGCGGCGAGGAGACCTGCCACTCGAGCGTCAGCGCCCGCCACGGGTTCCCAGGCGCCGGCGGCCCGCGCAGCCAGCTGACGACCATGTTGTAGACGAAGACGATGAACGAGGCGCCGAGCATGAACGAGAAGATCGAGATCGCGAAGTTCCAGTCTCCGAACTGCGGGTCGTAGTCGGCGACGCGCCGCGGCATGCCTTGCACGCCGATGATGTGCATCGGGAAGAACGTGGCGTTGAAGCCGATGAACGTCGCCCAGAAGTGCAGCTTCCCGAGCCGCTCGTCGTACATCCGCCCGGTCATCTTCGGGAACCAGTAGTAGATCCCCGCGAAGATCGTGAACAGCGACCCGCCGAGCAGCACGTAGTGGATATGGGCAACGACGAAGTACGTGTCCGACGTGTGGATGTCGATCGGGACCGCGCCGAGGAAGATCCCCGACAGGCCGCCGATGACGAACATCGAGACGAAGCCGAGGGCGAACATCATCGGCGTCGAGAAGTTGATCCGCCCCTCCCAGGTCGTCGCGAGCCACGAGAAGACCTTGATCCCGGTCGGCACCGCGATCAGCAACGTCGTCACCATCATCGGCACGCGCAACCACGAGGCCATGCCCGAGACGAACATGTGGTGCGCCCAGACCGAGAAGCCGAGCACGAGGATCGCGATCAGCGAGAGCGCCATCAGCCGGTAGCCGAAGATCGGCTTGCGCGACATGACCGAGATCACCTCGGACGCGATCCCGAACCCGGGCAGCATCATGATGTAGACGGCCGGGTGCGAGTAGAACCAGAAGATGTGCTGGTAGGCGAGCACGTAGCCGCCCTCGTTGAAGTCGAAGAAGTTCGTGTGCATCACGCGGTCGAACATGACGAAGAACTGCGACCCGGCGATGAACGGCGTCGCGAGGACGACGAGTAGCGACGTCGCGAAGTTCGCCCACACGAGCAGCGGCATGCGCCAGAACGTCATCCCCGGCGCGCGCATGGTGATGATCGTGACCAGGAAGTTGAGGGCGGTCATGATCGACGACGCACCCGCCCACTGGACGCCCATGTTGAAGAAGACGTTGCCGTTCTCGCCGACGACCGACAGCGGCGCGTAGCCGGTCCAGCCCGCCCCGAAGGCGCCGCCGTCGGGGATGAAGCTCGCGAGCATCATGATCCCCGCGATCGGCAGCAGCCAGTACGAGAGGGCGTTCAGCCGCGGGAACGCCATGTCCGGCGCTCCGATCATGAGCGGGATGACGTAGTTCCCGAGCCCGGCGAAGGCCGGGATCACGAACAGGAAGATCATCAGCGACGCGTGGACGGAGATGAGACCGTTGAACGTCTGCGGGTCGACGTACTGCATCCCGGGGCGCGCGAGCTCGGCGCGGAAGATCATCGCCAGCAGACCGCCGGCCAGGAAGAAGACGATCGTCGTCACGACGTACTGGATCCCGATCACCTTGTGGTCGGTGTTGATCCGGAAGTAGTCGCGCCACGAGTACGCGCCGTGGCCCGAGTGGTCCTCGGGCCGAGTCGGCGACCCGAGGGCGTAGCTCAGCCAGTAGTCGAAGCCGCCGAGGCCCGCCAGGAACCCGAGCGGGGCCGCCGTCAGCGCCCCGACAGTGACGATCACGAGCCAGTCGACGGCCGGCTCGTACCCGGCCCACAGGCGGATGAGCACGACGAGCGCGAAGCCGATCCCGAAGAAGAGCGGCGTCATCCAGACCACCCGCACCCAGCCGGGCGCGAAGGCCCTCCGCCATCCGGTCGGCGGCGGCGCGGGCGGCGCGTGCTCGGCGTGCTCGGTGACGGTCGTCATGCCGGTCTCAGCTCCCGCTTCCCGCGCTCTGCTGCTGGGAACGCGCCCATTGCTCGAAGTCGTCCGGGTTCATGACGATCGCCCGTGTGCGCATCAGCGCGTGCCCGAGCCCGCAGAGCTCGGTACAGAGGAGGGGGTAGTCCCCCGTCTTCGTCGGCGTGATCGGCAGCCTCGTCACCTGGCCCGGCACGGCGTCCTGCTTCTGGCGGAACTCGGGCACGAAGAACGAGTGGATGACGTCGAGCGCTCGCAGGCGCAGCTGGGTACCGCGGTGGTTCTGAAGGCGCAGCGTCCCGGACTCGATGTTGCCGTACTGCGGGTACTTGAACGACCACGCGAACTGCCGCGCGGTCACGTCCACGACGAGCTTGTCCTTCGGGAGGTTCGCGTTCTGCGCCAAGGCGACCGCGCTGACGACGGCGATCGCCGTCACGAGCGCGGCCGGAATCGCGGTCCAGGCGATCTCGAGCCCCGTGTGGCCGTGGATCGGCGGCCCGTCCGAGTCGTCGTCGGGACGCACGCGGAACTTGAAAACCGAGTAGACGCTGATCGCGGCGACGACGGCGAAGATGACGATGCAGATCCCCGTCGTGAACCAAAAGACGAAGTCGATCCGCTTCCCTTCCTCAGAGGCGCGTTCGGGCAGCCACGGCACGAGGATGGCGACGAACGTCGCCGCGATGCCGACGACCACGCCGATGGCAACGACCCGCACGAGCGATCCCCTGCGCACCGGTTTCGAGACTACTCGACGGCCGAAGCCGTTTGTCGGGGAACCTTCTTCGGGTTAGCGCAGGGCGGTTGAAGGGTAGGAACTGCCGGAGGAAGGAGGTTCTATGGGACTCGGTGCAAGTCTGTTGCTCATCGCCGGCGGGGCGATCCTCGTCTGGGGAGTCAATGCAGAGCTCGCAGGTGTCGACGTCGACGCGATCGGTTGGATCCTCATGGTCGTCGGGATCATCGGCCTCGTCCTCTCGCTGATCTTCTGGTCTTCGTGGGGCGGCTGGGGCGGTGCTCGCCGGCGTGGCACTTACGTCGAGGAAGGACCCCCGTACTAGAGCGAGATCAAAAGCCTGGGGCGGCCCTTTTCGGCCGCCCCGGGTAAACGTAAAGACGGCTCGCCTGGCGGAGGGAATCCCTTGAAAGGGGCACGAACGGGCGCCAGGCCGTGCCCGATACTCCGGAATAAGCGCTCTTCCCTCAACCGGAGATCTCTTGCGGCCAAGAACAGACAGGCGGCCCCATGCGGCCGCACAGATCGTGGATGTCGACAGCTGGCGCGGTCGTCTGCTCTGCCTCGGCCTCGTCGCGCTGCTCGGCCTCTACGTCGTCCAGACGCTCATGGGCAGGGTCGACGGGTCACCCTGGGACGACGGGACGCTCACGTACAACCTCTTGCTCGTCGGCGCAGCCGCGTGCTGTGCCGCGCGCGGTCTCGTCTCGCCTGTCGAGCGCACGCCGTGGCTGCTCCTCGGTCTCGCCTCGGCGGTCTGGGCGGCGGGTGACTTCTACTACACCTTCGTCCTCTCGCCACGGGACGAGATCCCGTTCCCGTCGCTCTCCGACGCCTTCTATCTGGCCTTCTATCCGCTCGCGTACGTGGCGCTCGCCCTCCTGCTGCGGCGGCGCGTCGAGCATCTGCACGGGAGCCTCTGGCTGGACGGGATCATCGGCGGCCTCGTCGTCTCGGCCCTCGGCGCCGCGGTCGTCTTCGACGCCGTCCTTGACAGCACCGGCGGCTCCAAGCTGGTCGTTGCAACGAATCTCGCCTATCCGCTCTTCGATCTCCTGCTGTTCGCGCTCCTGATCGGCGTCATCGCGTTGAACGGCTGGCGCCTGGACCGCACCTGGACTCTGGTCGCCGCCGGCTTCGCTTCCTTCGCCATCGCCGACAGCATCTACCTCTACCAGGCAGCCGCCGGTACGTACGTCGAGGGCAAGCTCGTCGACGTCGGCTGGGTCGCCGCGGGTGTCTTCCTCGCTTGCGCCGCTTGGCAGCGTCCGAACCGGATCACGGAAGCGCGGAACGAGGGCTGGCAGGCATTCACGCTGCCCACGATCTTCGCGTTCGTCGGCCTCGCGATCCTCGTCTACGACCACTTCCACAAGCTGAACACGCTCGCGCTCGTTCTCGCGTGGACGTCGCTGGCCGCGGTGATCCTGCGCGCGGTGCTCACGTTCCGGGACAAGCTGCGCCTCCTCGATCGCAGCCGCTACGAGGCGCTGACGGACTCGCTCACCCTGCTCGGCAACCGGCGCCGTTTCATGCGCGAGATCGAACAGGAGCTGGCCGCCGCGGACGTGCGTCACCCCCTCGTGCTGATCCTCTTCGACCTCGACGGGTTCAAGGCCTACAACGACACGTTCGGACACCCTGCGGGCGACGCCTTGCTCATGCGGCTCGCCGCGAACCTCGAGACGGCTGTCGCCGGACGCGGCAACGCGTACCGGATGGGCGGTGACGAGTTCTGCGTCATCGGGTCGGCCGCGCGTGTCGGGCCCGGCGCGCTCATCGACGCCGCGGCCGGGGCACTGACGGAGGAGGGCGAGGGCTTCCTCGTCACGTGCTCGTACGGCTCCGTGCTGCTTCCGGACGAGGCGAACCGCATCTCCGATGCTCTGCGCATCGCCGACGGCCGCATGTACGTCCATAAGAACCGCGGCCGGCCGACCGCGGGCCGGCAGAGCATGGACGTGCTCCTGCGCGTGCTGCACGAGCGCGACTCCGCGCTGAGCAAGCACCTGGCCGGGGTGGCCGACCTCGCCGAGGCCGTCGGGCGCAGGTTGCGCATCCCGACCGAGCAGCTCGAGATCGTCCGGCACGCGGCAGAGCTCCACGACATCGGCAAGGTCGCGATCCCCGAGGAGATCATCATGAAGCCCGGGAAGCTCACCGACGCCGAGTGGGAGTTCGTCCGGCGGCACACGCTGATCGGCGAGCGGATCCTCGCCGCAGCGCCCGCGCTCGGGCAGGCGGCGAAGCTAGTGCGCTCGACGCACGAGCGCTACGACGGCACCGGCTACCCGGACTCGCTGAAGGGCGAGCAGATCCCGCTCGGCGCGCGCATCATCGCGGTCTGCGACGCGTTCGACGCCATGACGTCGGAGCGAGCGTACGCACCGGCGCTCACTCACGAGGAAGGGCTCAGGGAGCTGTTCCGTTGCGCGGGCACGCAGTTCGACCCGCAGGTCGTCGAAGCGTTCTACGCGGTGCAGTCAGAGCTGCGCGCAGAGCTCGTCGCCTAGTAGCCGGAGAAAGTCCGGCGCGCTTCGCGCGCCATGATGACCTTCTCCGGATTCTCAACCCCCGACCGAAGAGTGCGGAGGCGAGCAAAGCCCGCCCCGCCACATCCGCCGCCGATGCCGGCTTTGCCGGCGTCGGCTCACAAAACCATCTGGGTAAACACGACGCGATCGAAATCATCATGGCCTGCGCAGCAGGCCGGATTTCGATCGCGAGTGGGCCGTGAAGGATTCGAACCTTCGACCTTGGGATTAAGAGTCCCCTGCTCTACCAGCTGAGCTAACGGCCCCCGCGATCGAGTATAGCCCCGACTTTTCGCGTGGTTGCGCGGCTTCCCAGCTGCCCTTAACAGGTGCCTAACAGCGACCGCGTACCCTGCGCGAACACGATGAAGATCGCGCTCTCGATCGCTGCGGCCGCACTGCTCGCGCTCGGAGCGGCGACCGTCGACGCACCGGCTGAGCCCACCCGCGGCAACGCCGACTGCGCCCGCACCTCCACGGGACTGACGCCGGTCACCGACTTCCCTGCGAGGCGACGCTACAAGGGCTATCCGGGCGGCCTCTACCCGAACGGCCGCAACCGCCCGACCGCGGGCTACCTCCGCGTGGGCGTGAACGCAGCCAAGCGCGTCCGCCGGGTCGCGTCCGACTCGAAGTTCGTCCTGCTCTCGCTCGGGATGGTGAACACGACCGCCGAGTTCTCGGGCTTCAAGCGCCTCGCGGAGGCCGACCCGCTCAAGAACCCGAACCTGCTCATCGTCGACGGTGCCCAGGCCGGCTGGGACGCCGCCAAGATGAAGCGACCGAACGCCAACCAGTGGGGGATCGTCGATGAGCGCCTCGCCGAGGCCGGCGCGACACCGGACCAGGTGCAGGCGATCTGGCTCAAGCAGGCGATCGCCGGCGAGGACCGCCCGTTCCCGCGTGACGCCCGGGCGTTACAGGCCGACCTCCGCGCCATCGTGCGCATCGCGCGCACGCGCTACCCGAACGTCAAGCTCATCTACCTCTCGAGCCGCACGTACGGCGGCTACGCCGTCACCGGCCTCAACCCCGAGCCGTTCGCCTACGACAGCGCCTTCGCGATCCGCTGGCTGATCGGCGAGCGGATGCGCGGCCGTCTCAAGGGCCCATGGCTCGGCTGGGGCCCGTACTTGTGGACGGACGGCCTCCGTGGGCGCAGAGACGGGCTGACGTGGGAGTGCCAGGACGTCGATCAGGACGGGACGCACCCCTCCAAGACGGGCGTCCAGAAGGTCGGGCAACTGCTCCTGCAGTTCTTCAAGAGCGATCAGACGGCTCGACCCTGGTTCGTCCGCGTGCGGCGCCCAGCGGAGTAGCTCCAACAGAACCCGTCGTTACTATCGCGCGCATGGACAAGCCCATCGGGATCGTCGGCGCAGGCTACGTGGGCGTGCCGCTCGCCCGGGTTTTCGCCGAGGCCGGCCACCGCGTGCTCCTGCTCGAGACCGAGGAGGACCGCGTCGCGGCGATCAACCGCGGTGAGAGCTACATCGGCGACGTCTCGTCCGAGGAGCTCGCGTCGCTCGTCGAGAGCGGCGCGATCGAGGCGGCGACCGACTATGCGCGCCTCGCGGAGACGCAGGCCGTCCTCATCGCACTACCGACGCCGCTGTCGGCGCAGCGCGAGCCGGATCTCTCGATCGTGCTCGCCGCCGTCGAACGGCTGGCGCCGCACCTCCAGAAGGGGCAGCTCGTCGTCCTCGAGTCGACCACCTACCCGGGCACCACGCGCGAGCGCCTGCTGCCGGTCCTCGAGCAGAACGGGCTCCGCGTCGGCGAGGACTTCCACCTCGCGTTCTCGCCGGAGCGCGTCGATCCCGGCCGACGGGACTGGACGACGAAGAACACGCCGAAGATCGTCGGGGGCGTCACCGAGGCGTGCACGAAGCGCGCGGTCGAGCTCTACGCGAGCGCGCTCGACACCGTGCACCCGGTCTCCTCGCCCGAGGCCGCCGAGCTGACGAAGCTGCTCGAGAACATCTTCCGCTCGGTGAACATCGCGCTCGTCAACGAGCTCGCGCAGCTCTGCGACCGGATGGGCATCGACGTCTGGGAGGTCGTCGGCGCCGCCGCGACGAAGCCGTTCGGCTTCATGAGCTTCCGCCCCGGCCCGGGCCTCGGCGGGCACTGCATGCCGATCGACCCCTTCTACCTGACGTGGAAGGCACGCGAGTACGACTTCTACACGGAGTTCATCGAGCTCGCGGGCAAGGTCAACGAGAACATGCCCTACTGGTGCCTGGGCAAGATCGTTCGCGCGCTCAATGCGAGCGAAAAGGCGCTCAAGGGCTCGAAGCTCCTCCTGCTCGGCGTGGCGTACAAGGAGAACAGCGACGACACGCGAGAGTCGCCGGCGCTGAAGCTGATCGAGCTCCTCCGCGGCGAGGGCGCCGAGGTGTCCTACCACGACCCCTTCGTCACGGAGCTGCCGGAGCACAGCCTGACCTCCGCGCCCCTCGACGCCGACGGCGCCGACTGCGTCGTCATCGTCACGGCGCACGAGGGCATCGACTACGAGGAGCTCGTCGAGCGGGCGCCGCTCGTCGTCGACCTGCGCAATGCGACCGGCGCCAACGGCACGCGGAACGGGAAGGTCTGGAAGCTGTGACGCGAATCGGCGTCGCGGGCCTCGGCTACTGGGGTCCGAACCTCGCCCGGAACTTCGCCGACCTCGCCGACCTGACGTGGCTCTGCGACCGCTCGCCCGACCTGCTCTCGGAGGCCGGCGCGCGCCACCCGCGGGCGCGCACGACGACGGAACTCGACGACCTGCTCGCGGACCCCGACCTCGACGCTGTCGTGCTGGCTACTCCGGTCGTCACGCACTACGAGCTCGCGAAGCAGGCGTTGACGGCCGGGAAGCACGTCTTCGTCGAGAAGCCGCCTGCGCAGTCGAGCGCCGAGGCCGAGGAGCTCTGTGGTCTCGCCGACGAGCGCGGCCTCGTGCTCATGCCGGGCTACCTGCTTCTGTACCACCCGGCCGTGGCGAAGCTGAAGGAGCTCATCGAGTCGCAGGAGCTGGGCGAGATGCTCTACCTCTACGGCAACCGGCAGAACCTCGGCCAGATCCGCCGCGACGAGAACGCGCTCTGGTCTCTCGGCGCGCACGATCTCTCGGTACTGCTCCACCTCACGGGCGAGGAGCCCGTCGAGGCCTGGGCGCGTGGCGAGTCCTTCCTGCGCGAAGGCGTCGAGGACGTCGTCTTCTGCTACCTGCGCTTCCCGTCGGGCGTCGTCGCGCACATGCATCTCTCGTGGCTGGACCCGCACAAGATGCGAAAGATCACGGTGGTCGGCCGCGACAAGATGGCCGTCTTCGACGACATGGAGCCGGAGCGGAAGGTCACTGTGTACGACAAGGGCACAGTGCTGCGGCCGGCGAGCGAGTGGCAGGTACGGACCGGCGACATCAACATCCCGAAGATCTCGGCCGAGGAGCCGCTGCGCGTCGAGTGCCGCCACTTCCTGTCGCTGATCGCAGGCGAGGGAGACTCCGGCGCGCCCGCGCGCGACGGGCTCGCCGTGATCAGAACGCTGGAGCTCCTCCAGGCGTCCTTGGAAGCCGCTGTGGTGAGAGTCAATTGAGCCGCGCTCCCGCTTGAGCTACACGGCGGGCGAGAACGTCGTCGTCTACCCGGGTACGGTCATCGGCGACGGCTGCGTGCTCGGGGACAACGCCGTCGTCGGCAAGCAGCCGGCGCTCTCGGCGCGCTCGACCGCGAGCCGGGAGGAGCTGCAGCCGCTCGAGCTCGGTCCCGGTTCGGTGGTCTCGACAGGCGCGGTGGTCTTCGCCGGCACGCGCATCGGGGCAAGGGTGATCGTCGGCGACCAGGCGTGCGTGCGTGAGCGGTGCGAGGTCGGCGACGACGTCGTCATCGGCCGTGGCTCGCTCGTCGAGAACGACACCAAGATCGGCGCCCTGACGAAGATCCAGGCGAACGCGTATATCACCGCCTACTCGACGCTCGAGGAGGAGGTGTTCGTCGCGCCCGGCGTGACGACGACGAACGACAACCTGATGGGCCGAACCGAGCGGCGGCACGAGCTGCGCAAGGGGCCGACGATCCGCCGCGGTGCCCGCATCGGCGGTGCAGCCGTCCTGCTGCCGGGGATCGAGGTCGGGGAGGAGGCGTTCGTCGGGGCGGGGGCGGTCGTGCTCGAGGACGTGCCGGCTCGGGCCGTCGTCGTCGGCAACCCGGCGCGCCGGATCAGAGACGTCCCGGACGACGAGCTCTTGGGCTAGGCGATCCGGCCGGGCCGCGCCGGGCCGCCCCGCTTGCGAGGAGCCTGCTTGAAGTAGCGGAGCACGTACCTCCCCGCGCCCGGGCCCGTGATCTTCACCTGCAGGTAGTACCAGCCGCGAGCCGGCACCCGGTAGCGGATCCGGCGCTGTGCCCCTACCGTCGCGCTCGCCGCGAGGCGCCGCTCGTCCGGGAAGCCCGTGACGCGCTTCGTCCCGGGCTTCCAGAGGAAGAGGTCGGCCTCGACGTCGCTCGACCCGATCAGAGTCGCACGGATCCGCTGGCCGCGGCGCAGCCAGACACGATAGATGTCCGTCTGGTCCTGCCAGTAATCGATCGTCGCGACGAGGTTCTTGCGTCGCTTGCCCCACAGCAGAGGCGCGCGGCCGCCGGCCTCGTCGTTCGGCTCGCGGAAGTCGGCGTCCGGAAGCGGGCCCGTCAGCAAGTCGACCGCGGCGGCGACGTCGACCGAGCCCCAACCCGTGAACCAGTCGCGACCGGCCCAGCAGCGCTTGCAGCCGCGAGCGGGCGTCGCGTCGACGGCCGAGCGCTCGAGCAGCTCTGCGGCTTGCTCGGGCCGGAGCAGCGGGTCCTCGGCCATGAGCAGCGCGGCCGCGGCCGTCACCTGCGGAGCTGCGAACGAGGTTCCCTCCCCGCGGCGGAACTCGGCGGGGCCGCAATCCGAGTAGCCCGGCACGACACATGCCACGCGAGAGCCGCTGATCGTCAGGGCCCGCGGGATGGTCGAGAAGATCGCCTCGCCGGGCGCGGCCAAGTCGTTGTAGATCTTGTCGCTGTTCGAGAAGCCCGGAACGGTCCCGTCGCGATTGATCGCGCTGACGCCGAGCACGTGCGGGAGCGCCGCCGGGTAGCCCGCGTACTCG
>DASQWH010000168.1:0-2614 GCA_035640335.1 Gaiellaceae bacterium | reverse complement strand
CAACCTGAAGAAGGGCAACCGCCTCCTGGAAGAAGCGCAGATGGTCCTGCGGACGAAGCCGCGCATCCCGGCGCCCGTCCTCTACATCCGCCTGGCGACGCCCCGCCTGCCGGACGGCTGGAAGCCGTACCTTCCCGAGCTCTTCTCGGCAAGCGCCGCCTAGTGCGGTGGACCTGTAGCCGCTGCGGCGAAGAGCACGTCGGCATGCCGCTCGACTGGGCGTACGACAGCCCCGTCTACTGGGACGGCCCTCGGAGCAAGGACGACATGCTGTCCGAGGACCTCTCCATCTGGACTGACGACGTCGGCCGCGTGAACTACTTCATCCGCGGGGTGCTCTATATCCCGATCGTCGACAGCGACCAGCAGTTCGGGTACGGCGTCTGGTCGTCGCTCAGCGAGGAGTCGTTCGGTCGTATCTACGACCTGTGGGACGACCCGAAGCGGGTCGAGGAGCCTCCGTATTTCGGCTGGCTCTCGAACTCGATCACGGGCTACCCGGACACGCTGAACCTCCCGCTCGACGTCGTCGTCGAGCAGATCGACAAACGGCCTTCACTCGTCCTTCATGACGGCGAGCACCCACTGGTCGCCGAGCAGCGCGACGGCATCACGATGGAGCGCGTGCGCGAGATCGCCGAGCTCAACGTGCACGACTAGCTTCGTTCCACCGGCAGATCGAGCGTTTCCCACTGGCTCCATGAGCCGGGGTAGAGCTTGCCTCCGCGGCCGGCCAGTGCGAGCCGGTGGAGCGTGACGCTCGACGTCACCCCCGACCCGCAGTAAGCGACGACGTCCCCTTCGGGAAGGTCCGGCAACGGCTCGTTCCACGGCGCGTTGAGCGCACCGGGTATCCGGCCGGGCACCTTGTCGATCGGGTTCGGCTCGCCGCGCCAGCGCGACGGGATCCGCGCGTCGACCAGGACGAAGTCGTCGAGCGACCGCGCGAGCTCCGGTCCGTCGATCGTGTCGTCCGCCCGCTCGCGCGGAACGAAGGTCGCGGGCTCGATCGCCCCCTCCCCGCTCGCGAGCGGCCCGAGCCAGTCGTCGATCCCATGCGCGAGGACGGTGCAGTCGTCGAAGCCCAAGTGCCGCAGCAGCCACCAGAGCCGCTCGGGACCGCCCCCATTCCCATAGGCGATGACATGGACGCCCTCCCCGATTCCGGCTTCGCCTGCCGCCGACGCGAACCGCTCGGCCGACGGCAGCGGATGCCGGCCCTGGCCCTCAATGGACAGATCGGCGAGGTCCTCGTCGACGTCGAGGAACGACGCGCCGGGGATGTGGCCGGCGAGATACAGCTTCCGCCCGAGGCCGGGCTTGCCGAGCTCCCAGCGGCAGTCGACGAACTGATAGCGCATCGCCGCGATTGTGACGACGGCGGCTCCGGCGGCGTATGGAGGACATGAAGATCCTCCGCATCGTCATCGCAGCGCTACTCGTTCTCGGACTCGTCGCGCTCGCCGGCATCGGGAAGCCCGACGCCGCCGGTGGCGCCGAGGACCAGCGCACCGAAGGAATCACCGTCACGGGCGTCGGCCACGTCGACGCTGTCCCCGACGAGGCCGAGTTCTCGTTCGGCGTCACGACGAAGGGCGCGTCCGCGCGGATCGCACTGCGCGAGAACGCCGAGCAGATGCAACGGCTGATCGCCGCGCTCAAGGCGGCCGGCGTTGCAAAGCGGGACCTGAAGACGCAGGACGTCTCCGTCGGCCCAGACTACGAGCCGAGCCGCCGCGGCTACACGGCGAGCAACACAGTCTCGGCCCGCATCCGTGACCTCGACCGAGCCGGCGCAATCCTCGACGCAGCATCGAGGGCCGGGGCGACGAACGTCTACGGTCCGAGCCTGACCCGCGTGGACCGGGACGGGTTCGAGCAGAAGGCGCTCGAGCAGGCCGTCGAGAACGCGCGCGAGCGCGCTGTGGGTCTCGCCGACGCCGCGGGCATCAAGGTCGGCCGTGTCACCTCGATCGTCGAGAGCACCGACGGTGGCGTCGTCTATCGCGAAGCCCGCGTGCTCGACGCCGCAGCGACCAACGTCCCGATCGAAAAGGGCACGGAAAAGATCACGGCCAGCGTGACCGTGACCTTCGCGATCGACTAGGCGTCAGAGGGTTTGAGCAGCCGCACCGGCAGCGGGCGGCGGCAGCGGGCGCACTCGGTCCACGAGGCACCCTTTCGCTCCGCCCGCTCGACCGGGATCGGCTGTGTACACGTGCAGGTCTTCGGCGGCATGCATCGAGCGTGCCTTGGCCACCGGATGGCGCCTCCTATCATCCGGCCATGGCCCCGGAGGCCGAGCTTGAGGAGACCGAGGCCGGGCTCGTCCCCACCGGCCCCGGCTGGTTCGTCCTGAACGCGCACGACGCGCGCTGGATCGACCGCGACGGCCGCGGCAAGGCCCTGCTTTTCACCGGCTGGACCGATGAAGAGGCGGAGACGCTCTTCCCCCAGCTCGGGGTGAACCTCGTCGTGCTCGAGCCGGGCCAGCCGAACGCGATGTACCACTGGGAAGCCGATCAGGAGGACTTCCTCGTACTCTCCGGCCAGGCGCTCCTCATCATCGAGGGCGAGGAGCGGCCGCTGCAGCAGTGGGACTTCGTCCACTGCC
>DASQWH010000167.1:0-2166 GCA_035640335.1 Gaiellaceae bacterium | reverse complement strand
TCCGGCCTCTTCGCGCCACCGCTCGACGACCTCCGTCTCGCGCCGCTCGCGCCAGCGCTCCAGCACCGGCCGCGCGACGTCGTAGAGCGTCGTCGCCGAGGCGTGCGCCTTCGCGGTCGTCCACCCGATCACGGAGGCCCGGGCGTCGGCGGCAAGCAGGTCGCCGAACTCGCTCTTGAGCTCCTCGGGACAGACGATGACGACCGGCGGAAAGCGAAGCTGACGAAGCTGCCGCTCGAGCACCTCGGCGACCGTCTTCAGATGGTTCTTCGCGCGTTCCTCGATGTGCCGCTGGTACCGCGCCTGCGACCACCCGCCCTGGTCGTGTTGGCCGTGCTGCTCCTCGAAGAGGTCGGCGATCCGCTCCAGCCGTCCGGCACGCAGGCGATAGAGGAGACCTTCCTCCCGACTGACAACGGCGACGACCGCTCCCTCGCCGCGCCCGACGAGTGGGACGAGCGGCGCGAGATACAGCTCAGTGCCGACCTTGATCCCGTCGGGGACCGGCTCGCTCAGCGGCAGGACCTCCCAGAGGTTGTCGAGCCCGCCGCAGAAGAGCGCGAAGCCGTGGGCGCCGTCGCGGTCGAACTCCTCGCCGAAGTAGTGCTTGATGCGCTCGAAGTCCTCGCGGAGGCCGACGCGCTGCTCGTGCGTCTGCTCGCTCCTGTTCGCGCCGTTGCTCTTCAGGCCTTGGTCGACGAGCGAGTTGACGCGGGTGGCGGCGTCGGCCGCCGTCGGCGACTCCCGCGGGTCGAGATCGAGGTAGAGGCTGATCGCGCAGCCCTTGGCCGCGCGAAAGCCTGCGAGCTGACGGAGCGTCTCCCAGGTCACCGTCATCGCCACGGAGCGCGATTCTATGTGCGATGCGGGTGTGGACGATCGGTCACGGAGTGAGAACGGCGGAGGCGCTTCTGGAGATGCTCCAGCGGGCCGGCGTCGAGACGCTCGTGGACGTCCGTCGCTACCCCGGCTCTCGCCGAAACCCGCAGTTCAACCGCGCCGCGCTCGAGGCGTCGCTCGACTCCGCCGGCATCGCGTACCGCCATGCCGAGGCCCTCGGCGGCCGGCTCAGCGGCGAACCCGGCGCCGAGCGCTTCGCCTGCATGAAGGCGTTCGCCGGCTATGCGGCGCGCATGGGAACGGCCGCGTGGCAGGCGGCGCTCGGCGAGGCGCTGGCCGAGCCGCGGCCGTGCGTCATGTGCGCCGAGACCGCATGGACGAAATGCCACCGGCGCCTCATCGCGGAGCTCCTTGTCGCACGCGGCCACGAGGTGCTCCACCTTGGCCCGGACGGCATCGAGCGGCACCGGCTCTCCGACGACGCCGCGGTGAGAGACGGCCGGTTGTATCTGTGCGGCGAGTTCGTCGCCTAGGCGATGCGCGTGAAGGTGAGCGTCCACCGCACGCGCTCGATCACCGCCCCGGTGTAGTCGCCTTCGAGCGTCGTGTCCTGCTGCGTGTTGGCGGTGATGAAGAACCGCGCGACGTTGCCATCGAAGACGTCGGCGGCGGTGAGCGGGGCGTCTGCCAGCCCGAGGTCGGTACGGAGCGCCCGCACGCCGGGCAGCTGTTCCGGACAGGTGAACGAACGCGCAGCCACCGCGCCCCGCAGCGGGGCGAATCGCGCAATGCCACGCCTCGGAATCGCCAACCGGGCCGTCGCGCCGCGGAACGACCGGCGCTGTTGCGGGCAAGGCCTGCGCTCCGTTCGTCGGAGGCAACCGACGCCGCTCCAGACGGTCTGAAGGACGCCCGACTGGCTCGCCTGCCCGGCGATCGCACGGACGACGGACACGGAGATCCGCAGCGGCCGCCGCGGAGCGGACGGCCTGACGAAGACGACCCTGCTCGGCGCGCGGCTGGCGAGCGTCAGCTTCCACCGCCCGGTCGACGTGGTCGTGACGTTGCAGTTCTCCTCGACGGTCCTGGTCGTTCTCCAGTCCTTCGTCAACGTGCCGGTCAGCGTGACGCGAAACGCCGCGCGCCGCGGCGCTGCGGCGTCAGCCGCCCCCCAGAGGAGAGGCAGCACCGCCATCGTCGTGAAGACCCCTAGCCGCAGCAGCACAACCGTTCGCACTCAAGCAGATGCCCCGGACGAAGGGAAGTTTCGGGCTGTCCGCTTCGTTGAATACTGTTGCTGGGCCCGACTGCGGGCTCGGCGTGCGT
>DASQWH010000166.1:0-4337 GCA_035640335.1 Gaiellaceae bacterium | reverse complement strand
CGACGTGTAGCGACGAAATGGCGCGGCCGCTGGACGGCCGGCGAGTTGCACGTGAGGTAGGTGAAGTCGCCGAGCTCGGGCTCGACTTCGACCTCGTACTCCTCGCCGCCGGCTCGGAACGTCACCTGCCATGTGTCCCCGTCGCGCCGGACCGCGGCAAGCGCCAGGTCGCTAATGCCGGTCAGCCCGGTCCCTCGCCGGACCTCGAGCTCGGCCGCCTGGACGGCAAACGGGTAGCACGAGCGCCCGCGGTAGCCGTCGAGCCAGATGCGGCCGGCGAGGTGCTCGTCGAGGATCGCAACGGCCTCGGCGCGGTCGGCGCGTCCGTAGTACACACCTTCCGGCAGGCAGACAAGGTTGCCGGCGAAGCGGTCGCCGCCGACGTGGGTAACCTGCCAGACCCAGTCGGGCTCGACCTCGTCGCGGAGCGCCTCGTAGAGTGGACGCCCGTAGCGCGCACAGCAGGGATCGTGCTTGCCGTGGGTGCAGACGACGAATAGCGGGTGCTCGACCGGCGCGCCGCCGGACGACGCGACGAGATCGAGCTCGCGGAGGTCGTCGTGGTTCTCCAGCTCGAAGCGGCGCAGCTGCTCGCGACCTTCGCGGGAGTCGGCGGCGTACGCGACGACTCCACGCTCACGGCGTCGGTCCGGCCGGCGCACGAACAGCACCCTGGCGCGGCCGGCCGCGCGCGCCTGCTCGCGAAGATGTGACTTGACCTGGTCGGAGAGACCGCTCCCCGCGAGCGCATCGCTCGTCCAGAGGCCGCGGTACTCGACGAGGAACCAGCGGTCGATCCGGCTCGCCGTTGCCGCCAGCGACTCGCCGTTCGCGCGCGAGAGATCGGCGCAGAACGGTCTACGTTCCGCCATCCGCCTCCGTGCCGAGCACGCAGATGACCTGGCCGGCGTTGACCGGCTCGCCGACTACGACAGACAGCTCCGAGACCCGGCCCGCCCGCGGAGCGGTGATCTCGTTCTCCATCTTCATGGCCTCCACGACGCAGACCACCTGTCCCGGCTCGACGTCGTCGCCGTTCGCCACCTCGACCGCCAGCACGGTCCCCTGCATCGGGCTGACGACCGCATCACGGGCCTCTCCGCGGTGCGCGTGGTGCGGATCGCGGTCGCGGCGCCGCCGGGCGAGCTCGGCATGGGCGGGCTCCGGGGAGACGACGCGCACCTCGTAGCGGCGGCCGTCGACCTCCGCGACGACGAGCTGCTCGCGCCCTGCGGCGGCGGGGTGGGCTCCGTCCGAGGCCGCCGGTATCGTTGTTGTCTTATGAGACAACTGCTGCGCACGCTCCGCGAGCTCCTTCGACTCGACGACGCCCTGGCACGTCTCCGCTGCGACGAAGCAGGGGTGCTCGAGCAGCGCCCGGTGGAAACCGAGGAGAGTCGGCACGCCCCCGACCTCGTACTCCTCGAGCGCGCGGAGCATGCGGGCCCGCGCGTGCTCGCGGTCGACACCGTGGACAACGAGCTTCGCGATCAAGGGGTCGTACAGCCCCACGACCTCGCTGCCCGCGGTGACGCCCGAGTCGACGCGGACCCCGGGTCCTCCCGGCTCCCGGTAGCTCGTGATCCGCCCGGGTGCCGGCAGGAACCCGGCGGCGACGTCTTCGGCGTTGATCCGGCACTCGATCGCGTGCCCCCGCAGCTCGACGTCGTCCTGGGCCAGCGATAGCGGCTCTCCAGCCGCGATCAGCACTTGCTCGCGGACGAGGTCGAGGCCGGTGGCGAGCTCAGTGACCGTGTGCTCCACCTGGATGCGGGTGTTCATCTCGAGGAAGTAGTAGTTGCCCTCGGTGTCGAGAAGACCCTCGATCGTGCCCGCGCTCTGGTAGCCGACGGCCCGAGCGGCGTCGACGGCGATTGCCCCGATCTCGTCGCGAAGGGCGGCGTCGACCGCGGGTGAGGGTGTCTCCTCGACCAGCTTCTGGTGGCGCCTCTGGATCGTGCACTCGCGCTCGCCGAGGTGGATGACGTTGCCGTGCGCGTCGGCGAGAACCTGCACCTCGACGTGGCGCGGGTCGTCGAGGTAGCGCTCGACGTAGACGGCTGCGTCGGAGAAGTAGGCCTCGCCTTCGCGCCGGGCGGTCTCGAAGGCGCGTTCGACCGCCTCGGCGCCCTGGACGACCTTGAGGCCTTTCCCGCCGCCGCCGGCAGAGGCCTTGATGGCGAGGGGCCACCCCAGCTCCTCCCCGAGACGCCGCACCTCGTCCGCGGACTCGACGGGGTCGGTCGTCCCCGGGATGATCGGCACGCCGGCGGCCCGCATCGTCTCGCGCGCCGTGACCTTGGAGCCCATGGCCTCGATCGCCTCCGGCGGCGGCCCGATCCAGACGAGGCCGGCAGCGCTGCAGGCGCGCGCGAACGACGCGTTCTCGGCCAGGAACCCGTACCCGGGGTGGACGGCCTCTGCGCCCGCGCGCCGCGCGGTCTCGATGAGCCGCTCCTGGTTCAGGTAGCTCTCGGCGGGCGCTCCCGGACCCAGGAGGTAGGCCTCGTCGGCCAGCCGCACGTGCAGCGAGTCGCGATCCGCGTCCGAGTAAACCGCGACCGGCGCGATGCCCAGCTCACGCAGCGTGCGGAAGATGCGCACGGCGATCTCGCCGCGGTTTGCCACGAGCACCTTCGAGAAGAGCGCCATTCCATGCGTATTCTCGCCGGCCGTGGCCATTGCCGATTGGCTGACGGTGGCACGGGCGGCCGCAGTGCCGCCCGTGATCGCGCTCTTCGCCCTCGATTTCGAGGGTCACGACTACTGGGCGACGGGTCTCTTCTGCGTCGCGATGGCGACCGACTGGTTCGACGGCCGCCTCGCACGGCGGAGCGGGCGGCCTTCTGCGCTCGGCTCGCTGCTCGATCCGGTCGCCGACAAGCTGCTCGTCCTGTCCGTGCTCGTCGTACTCGTCGACCGAGGCGTCTTCCCGGGCTGGATCGTCGCCGCGATCGTCGCGCGGGAGCTGCTCGTCTCCGGTCTGCGGCTGGCGGCGCTCGAGCGCGGGGTCGTCATCGAGGCGCGAGACTTGGCCAAGCTGAAAACGTGGTCGCAGGCGCTCGCGGCCGCGATCGGCGGGCTCGCAGCGGCCGGCGTCTGGAGCGACGCCGTTGCGACCTGGGCGCTCGTCGTCGCGCTCGTGCTCACGTGGGTCTCCGCGCTCGACTACGCGCGGATCGCGCCGCGGGTGCTGCGCGGCGGGCCCGTCGCCGAGACAAGCAGCGGGGCCGTCACGTCCGCGTCGACGTTCTCGAGCACCCCGGCGAGCCGCCAGCCGCTGCGGTAGGCATCGCCCCCGCCCCGCGTTCCGCTCAGCTTCCGGAGCGCTGCCGCGATGGCGGCTTGCTCCTCCGCGGTGGCGTGCGGACGCATCTCCAGCTTCATGAAGACACCGTAAGGGATTGGTTCGGGTTGCAGCAGCGATGCATCAACACACGCCTCTACCTCGTCACTAAAGGAGATGAACCAAACCGACGATGAGAGCATGGGATGAGGCGCGCGCTCCTACTGACCCTGCTCGCTGCCATGGTCCTGACGCCGTCCGCGGCGCAGGCGGCTCCGCCGCGCTCGTGGGCGCAGGCCGAAATCCGGCTCGTCGTCAGCCGCGGCCTGATGGCCGACAGCGTGGCCGCCTTCCGTCCAGACGCGCCGATTACGCAGACCGAGCTGAACGAGCTCGTCGCCGGCCTGAGCGAGGCGGAGACGCAGGCAGCTGCGGGCTCGACCGGCCGCGTGACCATGGCCCAGCTCGACGCGCAGCTCGTGCGCGCGCTCGGGCTCGGCGACGAGGCCGCCCTCTTCTACCGCGGAGCGGCCGCGGCAGGCTTGAAGCCGCCGGCGCGGTTCGGCACGGAAGTCGTGGCTCGCCTGCTCGGGCTGCGGAAGAACCATCCCGCGGCGGTCGATAACCTCGAGCGCCTGCCATCGGAGCCGGCAACGCGCGCCGAGGCAGCCTACTCGGCTGCCCAGATCCTCCGCTTCTCCGGCTGGGAGCAGACCGCGATCGAAGAGGCCGTCGCCACGTTCCAGGTGCCCGCCCTCACGGTGTGGCAGCGGCGAGTCCTGACGACCGCGTTCGGACTGATCGGCTTTCCCTATGTGTGGGGCGGCGAGAGCGAGTCGAAGAACTCGCCCTACGGTCCGCAGGCAGCCGGTGGGTTCGACTGCTCCGGCTTCGCGTGGCGCGTCTACAAGCTGCAGCGGTATCCCGGAAGCGGGCAGCTCGCGCAGACGCTTCGCGGGCGTACGGCCGCGGCCATGGCCGGCGAGGTCGGGCCGCGCCGGCGGATCGCCGCCGCACGCCTCGCGCCCGGCGACCTCGTCTTCTTCGGACC
>DASQWH010000165.1:0-14794 GCA_035640335.1 Gaiellaceae bacterium | reverse complement strand
GTGGGGCACGTTCCGGACGATCGGCCTATTAGCCGTCGCCGGCGCCCTCCTGGCGGCTTTCCTCGTCTGGGAGTGGCGCGAGAAGGCGCCGCTGATGCCGCTCGGGATCTTCCGCATCCGGCTCGTCTCGGCGGCCAACTTAGTCGCTTTCCTCCACTCGGGCGGCCTCTACGGCTCGTTCCTCCTGCTCACGCTCTACATGCAGCAGGTGCTTCGTCTCTCGGTCATCGAGACAGGCCTGGCCTTCCTGGCCACAGCCGGCACCGCGGTGCTCTTCGCGGGCCCGGCGCAGGCGCTCGCGACGCGAGTCGGCGTCAAGCCGGTGCTGCTGGCCGGGATCGCCCTGCTCGTGTTCGGTGCTCTCTGGTACACGCAGATCGACCCGGACGGCTCCTACCCGGTCGACCTCCTGCCCGGCTTCATCGCGGTCGGGATCGGCATTCCGCTCTCGTACATTCCGATCACGATCGCGGCGCTCGCCGGCGTGAGCAACGAGGAGGCGGGCCTCGCTTCCGGCCTGCTCAACACCTCCCAGCAGGTCGGAGGCGCGATCGGGACCGCGGTGCTGTCGACGGTCGCGTTCACGCACTTCGAGACGTTGCTGAAGGAGCGCAACCCGCCCGACGTCGCCCTCACCGACGGCTTCCGGTGGAGCTTCTGGGTCTGTTTCTCGATCTGGGTGGCCGCGCTCGTCGCAGCCGCGGTCCTCATCCGCCGCGAAGAGGTCTCGGCCGAGGCGGCCGAAGCGGCACTGTCCTAGAAGACCGCCTTCACGATCAGCACGATCGCGGCTATCGCCAGGACGACGAGGAGCAGCTCGACCAGGCCGATGACGGTGTACTTCAAGCCCTCCTCTGACCGTGCGCGCTTCCGCTTCTTTTTCCGCGTCGGCCCCGCGCCGCTCAGGCTCTCGAGGATCTGTTCGCGCACGTGGTCCTGGATCTCCTTCGCGAGGAGCGTCGCGTCGCTCTCGGGCTCCTCGGTCTTCAACGGCGGGAACGCGCGGTCCTGATCGTCGAGCGCCAGCTGGAACAGCCGCTCGTGCTGGATGTCCTTGAGGTTCTGGCGGCCGAGGTCGACGACCGAGACGCCCTCGGGCAGGTCGTTGCCGAGCAGCGCGCGCGTCGTCTCCGAGAGCAAGATCTGGCCGCCGTGCCCGGCCGAGCAGATTCGCGCCGCGCGCACGACGTCGAGCCCGAGGTAGCCCTCCTCGCCGACCGTCGGCTCGCCCGTATGCAGGCCCATGCGAACGCGCACCTCGCCGCCGGGCCAGTCGTGCTCGGCCAGGGCGCGTTGGGCCGCGACCGCACCTGCGACTGCGTCTCTCGACCGCGGGAAGGAGTAGAAGAACGCGTCGCCCTGGGTGTCGACCTCCGAGCCTCCGGCCGCGCTGAAGTGCTCGCGCACGATCCGCCGGTGGTCGCGGACGACGTCGCCGTACCGGTCGCCGAGCTCCTGGAGGAGACGCGTCGAGCCTTCGATGTCGGTGAAGAGGAACGTGACGGTGCCCGTCGGGAGCGTGGCCATCGCGGCTGAGTCTAAGGTGGCGCTGACGTGCCGATCGTCCAGATCGAAGCGCTGCCTCAGGCGCCCGGCGTCGACGTGGCGCAGGCCTTGAGGACTCTCTGTGGCCAGGTCGCCGAGCTGCTCGGCGAGGAGCCAAGCGGGACGTGGGCGACGTGGCGCACGGTCGAGCACTACGTCGAGGGGAGCGATGGGCCTGCGACGCAGCCCGTCTCGACGCATCCGCCGATCGTTCGCGTGATCGCGTACGAAGGCCGTGACCGGGGCCGGGTGGCCGAGCTGCTGGTGCGCACCGCCGAGGTACTTGCGCACGAACTGCGGCTCGAGGACGGCAACGTCTTCGTGCTCTACGACGAGGCGCAGCCGGGCCGGCTCTACACGGGTGGGGAAGTGGTCGGCCGGTGAACCGCCTCGCTCAGGAGACGAGCCCGTACCTCTTGCAGCACGCTGAGGCGTCGCTCGCGACGCCGGCCAGAGAAGGCCGTGCCGGCTTTGCCGGCGGGGCCGTTTTGGGCGTGTTGCAGTGAACCGTCTCGCTCAGGAGACGAGCCCATACCTTCTGCAACACGCCGGCAACCCGGTCGACTGGTACCCGTGGGGCGAGGATGCGTTCGCGAAGGCGCGGGCCGAGGACAAGCCGATCCTCCTCTCCGTCGGCTACGCCGCGTGCCACTGGTGCCACGTCATGGAGCACGAGTCGTTCGAGGACGACGAGACCGCGGCCGTGATGAACGAGCGCTTCGTGAACGTGAAGGTCGACCGCGAGGAGCGGCCGGACGTCGACTCGCTCTACATGGATGCCGTCGTCGCGCTCACCGGTCACGGCGGCTGGCCGATGACGGTCTTCCTCACGCCCGAGGGCGAGCCGTTTCTCGGCGGCACGTACTACCCGCCGGAGCCGCGCCACGGCCTGCCGGGCTTCCGGGACGTGCTCGTCGCAGTCTCCGACGCCTACCGGCAGCGGCGCGGCGACGTGGCGACCCAGGCGGCGGCGCTCGTCGACGCCGTCCGTCGCTCGAGCGAGCTGCCGCCGTCGAACGAGCCGCTGACGGAGAGCCTCCTCGGGGAGGCGGCGCGCGCGCTGCGAGCCTCGTTCGACCCGGAGTGGGGCGGCTGGGGCCGCGCGCCGAAGTTCCCGCAGGCATCGACGCTCGAGTTCCTGCTGCGGATGCACCTCCGCGGCGACACCGACGCGCTGCCGATGGTGCGGACAACGCTGAACGGGATGGCCGCGGGGGGCATGTACGACCTCGTCGGCGGCGGCTTTCACCGCTACTCGGTCGACCCGCAGTGGCTCGTCCCGCACTTCGAGAAGATGCTGTACGACAACGCGCTCCTCGCCGCGGCATATCTCCATTCCTGGGTCGTGACGGAGGAGCCGCGCTACCGGCAGGTCGCCGAGGAGACGCTCGACTACATGCTTCGGGAGCTGCGCCTGCCGGAGGGCGGCTTCGCCTCCGCGCAGGACGCGGACACGGAAGGCGTCGAGGGGCTCACCTTCACGTGGACGCCCGAGGACGGCGTGCGCGAGGAGCTGCTGCAGCCCTTCGAGCACGGACGGTTCGTCATCCGCGGCGAGCTGGCCGAGGACGAGCGCGCGCGGCTGTTCGAGGTGCGCGAGCAACGGCCCAAGCCGGCCCGCGACGACAAGGCGATCGCCTCGTGGAACGGGCTGGCGCTCGCCGCGCTCGCGGAGGCCGGCAGGCGGCTCGACCGCGCGGATCTCCGCGCGGCCGCGCGCGGGCTCGCCGAGTTCCTGCTCGGCCCCCTTTCGGACGGCGAGCGGCTGCACCGCACGTACCGCGCCGGCCAGGCGAAGGGAACGGGGTACCTCGAGGACTACGCGGACGTCGCGAACGGCTTGCTCGAGCTGCACGTGGCGACGGGAGAGCTCCGCTGGCTCGAGGAGGCGAACCGGCTCGCTCGCCTCGCCGTCGAGCTCTTCGCGGACGAGGCGCGGGGCGGCTTCTACCTGTCACCGGTCGACGGCGAGGAGCTCGTCGCCCGGAAGAAGGACCTCGAGGACCACCCGACGCCGTCCGGAAACTCGATGCTCGCATACGTGTTACTGAGGTTGGCGCGCATCTACGGCGACGACGAGCTCGAACGAGCTGCCGTCGGCGTCTTCCGGCTCCTTCGCCACGGCCTCACTCGGGCGCCGCAGGCGTTTGGCCATGCGCTGTGCGCTCTCGACCTGCACTTCTCGCCGCCGCGCGAGGTCGCGATCGCCGGGCCGCCCGACAGCGAGGTCGCGCGCGCGGCCCTCGGCGCCTTCGATCCGAACGCGGTCGTGGCGTTCGGGCCTGCCGAGAACGTGCCGCTCCTCGCGGGCAAGGGCCTCGTCGACGGCAAGCCGGCGGTCTATGTCTGCGAGCGGTTCGCGTGCCAGGCGCCGGTTACGGACGCGCGCGAGCTCGTGGCCGCCGGCTAGGCGGCCTGCCAGCCGACGAGGAGTGACGTGCTCGCCAGGACGCCGCTCGAGGTGATTTTGAGGGAGAGCTTGCTGCCCGCGGCGATCGTCGCCGAGGCTGAGGCGCTGTTGCACGTCGTCACGCCGAGGCCGGTGATGGTGCAGGCCACAGTGGTGTCGGCGCCGTCGTCGCGCAGCGTGACCGTGATCGAGGCGAGGGCACCCGGCGCGGCCGTCGCGACCACCGACAGGTCCTTGGCCGTGAGGCTCGCGTTCGGCGACAGCGTCTCGGTGTTGCTCTCGGTGGCATTGACCGTCGCGATGCCGGTGACCGGCGCGTACTGGGTTCCGCTGCTGTAGGAGTTCGCGCGGGCCGAGAAGATCGCGGGCCCGCGAGGCCCGGTCGCGCCGGTCGCGCCCTGCGGCCCTTGCGCTCCCTCCGCGCCGGCCGGTCCCTGCGGCCCCTGCGGTCCCTGGGCGCCGGTCGCCCCGGTCGCACCGGTCGCGCCCTGGGGTCCCTGCGGTCCTTCCGGGCCCTGCGGGCCGGTCGCGCCGGTCGCGCCGGTGGCGCCGCGGTCGGCGAGCAGGCTCCAGTTCGAGCTCGGTGGCGCGTCGGCGATGTTCGAGGCCAGCGCGATGTACGAGCTGCCCTGGTACTGGACGGCATCGTCGATGAAGTACTGAGTCAGCGCGCTCCATGCAGACCGCCAGTTGAGCCCCTTGGCTCCCTGCGGCCCCTGGGCACCCTGCGGCCCCTGCGCGCCGGTCGCGCCCGTCGCACCCTGCGGCCCCTGCGGACCTTGCGGCCCTTCCGGCCCGGTCGGTCCCTCGGCGCCCTGCGCGCCCTGGGGCCCCTGCGCTCCCTGCGCTCCCTGTGGGCCCTGTGCGCCGGTGGCGCCGGTCGCGCCGGTGGCGCCGCGGTCGGCGAGCAGGCTCCAGTTCGAGCTTGGCGGTGCGTCGCCGATGTTCGCCAGCAGGGCGATGTAGGAGCTGCCCTGGTACTGAACGGCGTCGTCGACGAGGTACTGGGTGACGGCGCTCCAGGTCGAGCGCCAGGTCAGGCCCTTGACACCTTGCGCTCCTTGCGCGCCCTGTGGCCCGGCAGGTCCCTGCGGTCCCTGCGCGCCCGTGGCGCCGGTCGCGCCCTGCGGCCCTTCGGGTCCTTCCGGTCCTGTTGCGCCTTGCGGCCCCTGCGCGCCCTGCGGCCCCTGCGGCCCCTGAGCTCCCTGTGGGCCCTGCGGGCCGGTGGCGCCGGTGGCGCCGCGGTCGGCGAGTAGGCTCCAGTTCGAGCTCGGTGGCGCGTCGCCGATATTCGCCAGCAGGGCGATGTAGGAGCTGCCCTGGTACTGAACGGCGTCGTCGACGAAGTACTGCGTCAGTGCGCCCCAAGCGCCCCGCCAGGAGAGGCCTTCAGGCCCCTGCGGCCCCTGAGCGCCCTGGGGCCCCTGCGGCCCTTGCGGTCCCTGTGCGCCTGCCGGCCCTTGCGGGCCTTGCGGTCCTTGGGCGCCGGCCGCGCCCTGTGGTCCCTGGGGGCCGGCGGGCCCCTCTGCACCCTGAGCCCCACTCGCGCCGGCCGCGCCGGCTGGGCCCTGCGGGCCTTGCGGGCCGGCGGGACCGGCCTGTCCGGCGGAGCCACTCGGTCCGGCCGGGCCTTGTGCGCCGGCCGCCCCGGCAGGCCCGGCGGCACCGGGCCGCCCCTGGGCGTTCCAGGAGACGAGCCGCTCGCCGCGGCCGCACCGAGGTTTAGTGACGACTCGCAGCGCACCGGTCTCCTTCTTCGCGCACGCGTGGAGCACCGTCGCGCCAGGCGCCTGCCCGCTCGCGGACGCGAGGCCGGTAGTCAGGCCGAAGGCGGAGACGCATGCGATCGCGATCCACCCGAGGGAGGAGGGCCGCTTCATGACCGTTGGCACTTATCGGCACGAACGCGGATGAGCCTGAGACGGCCGCATCGCTCCGCGGCCGTCCAAACTTTTCACAGGACGCTTACAGAAGCCTCACGGAGCCTGGGTAAGACTCGTCCCGTGGCCAGGGGCTGGACACGCTGGATCGTCGCCCCGGCGCTCGCCGGGGCACTCGCAGCAGTCGCCGCGCTGACCGGCTCGAGTGCGCGCCCCGCGAGCGCGCAGAACGTCGTCAACCGCCCGAACGTGCTCATGATCATGAGCGACGACCAGACGCTCGAGTCGCTGCGCGTGATGGGCAACGTCCGCACGCTGCTCGGGAACCAGGGCGTCACCTTCGACAACAACTTCGTCTCCTACTCGCTGTGCTGCCCGTCCCGGGCGACGTACCTGACCGGCCAGTACGCGCACAACCACCACGTAATGGGGAATGCCCCGCCCAACGGCGGCTACGCGCGGCTTGACCACTCGAGCACGCTCCCGGTCTGGCTGCAGCGCGCCGGGTACGTGACGATCCACCTCGGCAAGTACCTGAACGGCTACGGCACCTCCAGGCCGACCGAGGTCCCGGCCGGCTGGACGGAGTGGTACGGCTCCGTCGACCCCTCGACGTACCGGTTTTACAACTACACGCTGAACGAAAACGGCAGGCTCGTGAACTACGGAACGGCGCCTGCCGACTACCAGGCCGACGTCTACTCGCGGAAGGCCGTCGAGATCATTCGCCGCCAGGCCGCCGACCCGAGGCCATTCTTCTTCTCGGTGGCCTTCCTCGCCCCGCACTCGGGCGGTCCGCGCGAGCCCGGCGATCCGGCGAACATGGCGACGCCCGTGCCGGCTCCGCGACACCGCAACGCCTTCGCGACGGCGGCACTGCCGAACATGCCGTCGTTCAACGAGGCCGACGTTTCCGACAAGCCGGCCGGCATTCGCACGCGGCCGCTCCTGACGCAGACGCGCATCAACGCCATCCGCGAGAACTACCAGCAGCGGCTCGAGTCACTGCTTGCGGTCGACGAGGCCGTGGGTGAAATGGTCAAGACACTCGAAGCGACCGGCGAGATCAGAAACACCTACATCGTCTTCACAGCGGACAACGGCTTCTTCCACGGCGAGCACCGCGTGCCGAGCGGCAAGGTCCTCCTCTACGAGCCGTCGATCCGCGTCCCGCTGATCATCCGCGGGCCGGGCCTCCCGCGTGGCGCCCACAGGCCGCAGCTGGCCGCCAACATCGACCTGGCCCCGACGATCCTCGCCCTGACGAAGGTCACCCCGGGCCGCGTCGTCGACGGCCGCTCGCTGCTGCCCGTCGCGCGCGACCCGCTCATGTACTGGGGACGCGACCTGCTGCTCGAGACGCCGACCTACTCGGCGATCCGCACGCCTCGGTGGAAGTACGCCGAGCACGTCAACGGCGACAAGGAGCTCTACGACCTGGTCGCCGATCCCGACGAGCTCGTCAGCCACCACAACGACCCGCGCTACGCCCGCGTCCAGGCCGAGCTCAGAGATCGTCTGACACGGCTCAAGTTCTGCAACGGCCTGTCGTGCAGGCGCGGCGTGGAGCTCGCGCTTGCGGCGCGCTATCGCCGCGGTCGCGGCGGCTGCGCACGCTCACGGGTGCGCCTCGCCGCGGGCGGCCCGGCGATCCGGCGCGCGTCGATCGTCGGCTTCTGGGTCGACAACCGGCTGATCCGCCGCGACGTCAGGGCGCCGTACACGGCGATCGTCCCGCGCAGGTTCCTGCGGCCGAGGGGCTCCCTCGTCCGGGCGGTCGTCACGCTCGCCGACTCGCGCCGCCAGACCGTCCAGCGCATCCTCCGCCGCTGTTGACCCGCCAAAAGCGAGCCGCCGCATAAGAGAATCGCGGCGTGCGCGTCGCGACCCATCGCTCGCCGGGCTTCGTGTTCGGCGAGCACGAGTTCGAGCTGCCGCTCGACCACGACCGGCCGGACGGCGACAAGCTCACCGTCTTCGCGCGCGAGGTCGTCGGGGCCGAACACGCGGACGAGGAGCTGCCGTGGCTCGTCTACTTCCAGGGCGGGCCCGGGCACGAGTCTCCGCGTCCGCTGAAGCGGGTCGACAAGACGTGGACCGAGCGCGCCCTCCAAGAATTCCGCCTGCTGCTCCTCGACCAGCGCGGAACAGGCCGCTCGTCCGCAGTCGGCGCCCTGTCGGGCATGACCCCGCACGAGCAGGCCGAGTATCTACAGCACTTCCGCGCCGATGCGATCGTGCGCGACGCCGAGGCGATCCGCCGCGAGCTCGGCGTCGACCGCTGGAGCGTGATCGGCCAGAGCTTCGGCGGCTTCTGCGTCGTCACGTACCTCTCGTTCGCGCCGGAGGGCCTCGAGCGCGCGTACGTCACGGGCGGCCTGCCACCGCTCGAACGGCACGTGGACGACGTCTACCGCGCGACGTACGAGCGGGTGCGCGAGAAGACGCGCGCCTACTACGAGCGCTACCCCGAGGACCGTGACCGCGTCCGCGCGATCGTGGCGCGGCTCGAAGACGAAGAGGTCCACCTGCCGAACGGCGACCGGCTCACGGCCCGCCGCTTCCGCCAGCTCGGGCAGCTGCTCGGCATGAGCGACGGCGCCGAGCGCCTGCACTACATCCTCGAGCTCCCGTTCGGCTCGCCGCCGTTCCTGCACGACATCGAGCGCTCGCACCCGTTCGCGCGCAACCCGCTGTACGCGGTCATCCACGAGGCGTGTTACGCGCCCGGGCTGGCGACGCGCTGGTCGGCGGAGCGCATGTTCCCCGACGACTTCCGGGACGACCCGACGCTACTCACCGGAGAGCACGTCTACTCGTGGATGTTCGAGGACTACGGAGCACTGCGACCCCTCGCCGAGGCGGCGCAGATCCTCGCCGAGCACGACTGGCCCCAGCTGTACGACTCGGCCCGGCTCGCTGAGAACGAGGTGCCTGCCGCGGCCGCGATCTACGCCGGGGACATGTACGTCGAGCGCACCTTCTCCGAGGAGACCGCCGCGGCGATCCGCGCCCTCCGGCCGTGGCTGACGAACGAGTACGAGCACGACGGGCTGCGGGCCGAGGGTGCGCGCGTGCTCGGCCGCCTCCTCGACCTGGCGCGGGGCAGCGCTTGACGTGGCGCCGCTGCTCGAGTTGCACAACGTCACGCGGCGCTTCGGCGGCGTCGTGGCACTGGACGACGTCTCGCTCGAGGTCGCCGAGGGCGAGATCGCGGGGCTGATCGGGCCGAACGGCGCCGGCAAGACGACCGCCTTCAACGTCATCACGCGGATCTACCGGCCCGACGAGGGCGACGTCGTCTTCGCGGGCGAAAGCCTGCTGTCGACCCCGGCGCACGGCGTCGTCCGGCGCGGGATCTCGCGGACGTTCCAGAACGTCGAGGTCTTCCCGACACTGACGGTCCTCGACAACGTGCTCGTCGGAGCGCACTCCAGGATCAGGCTCTTCTCGGAGCGGCACGTTCGCGGCGAGGTGCGCGAGGTGCTCGAGCGCGTCGAGCTCGAGCGGCTCGCCGACCGGCCCGCGGCGGGCCTTCCCTATGCGACGCTCAAGCGCCTCGAGCTCGCACGCGCGCTGATCGCCAGGCCGAGGCTGCTGCTCCTCGACGAGCCCGCCGGGGGCCTGAGCCACGAGGAGGTCGACGAGCTCGCCGGGTTCATCAGGCGCCTGCGCGACGGGTTCGAGCTGACGATCCTCCTCGTCGAGCACCACATGAACCTCGTCATGCGCATCTCGGACTCGGTCGCGGTGCTCGACTTCGGCAGGAAGATCGCCGCGGGAACCCCGGCCGAGGTGCAACGCGACCCCGCGGTGATCGAGGCGTACCTCGGAACGGACGCGGACTAGTGGCGCCGCTGCTCGAGCTGCGCGATGTCGAGGCTGCCTACGGATCGGTGAAGGCACTGCACGGCGTCTCGCTGCGCGTGAACGAAGGCGAGGTCGTCGCGGTCCTCGGGGCGAACGGCGCCGGCAAGACGACGACGCTCCGCGCCGTCTCGGGTCTCGTCGGCTACACGGGCGCGATCGCCTTCGAGGGCCGGACGATCGCGCGCCCGTCGCCCGAGCGCGTCGCGCGGCTCGGCATCGCGCACGTGCCCGAAGGTCGCGGCATCTTCTCGGAGCTCTCGGTCGACGAGAACCTCCGGCTCGGCGCCTACGTGCGGCGGAACGGCTCGTGGAAGGACGAGCGTGCGCGCGTCACCGGCTACTTCCCGTGGTTCGAGCGCCGCCGCGGCCAGCAGGCCGGCACGCTCTCGGGCGGGGAGCAGCAGATGCTCGCGCTGGGGCGAGCGCTGATCGGCCGCCCTCGGCTGCTGCTGCTGGACGAGCCGTCGCTCGGGCTGGCGCCGATCGTCGTCCGCGAGATCTTCTCGATCGTGACGCGGCTGAACGAGGAGGAGGGCCTGAGCGTCCTCGTCGTCGAGCAGAACGCGCGCCTCGCGCTGCGGGCGGCCGCTCGCGCGTACGTACTCGAGGTCGGGCGCGTCGCCCTCGAGGGCCCGAGCGACGAGCTGGCGCGCAACGAGTCCGTTCGACGGTCGTACCTCGGCTACTAGCCATGTGGGCGCTCGACCGGTCATTTCAGACGGACGCGAGGGCTAGGCCCTCGCGTCCTGAACTCGGCATCGCAAGCGATGCCTCAGTCGGCTACTGACGTGGCCGACTTCGCGCAGCAGGTCGTGAGCGGGCTCTCGTCGGGCTCGATCTACGCGAGCGTGGCGCTCGCAATCGTGATCGTCTACCGCTCGACGGGCGCCGTGAACTTCGCGCAGGGCGAGATGGCCACCTTCACGACGTTCGTCGCCTGGACGCTCGTCGATCACGGCCTCGGCTACTGGGGCGCGTTCGCGCTGACCCTGCTGATCGCCTTCGCCGGCGGGATCGTGCTCGAGCGCGTCCTTATCCGGCCGGTCGAGGACGCACCCGTCCTGACCGTGGTCATCCTGACGATCGGCCTCTTCATCGCCCTCAACGGGCTCATGAATTGGATCTGGTCGGCGCAGGTGCGCTCGTTCCCGCCGAACCGCCCCTTTCCGACGCGGACGATCGACGTCGGCGGCGTCGCGATCTCGATCCAGGACATCGGCATCGTCGCCGTCACGCTCGCGCTCGTCTTCGCGCTGTACGTGCTCTTCCAGCACACGAAGGTCGGTCTCGCGCTGCGTGCAGCTGCGCTCGATCGCGACTCGAGCCGCCTCGTCGGCGTGCGCGTCGGCTGGATGCTCGCGCTCGGTTGGGGGCTCGCGGCCGCTCTCGGCGCAGTCGCCGGGCTCTTCACCGCCGCGGCCTTCCCGCCGCTCGAGCCGAACATGATGCGGGCCGTCCTGATCTACGCCTTCGCCGCCGCCGTGCTCGGCGGTCTGACGAGCCCCGTCGGAGCGGTCGTCGGCGGGCTCGCGCTCGGCGTGACGCTGAACCTGCTCAGCGCCTACGTCGACTTCGTCGGGACTCAGCTGCGGTTGCCGGTCGCGCTCGTCCTGATCCTCGGCGTCCTGCTCGTCCGGCCGGCGGGCCTCTTCGGACGCGTGGCGGTGCGGCGCGTATGAGGGTCGTGCGCCCTGTGGTCACCGTGCTCGCCGTCGCGGCGGCCGTGGCGGCGGTGTTCCTAACGCCGCGCTGGGTGAGCGACATCGACCTCGCCGAGATGGGCGTCTGGTTCATCGCCATCCTGGGGCTCAACATCGTCACGGGCTACACCGGCCAGATCTCGCTCGGCCACGGCGCTTTTATGGCGGCCGGCGGCTATGCGACCGCGATCCTCGTCGCCGACCACGGCGTCCGCGACCTGTGGACGATCCCGCTGGCCGGCCTCGTCGGCGGTCTTGCCGGATTCGTCGTCGGCGTGCCGGCACTCCGGCTGACCGGCCTCTACCTCGCGCTCGTCACGTTCGGCCTCGCCGTCGCGACGCCGCAGCTCCTCAAGTGGGACAAGATCGACGGCTTCACGGGCGGCAACGGCGGAATCCAGCTCTTTAACGAGGATGCGCTGCTCGGGAAGGGTTTCGAGGACGTCGAGGTGCTCGGCCACTCGCTGACCTTCACGCGGGCGGTGCACTACCTGACGTGGGCGATCGCGGGGGCTCTGCTCCTGCTCGCCTGGCTGATCCTGCGCGGCGCGCCTGGGCGCGCGTTCCGAGCGACGCGAGACTCTGAGATCGCGGCTGCGGCCTCGGGCGTCAACCTTGCCGCGCACAAGACCGCCGCCTTCGCGATCAGCGCGTTCTACGCCGGAGTCGCGGGTGCGCTGTATGTGATCGCGGCCGCGTTCGTGAGCCCGGACACGTTTCCGGTCTCGCTCTCGCTGACGCTGCTCGTGGGGGCGGTCGTCGCCGGGCTCGGATCGCTCTGGGGGCTCGTCGCCGGGGCGGCGTTCATCACCTTCGCCGACGATCTCGCAGAGAACGTGTCGACGGCCCCCGGAGTGCCGGACACTGTCTACGGGCTCGTCCTCGTCGTGCTCGTCCTGCTGCTGCCGACGGGCGTCGCGGGCGGCCTGCGCAGGCTTCTCAGTCCGCTAACAAGTCGTTTGTAGACTCGGTCTTAGCTCCCGATGGGCGGCAGGATCCTCCTTTTCGTCGCGGCGGTCGCGCTTGCGGTCGGCATCCCCGGCGCGTTCGCGGGCAGCGCTGCGGACCCGGGCGTGACGTCGGGCTCGATCCTGATCGGCGGGACGACGCCGCTCTCCGGCTCGGCCCAGGCGTTCGCGTCCGTCGCGAAGGGGGCGAACGCGTACTTCAAGTACGTCAACGCGCGCGGCGGTGTCTTCAGGCGGAAGATCAACTACAAGTTCGTCGACGACGGCTACATCCCGGCCGAGACCATCCGCCAGACGCGGCAGCTCGTGCAGGAGGACAAGGTCTTCGCCATCTTCAACTCGCTCGGCACCGAGCACAACCTCGCCATCCGGCCGTACCTGAACGAGGTCGAGGTGCCGCAGCTGTTCGCGGCCACCGGCGCGACGACGATGGGGCGCGACCACGGTCAGTTCCCGTGGACGATCGCGTACCAGCCGACCTACATCGCGGAGGGCGCCATGTACGGCTCGTACATCCGGCGGACGATGCCGACGCGCCGGATCGCGATCCTCTACCAGGACGACGACTACGGCAAAGACCTGATCAACGGGCTGCGGCGCGGGCTCGGGGCGCGCGCGAGCCGCATCGTCGCGCGCGAGGGGCACGCGGCGACCGACGACAACGTCGAGTCGCAGGTCGCGAAGCTGAAGTCGTCGGGCGCGACCGTGCTCATGCTCTTCACGACCCCGAAGTTCACGATCCAGGCCTTCCAGTACGTGAACAAGCTCGGCTGGAAGCCGAAGATCTTCGTCAACGCCGTCTCGAGCGCGTCGAACATCATGACCATCAGCTCGAGTCGCGGCGAGAACAAGCGCGTCGAGGGTGCGATCTCGATCGTCTTCCTCAAGGACCCGAACGACCCGAAGTGGGCCCGCGATCCCGGGATCAAGCTCTACCGGCAGATCATGCGCAAGTACGGGAGCGGGAACCCGAAGGACGTCTACAACGTCTACGGCATGTCGGTCGCGTACACGTTCGTCGACGCCCTGCGGCGCGCCGGGCGCAACCCGACACGCCGCTCGGTCATGAATGCGGCGTTGCGGCTGAACGAGACGAAGAACCCGTTCGTGCTCCCGGGGATGACCGTGCGGACGAGCGCGAGCGACCACTACCCACTCGACCAGGCGCGGCTCGAGCGGTGGTCGAGGGGCAAGTGGATCTCGTTCGGCGGGCTGCTGAAGGCGCGGAGCTAGGTCACGCGCAGGACCGCGGCCAGCGAGGCAATGGCTGCGATGGGCGCGCCGAAAAGCGGCGCGAACGTCAAGAGCATCGCGTCGACGATGCAGACGGCGGCGAGGATGAGGACTGCGCGTCGGTCGACGCCCGCTCGACGAAGCGCGAGCAGGCCTCCGGCGACGGCGAAGACGAGGCCGGAGGCGAGCCAGTCGATGCCGACGAGGACGAGGACTGCGCCGCTGAACTCGCTCGAGTCGTCGCTCATCTGCAGGACGCCGGCGATGGCCGCGACGAGTGCGACGAGGAGGAAGTAGCCGGCTAGCGCGATCGGTGCGGCCTGCATCGCGGAAGCGTATGGTCTCCCGGTGCCGGTCGGACTGGCCGCAGAGCTCCTCGACGCGTCGCTGGACGAGCTCTGCGCGGAGGCGCGGCAGAGTCGTGACGCGGGTCACGGCACGCTCGTCACGTACTCGCCGAAAGTCTTCATCCCGCTGACGAAGCTCTGCCGGGACGTCTGCCACTACTGCACGTTCGCGCACCCGCCGCGGCGCGGCGAACGGGTCTTCATGAGCGAGGACGAGGTGCTCAAGGTGGCGCGCGCGGGCGTCGCGTCCGGCTGCCACGAGGCGCTCTTCACGCTCGGGGACAAGCCGGAGCTGCGTTACCGGGTCGCGCGGGAGGAGCTGGCTGCGCTCGGGTGCGGGACAACGCTCGAGTACCTGGCGCGCTGCGCGGGGCTCGTGCTCGAGGAGACGGGGCTCCTGCCACACGTGAACCCGGGGGTGCTCGCGCGCGGTGAGGCCGAAGCGCTACGGGCGGTCAGCGTCTCGCAAGGCGCGATGCTGGAGACGATCGCGGCCGCGGGGGAGGGGCGGGTGCCGTTCACGACCGGGATCCTGATCGGCATCGGCGAGACGCGGGCGGAGCAGGTGGAGGCGCTGCTCGCGATCCGGGAGCTCGGCGAGCGCTACGGCCACGTCCAGGAGGTGATCGTCCAGAACTTCCGCGCGAAGCCGGGCACGCGGATGGCGGCGGCGCCGGAGCCGTCCTTCGACGACCTGCTCTGGACGGCGGCCGTCGCGCGGCTCGTGCTGGGCCCGGAGTGGAACGTGCAGGTGCCGCCGAACCTGAGCTACGACGACTTCCCGCGCCTGCTCGACGCGGGCATCAACGACTGGGGCGGGATCTCGCCGGTGACGGTCGAC
>DASQWH010000164.1:0-2045 GCA_035640335.1 Gaiellaceae bacterium | reverse complement strand
AGTCGGACGAGGGCCTGCTGATCCGGCCCACGTTCGCGATCCACACGTGGTTCATGCGGTTTCCGATCGACGTCGTGTTCCTCGACCGCGAGCTCGTGATCGTCGACGTCGTTCCGGATGTGCACCCGTGGAAGATGCGGGCTCGGCGGGGGGCGAAAGCAGTGCTCGAGCTCGCGGCCGGCGAGAGCAGACGGCGCGGGCTCACGAAGGGCGAGCGCCTCTGCCTCGCCGACGCGAGGGCGGCGTAGGAGGGCCCGTGGCCTCGTTCTCGGATCCTCCCGCTCCGGCTCCGCCGGGAATCCCCGTCGGGATGCGGGTCCGGCATGCGGTTGAGGACCTGCGCCCGCGGCTTCCGCAGGCCGGAAGCCTGATCGCGCTCGCCCTCGCCGTGCCGCTCATCGCGATCGCGCTCGTGCGCTTCGGCCCGAGCGGTCGCTTCGCGGTCGCGGCATTCGTCATCGGGACGCTCTGCGTGCTCTCGGCGATCGACATCGCCGAGCACCGGCTCCCGAACGCGATCGTGCTCCCGTCCTTCTTCGTCGTCCTCGTCGCGCAGACGGCGCTCTACCCGGACCAGGCGCTCGAATGGGCCCTGGCCTCGGTGGGGAGCTGCCTCGGCCTCTACGTCCTTCACGTGGTCTATCCGAGGGGCCTCGGGCTCGGCGACGTGAAGCTGGCGCTGCTGCTCGGCGCCGCGCTGGGCTCCGACGTGATGGGCGCGCTTCTTCTCGGCTCACTCGCTGCCGCCTTCTATGCCGCAGCGCTGCTCGTGCTGAGCGGTGGCGCAGCGCGCCAGACCGCCTTCGCATTCGGCCCGTTCCTCGCCTTCGGCGCCGTCGTGGCGCTGCTCGTCTAGTCATGCGACGAGGGACCCTGGAGCAGGCGGCGCGGCGAGACTCTCCGTCCGTCGTGCGGTGGCGGTTCGATCGCCTCCGCGAAGCCGGGTACGACAGGAACGAGGCTTCGTTGCTCGCGACGCGGGTCGAGATCGACCTCCACGCGGCCGTCGACCTCGTCAGCCGCGGGTGCCCGCCGGCGACGGCGGTCCGGATACTGGTCTAGGTCGCGAGAACGCGGGCTAGACTTCCGACCGGCGAAGTCGGTCCCTTCAGCCGTACATTCCGTGCCGCCGACGACGAAGACTCAGAGACAGCCCGTGATCAGAGTGCACCTCAGCGATCCTGCCTGCCGCGACGTGCTCGTCGACCATCTCGTCGAGAGCGGTTGCGTCCCCGCGCCTGTCGGCAAGGCGGCGATCGACGTGGTCCATCCCGAGGCGCACGACGCCGAGGAGGCCCGTCAGGAGCTCGCGTTCTTCCTCCGGGCGTGGCAGGTTACCCACCCGGACGTCGAGCTGACGTTCGCCGCCTGAGCGGTCTTACGTCGCGGGCTCGAAGAACGGATGCTTGACCAGCCGGTGCTGGTACGCGTGGCGGACCGCCTCAGTCCGGTTCGCGACACCGAGGCGCCGGTAGATGTTGGTCAGATGGAACTTGACGGTCTGCGGCGTCAGCCAGAGCTCCTGCGCGATCTCCTTGTTCGAGAGACCGCGCGCGAGCGCCTCGAGCACCCGCTGCTCGCTCGGCGTCAGCCCGGCCGACTCGGCCTCAGCTTCGCGCGGTGTCGCGACCGAGCCGACGGCGTTGTAGACCGCCCCTTGCGCCACGAGGCGCAGAGCCGAGGGAAGATCACGCGGATCCACGAGCTTGCCGATGAACGACCGCGCGCCCCGCGCGAGCGCAGCCGAGACCGTCTCTGGATCGTCACAGCCGGAAAGGATCACGACCATGACGTTTGGGTGCGCCTTGCGGATCCGGTCGAGGCACGTGAGCCCGTCCATCTCGGGCATCCGGATGTCGAGCAAAACCAGATCGGGGCTCGTGCGCGCCACCAACGGAAGCACCTGGCTCCCGGTCGTGGCCTCGCCGACGATCTCGATGTCGTCGGCCTGTTCGAGCACGAGCCGCGTTGCTTCAAGGATGAGCCGATGGTCATCCGCGAGCAGGACCTTCAGTGGCCGCATTGAAACCCTCCCCCGCCCTTTG
>DASQWH010000163.1:0-24151 GCA_035640335.1 Gaiellaceae bacterium | reverse complement strand
CTCGCGCCGCGCTCGAGCTGATCGACGTCGACTGGCAGGTCGGAGAGCCGCTCCTCGACCCGGACGAGGCCGTCCGCAGAGGGCAGCTGCTCGAGGAGCCGAGCCGTCAGGAGCGCGGCGACGTCGACCGTGCGCTCGCCGAAGCGGACGTCGTCGTCGAAGCCGAGTACCGCACCCAGACCGTGCTCCACAACTCGATGGAGACGCACCAGGCCGTGTGCGAATGGCAGGGCGACACGCTCCACGTCTACATCTCGACCCAGTACATCTGGGGCATCCGCGAGTCCGTCGCCGACCAGCTCGGGCTGCCGCCCGACAAGGTGCGGGTGGTCTGCGAGTTCATGGGCGGCGGCTTCGGCTCGAAGAACGGCCCCGACGACTACACGTACATCGCCGCCGAGCTCGCGCGCCGCACCGGCCGCCCCGTGCGCTGCTTCCTGACGAGGCGCGAGGAGAACACGGCCGCGGGCAACCGCAACGCGACGATCCAGCGGCTGACCGCGGGTGCGCGCGACGACGGCACGCTGGTCGCGCTGGCGGGGGAGTTCGTCAACGCCGTCGGCTGGTCGGGCTGGGTCGCGACGACCGACGGCCCGATGCGGATGCTCTACGACTGCGAGAACGTGCGGACGGTCACCTACGGCGCGAAGGTGAACACGCCGCCAATGAAGGCCTTCCGCGCGCCGGGTTTCGTCGAGGGCACGTTCGGCCTCGAGTGCCTGCTCGACGAAGTCGCCGCCCGGCTGGGCATGGACCCGCTCGAGCTCCGCCGCCGCAACTACGCACACGCCAACGAGAGCCGCCCGTATTCGTCCAAGAGGTTGATGGAGTGCTACAAGCGGGCGGAGCCGCACTGGCGGCGTCGCGAAGAGGTGCGGGCGCGGAGCGAGGGCCCGTGGAAGCGCGGCGTCGGGCTCGCGAGCCAGGTCTGGTACGGCGGCGGCGGCCCGCCCTCGTACGCCTGGGTGCGCGTGGGCTCGGACGGCCGCGCGACGGTCATCACGGCGATGCAGGACATCGGCACCGGCACAGCGACGGCGATGACGCAGATCGCCGCGGAGGAGCTCGGCTTGCCGCTCGAGCGCGTCGACATCGTGCTCGGCGATTCGGCACGCGGCGCGTACGCGTCCATCTCCGCCGGCTCGTCGACGACGCCCTCGATGGGCCCCGCCGTCCGCTCGGCCGCGGCCGACGCGGCTCGGCAGATCATCGAGATCGCGGCGCAGCGCTACGACAAGGAGGAGCGGATCCTGTCGCTGAAGGACGGCCGCATCGTCTCCTCGGACGGCGGCTCGTGGCCCGTCGAGGACGTCGTCGGCCTCCTCGAGGAGGCGCAGATCATCGGTAAAGGCGCGCGCGGGCCGAACCCGACCGGGATGCAGGTGCTTACGTTCGGCGTCCAGGTCGTCGAGGTCGCCGTCGACGTCGAGACCGGCGAGGTGCGCGTCGAGCGCGTCGCGGCGATCCACGACGTCGGCCGCGTGATCAACCCGCTCGGCGCCTCGAGCCAGGTCGAGGGCGGGATCATCCAGGGCATCGGGCACACGCTCTCCGAGCAGCGACTGCTCGATCCCGAGACCGGCGCCGTCCTCACCCCGACCCTCGACGCGTACAAGCTGCCGACGATCGCCGACGTGCCGGAGATCGTCACCGAGCTGCTCGACATCCCTGACGAGCACCTCACGAACCTCGGCTCCAAGGGCCTCGGCGAGCCGCCGATCGTGCCGATCGCCGCGGCGATCGCGAACGCGATCCGAGACGCTACGGGAGCGGACGTCCGCTCCCTCCCGATCACGCGCGAGGAGATGCTGCGCGCGCTGCGCGAGGCGGAGGAGCGTCAGAAGGAGACCGTTGGAGCTGCTTCGGCCTGAGTCGCCCGAGGAGGCTGCGGCCGCGCTGGGCAACGGGTCGGTCGCGCTCCACGGAGGAACCGATCTCGTCCCGCTGCTGCGCGACGGCATCGTCCGCGCGGACACGCTCGTCGACGTGCGGCGCGCGGTTCCGCGGGGAATCGACGGCACGCGGATCGGCGCCGGGACGAGCCTCGCCGAGCTCGAGGCCGACCCCCAGGTCCCGGCCGCGCTGCGCGAGGCCTGCCGGCTCGCGGCGTCACCGCAGCTGCGGGCGATGGGCTCGATCGGCGGCAACCTGCTGCAGGCGACGCGCTGCTGGTACTGGCGGCTGCAGTTCCCCTGCTACCTGCACGGCGGCGACCGCTGCCACGCGCGCGCGGGCCAGCACCGCGAGCACGCGATCTTCGGCAACCAGCGCTGCGCTTCGGCGCATCCGTCGGATTTAGCGGCCGCGTTGCTCGCGCTCGGCGCCACGCTACGGACGACGAAGCGCGAGCTGCCGCTCGCGGAGCTGTATCGGCTGCCGAGCGATGACGACCGCGGCGTGACGGCGCTCGAGCCGCAGGAGCTGATCCTCGAGCTGAACGTGCCCGCGCCCGAGGCGAGCACCTATCTCAAGGCGATGGACCGCCAGCGCTGGTCGTTCGCGCTCGTCGGCGTCGCGGCGGCTCGGTTTCCCGATGGCACACGCCTCGGCCTTGCCGGCGTCGCGCCGATCCCATGGGCGCTCGGGTCGCCCGACGAGCTCGACGCGGCCACGCCCCTGCCCGGCACCGAGTACAAGGTCGAGATCGCCCGCACGCTCGTGCGGCGGGCTCTGGAGGCCGTCGCATGACTCTGCGGGCGCTGGTTCTCGTGCTCGTAGCGCTGCTCCTGACCGGCTGCGGCAGTGACCGCACCACGAGCGGCGGCAAATCAAGGAAAATGCTCTGCGAAGTGGAGCCCGAGACGAGCGGCCAGCCCCCGGAGATCTCCCCGCTGGCGGCGGACAGCAAGCACCGGCTTGTGTTCACGACGAACAAAGGCGCCTTCACCGTCGAGCTCGACGCGAAGACCGCGCCTTGCGCCGGCGGGTCGATGCTGCAGCTGGCCAAGAAGGGCTTCTTCAACGGCACGATCTTCCACCGCATCGTCCCAGGGTTCGTGATCCAGGGCGGCGACCCGACCGGCACCGGCACAGGCGGGCCGGGTTACAAGACGAGCGACACGCCACCCGAGAACGCGCGCTACACGAAGGGTGTCGTCGCGATGGCGAAGACGATGGACGAGGCGCCAGGCACCGCCGGCAGCCAGTTCTTCGTCGTCACGGGCGCGGACGTGGGGCTGCCGCCGGACTACGCGATCCTCGGCAAGGTCGTCGACGGCCTCGACGTCGTCGAGAAGATCGGCAAGCTCGGCGGGCCGGACGAGCGGCCGACGCAGCGCGTCGAGATCGAGTCCGTTCGCACGGAATAGCACCGGCTCGCCGGTGGTCGCCGCCATCGTCCTGGCCGCCGGCGCATCGACGCGGTTCGGATCGCCGAAGCAGCGCCTGCTGCTCGAGCCGGTGCTCGAGCGCGTGCGGGCCTCCGCGGTCGACGACGTCGTCGTCGTGCTCGGCGCGCACGACGTCGAGACGGATGCGCAGACGGTGCGCTGCGCCGACTGGGAGCGCGGCCAGGGCGCGTCGCTGCGGTGCGGGCTGGGCGCTTTGCCGGAAGACGCCGAGGCGGCCGTGGTCGTCCTCGCCGACGGGCCGGACCTCGCGCCGGCCGCGGTCGACCGCGTGGTCGACGTCTGGCGCGAGAGCCGCGCCGAGGTCGTCGCGGCGAGCTACGGCGGCCAGCGGCTGCACCCGGTCCTGCTCGCCCGAAGCGTCTGGGAACACATCCCGGACGAGGGCGCGCGGTCGCTCCCGGCGCTGCTCGTTCCGTGCGACGACGTTGGCCCTCCAGGAGACGTCGATTTTGCCGATGACCTCCCGGAGAGGTTCAAGCCACCGCCCGCCGAAGAGTGAAAACCGCCGCCATGGAGCTCGTTCCCGCCCTCGGGTCGAAGGCCGAGGCCCCGACCCTGACCACGGCGCGGCTGCGCCGCCAGCTGACCGTCGACCGCGCCGCGCGCATCGCCCGGCTGACGCCTGAGGAGGTCATGTGGCTAGAGGAGGGGCGCCTCTACCGCTTCCCCTCCAGCGACAGCGCGGTGCTGGCCCTGCTCCTTTATGCGACGGCGCTCGGTATCAGCCGCCGCGAAGCGCGCCAGCTCGCGGGGCTGCCCGTACTGCCACGCCCCAAGCTGACCGACAAGGTCAGCCGTACGGCCGCCAGTGTCGCCGCCGCGGTCGTGCTGGCCGTCGTCGCGGGCGCCCTTGTCCTGCCCGGCATCGTCCACGGCTCCGGCTCACAGGGGCGCGCGAGCGCCGCCGATGCGGGCCTGCCGCCGACTTGGCGCATCTCGGTCGACGTCCTGAACGGCAGCGGCGACATGAACTACACGCGCCGCGTCGCGTCGCGGATCGGCGCGATGGCCTACCGGATCGAGCGCGTCGCGCGCGCCGACCGCTTCGACTACCCGGCTACCGCGGTCTACTTCCACCTCGGCGGGCAGCAGGTCGCCGAGCGCCTCGCCCGCGAGCTCGGCGTCGAGGCGAAGCCGCTCCCCGGCGGCACCGACGCATACCGCCTGGTCGTCGTCGTCGGCCCGGCGCGGATCTAGAGCGTCACAGTTCGAGTCGCAGGTCGGCGAGCTTCGCCTTCATCTCTGCAGGCATCGCCGGGACAGCCTGGCGCACGTAGCGCCGGAGCGACTCCTCGAACTTGTAACGCTTACGGCAGTAGCTGCACCCGTCGAGGTGCGCCTCCGCCTGCTGCACCTCGGCGTCCGTCAGCTCACGGTCGAGGTACGGCTGCAGCACCTCTTCGCACCAGTCGCACAGATCGTCGAATGCGGTCATTCCTCCACCGCTAGCTCTGCTAACTGCTGCTTCAGGATACGCCGTCCTCGATGCAGACGTGACATGACGGTCCCGATCGGGATGTCGAGGATCTGTGCGGCGTCGGCGTACGTGAAGTCGCCGATGTCGACGAGGACGATCACGTCGCGGAAGTCGTGCGGCACCTCGGCGAGTGCCTCGGCGATGTGATCCTGCGAGAGCCGCTGCAGGACGCGGTCCTCCTCGGTCTCGCCTGTCGCCTCTTCGAGCTTGTTGTAGAGGAAGTAGTCGCTCTCCTCGAGCGGCTGCAGGTCCGGCGAGCGCTGGATGCGACGGCCGCGGTCGATGTTCAGGTTCGTGAGGATCCGGAGCAGCCAGGCCCGCAAATTCGTCCCGGGCGTGAAGGAGCGCCAGCTGCGAAACGCGCGGGCGTAGGTGTCCTGGACGAGGTCCTCGGCCTCTTCCTTGGAGCCTACGAGGCCCCGTGCCACCCGGTACACCTGATCTGCGAGGTCAAGAGCTTCCTCCTCGAACCTGACGCGCTCGCGCGCGTCCTCTGCCAGCCGCCGGGCATCGGTCTCGCTCATTCCGGCGACCCTAGCAACCTCAAACGCCGACCGAGGGCGTTCTATTCCCCATGGTTGAGCCGAGCCCACTTCGGGTATCGATCTGACAATCCGCCAAGGAGGAATGATGGAAGGCTTCGAGGTTCGGACGGTCGAGGACGAGAAGGTTGGTCACGTCGTCGGCACGCAGGGCGACTTCCTGATCGTCGAGCAGGGCACGCTGCGCAAGTCGAAGCACGCGCTGCCCCGCGAATACGCGGACGTGGACGAGAGCGCTGAGCGGGTGCTCATGACCGTGTCGAAGGACGTCTTCTGCGACTCGCCGAAGATCGACAACGGCTCGCTGGACGAGCAGGCGGTGCGGGAGCACTACGGCCTCACGTTCGCGACCGTGGCCGACCCGCCAGGCCACGCCGAGGCTGACGCGGCGAGCGCAGGCGTCGAGAGCGCTGAGCAGGAGCGCGCGCGGATTCGGAGCGAGGCGGATTCGGCGACGTCGGGGCTACCCGACGAGTCGCCAGCGTTGCTCGGCGACCGCGTGCGCGGCATCGACGAGCGCGAGCAGCAGAAAGACCGCTAGCTGCGTCGCGACCCGATCCGCCGCGGAAGAACGAAGACGTCCGCGGCGCCGTTCGTATCACCGTCGACGACGTTCGACGCGAGCGAGTGGAACGCGACGAAGCGCCCGTCGCCGCTGATGGCTGGGTCGTCGCTGAGGCGGTTTCCTTCGCGAGCGCCGGCAAGTCTGGACGTCTCGGCCCGCCAGCGGTCGCGGACGAAAACGTCCCACGTGCCGTTCGCGTCTCCCGCCACGAGGTTCGAGGCGAGCGACGTGAAAGCGACGAAGCGGCCGTTTGCGCTGATCGGAGCTTCACCACTGCTGCGCGTCGCCTGGGTCGAGGCGCCCCCGACGCTGATGCGAGTCGTCAGTCGTTTCACGCGGTCGCGGACGAAGACGTCCCACGCGTCGTTCGTGTCGCCGGGAACGAGATTCGTGGCGGAGGACCAGAACGAGACGAAGCGCCCATCAGCACTGAGCGACGGGTCGCACCCACAGCCGGTCGCACCGCAGCCGGCCGCCTGCATTCCTCCGGGGCCGACGTCTACTCGCGTCGTGCGACTCTGCCGGCGGTCGTAGACGAAAATGTCTCCTCGGCGGTTGGTGTCTCCTGCGACGAGGTTCGACGCCTCAGACCGGAACGCAACGACGTCGCCGTGGGCGCTGAGTGAGGGATCCCTGCTGCGGCCGTTCGCCTGAGTGTCGCTTCGGCCGACGCTCACGCGTGTCGTCTCTCCAGTCGCCCGATCGTGGACGAAGATGTCACCGGTCGCATTCGTGTCGCCGGCGACGAGGTTGTCCGCGTCGGAACGGAACGCGACGACATAGCCATCGGCGCTCAGAGCTGCATAACGGCTCGGCGCGTTCGCCTGCGCGCCGCTCGGACCGACGCTGACGCGTACGGTCTCGCCGTTCGCCAGGTCATGGACGAAAATGTCGCGGACGCCGTTCGTGTCGTGCTCGACGAGGTTCGCAGCCGTCGACCAGAAGGCGACAACACGGCCGTTGGCACTGAGCGCCGGCCCGCCGCTGTGTCCGTTCGCCTGCGTGCCGTCGCCGGCGACGCTCACCCGCACCGTGACGGCGTGTTTTCGATCACGCACGAAGACGTCTCTGGCGTGGTTCGTGTCGCCGGGCACCAGGTTCGAGGCCGCCGATGCAAAGCCGACGAAACGGCCGTCGCGGTCGAGGGTGGGAGCAAAGCTGCCTGCGTTGCCCTGCGTCCCACGGTTACCGACGCTGACCCTCAGCGCCGGGTGCGGACGAGCGTCTACCGCGGCAGTCAAGAGCAGTACGCCGGTGACCGTCCCTAGAAGTGCTCGGGCAGCCTTTGCCCGGTCGCGCGGCAAGTTACGGCAGTGCAGCGGGGCGGAACCCGCCGCGCGCCATCGCGGCGAGGAGCGCGTCGCGGTCGGTCTTCTCGTCGTCCCAAGAGAGCGTGACCTGGCCCATCAGGTTCGCGTTCGCAGCCTCGAGCCCCTCGTGGCCGCGCAGCACTCCGGCGAGCCGCCCGACGCACCGCTCGCAGCGGATACCGGTCACGTGCAACGTCTCGGTCTGCAGCGCCATCTACGGCGAGCTTAGCGTCCGCTGGCAGAGGTCCGCGCAGACGGCCTTGAGCCCGTCGGCTTGCCTGACCTCGAGCTGCCGGTCGCTCTCCGAGCGCTCGACGTCGAACGCGTTCAGGAGAGAGTCCGCCCCGAGCGTCTCCGCGGCGGGGCGGGCGAGCTCGATCAGCTCGGCGGCGAGCTCGGAGGCCTTCGCGACGCTCTCGCCGTCTGGGTGGAAGAGCTCGGCCTTCATCCCGAAGCGGGCTGCGGCCCACCGGTTCTGCTGGTAGAGCCCGCGGGCGGCCGGGTCGTGCGCGGGCGCGTCGCCGTCGAGCACGGTCGCGCAGAGCCCCTGGACGAGCGCGGTGAAGGCGCCCGTCAGCGCGACGCTCGTCGGCTGGTCGGGCATGCGCACCTCGAGCGTCCCGAACTTCGGATGCGGCCGGATGTCCCACCAGAAGCGCGTGTACTCGGCCGCGACACCGAGCCGGACGAAGCGGTCGACGAATGCCTCCCAGTCCTCGTAGGAGCGGAAGGCCGGGGGCGCGCCGCTCCGCGGGAGCTGCGCGAGCACCTCGGCGCGGTTCGACGCCATCCCGGTCTCCTCGCCGGCGAGGAACGGCGAGTTGGCCGACATCGCGAGCAGCACCGGCAGCCAGGGCAGGACGGCCTCGAGCGCGTGGAAGCACGCCTGCGCGCTTGGCATGCCGACGTGCACGTGCAGGCCGCTCACGCCCTGCCGCCGCGCGGACACGCCTGCGTACGCGACGAACGACGTGTAGCGCTCCTCCTGGACGATCTCCTGGTCCTTCGGCCGGCTGAAGGGATGCGTGCCGGCGGCGGCGAGCTGCAGGCCGCGTGGTGCGGCGAGCTCGGACGCCTCGCGCCGCAGCTCGACGAGCCCGTCCAGGGCGTGCGCCGCTGAGTCGCACGTGCCGCAGTTCAGCTCGAGCGCGGAGGCGAAGAGCTCGCTCTTCAGCACCCCGGGCAGCTCGACGTCTTCGGACGCGTCGATGAGCTCGGCCGCGCGCGGGACGAGGGCGAGCGAGTCCGCGTCGACGACCATCAGCTCCTCCTCGACGCCGACCGACCACGGCGGCGACTCGCCGAAGTGCGCCTCGATCGGCATCGCGAAAGGCTAGCTACGGCAGGCTACGGATCTGCCGCGCGCCGGCTCGACGTGTTCAGACTTCATTCACCGGAGACCGGCTACGTGTAACGGTCCACCCGATGGCCCACACGATCAGCATTCTCGATGGCTCGACCTTCCTCGTCAGCGACCTCAACGGGGACGTCGACGCTTCGCCCGACGAGCCGCACGGGTTCTTCTACCGCGACACGCGCTTCCTCTCCACCTGGAGGCTGACCGCCAACGGCGCACCGTTGGACGTCCTCTCGACGGACGACGTGCAGTACTTCGCTGCGCAGTTCTTCCTCGTGCCGCATCGGCACGAACACCCCACTGCCTCGATCATCCGCAACCGCAAGATCGGCGACGGCTTTCACGAAGACGTGGCGATTCTCAACCATGCCCAAGAGCCGCTCGAGCTCGAGCTGCGCCTGGAGGCCGGCGCCGACTTCGCCGACATCTTCGAGATCAAGGACTCGCTCGAGAAGAAGGGCGACGTCTACAGCAAGGTCGACGGCGAAACGCTCGTGCTCGGCTACCGCCGCGACGACTTCGTGCGCGAGACAAGGATCAGCGCGAGTCGTCAGTGCGGCGTCGATGAGCAAGGCTTCACGTTCCGGCTGACGATCGACCCGCACTCTGAATGGAGCACATGCCTCTTCGTCCAGCCGGTGATCGACCGCCCGCTAGAGATCAAGTACCGCCACGACGACCACGAGGCGAAGCCGGACATCGGCACCAGCCTCGAGGAGTTCCTGGAGGCAGCGCCGAGGCTGGAGAGCGACTGGGACCCGATCGTGCATATCTACGAGCGCAGCCTCGTCGACCTGGCGGCGCTCCGCTTCGAGTCGCCACTCTTCCCGGAAAAATCGCTCCCGGCCGCGGGCCTGCCCTGGTTCATGACCGTCTTCGGTCGCGATAGCTTGATCACGAGTTACCAGGCCCTACCGTTCACGCCCGAGCTGGCCGAGACGACGCTGCGCGTGCTTGCCGCCCGCCAGGCGACGGAAGACGACCCGTTCCGCGACGCCGAGCCCGGCAAGATCCTGCATGAGATCCGTTTCGGCGAGCTGACGCACTTCGGCGAGCGCCCACACTCGCCGTACTTCGGCACCGCCGACGCGACGCCGCTCTTCCTCGTCGTCCTCGACGAGTATGAGCGCTGGAGCGGCGACGCCGACCTCGTGCGCGAGCTGGAGCCGGCAGCCCGAGCGGCACTCGCCTGGATCGACGAGCACGGAGACGGCGACGGTGACGGCTACGTCGAGTACGCGCGGCGGAACGAGGAAACCGGCCTCGAGAACCAGTGCTGGAAGGACTCGTGGGACTCGATCCGCTTCGCTGACGGCCGCATCGCGAACGGCCCCATCGCGACCTGCGAGATCCAGGGCTACGTCTACGACGCCAAGCGGCGCGCTGCGCGCCTCGCCGAGGAGGTCTGGGACGACGACGAGCTCGCCGAGCGGCTCGAGCGCGACGCGGCGGAGTTGAAGCGCCGCTTCAACGACGACTTCTGGCTCCGCGAGCGCGAGTACTTCGCGCTGGCCCTGGACGGCGAGAAGCAGCCTGTCGACTCGATCACCTCGAACGCGGGCCACCTGCTCTGGAGCGGCATCGCCGACGAGGACAAGTCGGCAAAGGTGGCCGAGCAGCTGCTCGGTGACGCGCTCTTCTCGGGCTGGGGCATCCGCACGATGGCCGAGGGCGAAGGCGGCTACAACCCGATCCGCTACCACAACGGGACCGTCTGGCCGCACGACAACGCGCTGATCGCGCACGGGCTGGCGCGCTACGGCTTCCGCGACGAGGCGGCGCGCGTCGCCCACGCGACCCTCGAGGCTGCGAGCTGCTTCCGCTACCGGCTGCCGGAGGTGTTCGCCGGCTACCGACGCGGGCGAACGGGCTTCCCGGTCGAGTACCCGACGGCGTCGAGCCCACAGGCGTGGGCGACAGGGGCTCCGCTCCTACTGCTGCGCGTGCTCCTCGGCCTCGACCCCGACGGGGACGAGCTTCGGTCCGATCCGCACCTGCCCTCGAGGATCCGACGCCTAGAGATCACCCGCGTTCCGGGCCGCTGGGGCCGAGCAGACGTCACCGACAAGGAGGTCGTGACATGAACGAGCACTTCGACCTGATCGTCCTCGGGGGAGGCTCGGCGGCCCGCGACGGCGCGAGGAAGGCGGCGACCGAACACGGCGCCAAGGTCGCGCTCGTCGAGAGCACCCGCTGGGGCGGGAGCTGCCCGAACGTGGCCTGCAAGCCGACGAAGGCGTACCTCGTGGCGGCCGATCTCATCCGCGACTTGCGCATACTCGGACCGACGCTCGGCCTCGCGCCGCCACCGGATCGCGCGGACCTCGCGCAGATCCGCACCTGGAAGGATTCTCTCCGCAAGCCGCAGGAGAAGTGGGTGGCCGACCTGCGCGGGAACGGCTTCGAGACGATCGACGGCGAGGCAACGATCGTGGACAAGCACACGCTGAAGGTCGAAGAGCGGGAGCTGAGCGGAGACCGGATCCTGATCGCGACCGGCTCGCGGACCGCCGTGCCCCCGATCGACGGCCTGGAAGAGGCAGGCTGGATCGATCACGTCAGCGCCCTCGAACTGACCGAGCTGCCCGAGTCGCTGTTCGTCCTCGGCGGCGGGCCCGTCGGGCTCGAGTTCGCGCAGGCCTTCAGGCGCTTTGGGTCGCAAGTGACGATCGTCCAGTCGAACGACCGCATCTCACCACGGTCGGATGAAGACGCAACCGACGCGCTTGCCGCTGCGCTCCGCGACGACGGCATTGAGATCGTCACCGGCACGACTGTGGAACGCATCGAGGACGGCGCGGCGGTGCTCGCCGACGGCCGGCACCTTGCGGCCGGCCGCATCTTCCTGGCTTCGGGCCGCAAGCCGAACATTGAGGCGCTTCGACTCGACGACATCGGCATCGAGCGGCACAAGCTTGGCATCGTCGTCGACGAGCACATGCGTACCTCGGTCGAGGGTGTGTGGGCCGCGGGAGACGTGACGGGCATGAATCAGTTCACCCCAATCGCCCAGTACCAGGCCCGCATCGCGATCAAGGACATGTTCGGCGGAAACGGGCCAGCGGCGGAATATTCGTTCCTGCCGACCGCGATTTTCACCGACCCCGAGCTGGCTAGCGTCGGCCTGACGGAGCGAGAAGCGGCGGAGCAGGAGACCGAGTACGAGACCGTCATCCAGCCGGTCGCGAACGTCACACGCTCACAGTACGTGCGGGAGAAGAACGGGCTTTACAAGGCCGTCTTCGACCGCTCCTCGCGCCGGGTGCTGGGGGTCCACGTCGTCAGCCGCAACGCGAGCGACGTCGTGCAGGGACTCTCGCTCGCGTTGAGGCTGGGCGCAACGATCGACGACCTCGCGCAGATGCACCACATCTATCCCTCCTGGGGCGAAGGCGTGAAGGCCGCCGCCGAGCAGGCCAAGATCAAAGTCGAGGCCTGACCGCAGCGTCACCGGTGTCAGACACCGGAGACGGGACACGCTCTTGCCGCCTGCCCCAAGCCGGTGTCTGACACCGGCCTACGAGGGAAGTGCTTCCCGGCCAGGTCCGCGGAGCCCGGCTTCGCCGGGCGGGAGCGGAGCGGCCAGTGGCCAGGAAGGGGGAGGGCGTCCCCGGCCCGTTATTTGCGCCGGGTAGGGCCGGGGACGCGTTCTGGGCGAACTACTCCTGGGGAGTGGGAGGTTGCCGCCCGAGCTTGACGGAGATCGTCTGCTTGTCCTCGCCGCGGTAGATCTCGAGGTCGACCTTGTCGCCGGGCTTCTTCTGCGCGACCAGCTCGCGCAGCTGCTCCGTCGACGAGACGTTGGAGCCGTCGACCTTGACGATGATGTCGCCGCCGAGGTTGTAGCTCTCACCGGCGACGAGGACGCGGGTCGTGCCGCCGCGCAGACCCGCATCCGCCGCGCCGGTATTCGGCCTCACCCGCTCGACCATCAAGCCCTTCTTGACGGGGAGGCGAAACACTTGTGCGATCGAGGGCTCGATGGAGCGCGCCTCGATCCCGAGGAAGGGATGCTCGACGCGGCCCTTGTCCTTCAGCTGGGCAACGACGTCCTTCACCGTGTTGATCGGGATCGCGAACCCGATGCCGACGTTTCCCTGCGAGCCCGTGTCCCCGGTCTCGATCGCGGAGTTGACGCCAATCACCTTCCCCTGGGCGTCGAGCAGCGGCCCGCCCGAGTTGCCGTGGTTGATCTGGGCGTCCGTCTGGATGACGTGGTCGATCGTCATGCCGTTCGGCGCCTGCAGCGGCCTCTGGATCGCGCTGACGATACCGCTCGTCGCGCTGCGCGCGAGCCCGAACGGGTTGCCGATCGCGAGCACGTTGTCGCCGACCTGAATCGCGTTCGAGTCACCGAGCTGCAGCGGCCGGAGCGCCCGCGAGCTCGCGTTCACCTTCAGCAGCGCAGTGTCGGTCGAGGGATCGCCCCCTACGATCTTGGCCTTCAGATTGTCGTTGTTCGAAAAGCCGACCTCGACCGACTCCGCGCCTCTGATCACGTGGTAGTTCGTGACGATGTAGCCCGTCTTGTCGATGACGAAGCCCGAGCCGAGCGCGCGCTGCGTCTGCGGCAGCTCGAACGGGAAGAACGGGTCCTCTGAGCCCTGGACGCGGGTGGTCGACGTGACCAGCACCACACCCGGAGCCGTACGCCTGTAGATCTCGGCGATCGTCAGCGCCTTCCCGCGCTCAGAGGAGGCGACGACGGCGGCGCCAGGAGGAGTCTCCCGGATGACTTCACGGACCGTCGACGTCGCCTCCCCGAACCCGGTCACCGCGGCGGCGCCGAGTGCGACGACGCCGCCGGCGACTGCTGCGATGAGCAGAGCCGAGCCGGCAAGGACCTGTTCCCTGCGCCCTCGGAAATCCATAGCGTTTGTATAACGCCGACCGAGTTAACCGCGCTTTGCGCCTGTGTTAAGCAGTGTTGCGCCCGCGTTTAGGCTTGGACGACGACCTCGCGGTAGCGGCGCGCCTCGAGGTTCCGGCCGATGAACGCGAGCCCGGCGATCGTCGCCGTCAGGAGCAGGACGAACACGACACCCCCGGGAATTCGCGTGATCGCCTCCATGCCCGCGCCGACGAGGCCGGCGCACGGGATCGTCAGCAGCCACGCGAGGATGATGTTGCCGGCCACGCCCCACCGAACGGCCGAGAAGCGTGTGCTCGCGCCGGCCCCGAGTACCGAGCCCGAGATCGTGTGCGTCGTCGACACGGGGTAGCCGTAGCGGGCAGTGAGCCAGAGAATGACCGCCGTCGTGGTCTGCGCCGCGAAGCCCTGCGGCGGCTGGAGCTTCGCCACACGCGTGCCAAGCGTCCTGATGATGCGCCAGCCCCCCGCATAGGTCCCCGCCCCCATCGCCGCGGCGGCGCTGATGATCACCCAGAGCGGCACGTGGAAATCGTCGGCGTCCACGTGGCCCGAGCTGATGAGCGCGAGCGTGATGATGCCCATCGTCTTCTGCGCGTCGTTCGTGCCGTGCGTGAAGGCCACGAAGCCCCCGGACACCAGCTGTAGGCGCCTGAAGACGCGGTTGACCGTGCCCGGAGCGCGCCGGCGGATGACCCACAGCAGCGCCGTCATGAGCGCCGCCGCGCCGACGATCCCGAGCAACGGCGCGAGCAGCGAGGGGATCAGGACCTTCTCCTTCAGCCCGTCCCACTTGATGACGCCGAAGCCGCCCGTTGCCGCGACCGCGGAGCCCGCGATCCCGCCGATCAGCGCATGGCTCGAGCTGGACGGAAGGCCCAGGTACCACGTGATCAGGTTCCACGTGATCGCGCCGACGAGCCCGGCGAGGACGATCTTCAGGGTGATCGCGTCGGGGTTGACGATGCCCTTCGCGACCGTCGCGGCGACCTCGAGGAAGAAGAAGGCGCCGATGAAGTTGAGGACGGCAGCGCTCAGCACCGCCGCGCGCGGGGAGAGCGCGCGCGTGGAGACGCTCGTCGCGATCGAGTTCGCCGTGTCGTGGAACCCGTTCGTGAAGTCGAAGAACAGCGCGACCGCGACGACGCTGACGAGAGTGAAGTCGTCCATGCCTCAGACGTTCTTGACCACGATGCTGGCGACGAGATCCGCCGCCGTCTCGCACGCATCGATCGCTTCCTCCAACGCGTCGAAGATGTCCTTCCAGCGGATGATCGTCCTCGGGTCGAAGGCCTCGTCCTCGAACAGCGCCGCGATCGCCTCGCGAACAATGCCGTCGCCCTCGTCCTCGAGCCGCTTGACCGCGACGAGATGCGTCTCGGCCCGCCGCAGCTGCCGGAGGTCGGCGAGCGCCGCAGCCAGGTGCTCGGTCGCCGCGACCAGCACGCGGCACTGCTCGACGGCCTGGTCCATCCGCCGCTCGACCTTGTAGAGGCCGAGCAGGTCCGACGCCTCGTCGATGTGGTCGAGGACGTCGTCGATCGCCTTCGCGAGCCCGTAGATGTCCTCGCGGTCGAACGGCGTCACGTACTGGCGGTTGAGGAGTTCGATGATCTCGCGCGTCAGCTCGTCCCCGCGGTGCTCGAGCGCCTTGACGTCCGTCTGGCGGACGCTGCTGTCCGGGATCTCGCGGAAGCGCTGCTCGGCGAGCTTCGCCGCCTCGAGCACGTTCTCGCCCGCCCGCGTGAACAGGACGTAGAACTCCGTCGTGCGTGGAACGAGGGCTAGTTTCATGCGCGCTCCTTGTTCGGTGGCCGCTGTAGAGGCGGATTCTCTAGCAGGACGGCTACGGCTCGATGCTTTCGCGGTGTGACGCGTCCGTGAACTCGCGGAACTCGCCCGTCACGAGGTACGCGACCTGCTCGCCGATGTCGACCGCGTGATCGCCGATCCGCTCGAGGCAGCGGGAGACGATGATCATCCGCAGCCCCCACTCGCGCCGCTCGGGATCGCCGCCGAGCTCGAGGACGTACTTGACGAGGCGACGGTTCGTGTTGTCGATCAGCTCGTCGAGCTCGACGAGGCTCTCGGCCGCCTCGACGTCCTGATTGGTGAACGCATCGAGCGCGACGCGGATCATCTCCTCGGCGCGCGTGCCCATGTCGTCGAACGCCTCGATCAGCGTCTCGTCGGGCGGAAGGCCGTGCGCAAGCTTCGTCAGCTTCGCCACGGTGACGCACAGGTCGGCCATGCGCTCCAGGTGGAGATTCGAGTGCAGCATCGCGAGCACGAGGCGCAGGTCGACCGCAACGGGAGTCTGCCGCGCGAGAAGCGATTCGATGCCCTGCTCGATCGAGAGGTAGACCGCGTCGACCTCGTCGTCGAAGGCGATCACCTCGTCGGCGAGCTCGGGGTCGCTGTCGCGCAGCGCGTTGATCGAGCCGCGCACCGCGCGCAGGGCGAGGTCGCCTTCCTCCTGCAACGCGGCCTGGAGCTGGTCGAGCTCCTGTTGCAAGGTGACCCTCACGTCCCTGGCCGCCCTTCGCTCGCGCCCGGCGAAGCCGGGCTCCGCGAAGCGCTCGCGCCGCTGACGGCACGATGCGCTCCGGGGCCGTGCGATCGAGCACTGTCCCCTCCGGCCTCGCACCGCCAGCGACGCGCCAGGAACGCGAGCGAGCTCATCCGAACCGCCCCGTCACGTAGTCCTCGGTGCGCTTGTCGGACGGCTGCGTGAAGATCCTCGGCGTCGCGTCGTACTCGACGAGGACGCCTGTGCGGTCGCCGCTATCGAGCCGGTCGACGCTGAAGAAAGCCGTCATGTCGGCAACACGCGCCGCCTGCTGCATGTTGTGCGTGACGATCACGATCGTGTAGTCCTTCTTCAGCTCGTGCATGAGGTCCTCGATCCGCGTCGTGGCGATCGGGTCGAGGGCGGAGGCGGGCTCGTCCATGAGGATTACATCCGGCTCGACGGCGAGGCAGCGCGCGATGCAGAGCCGCTGCTGCTGGCCGCCGGAGAGGCTGAGGGCGCTTCGCTTGAGCCGGTCCTTGACCTCGTCCCAGAGCGCCGCCTGCTGGAGCGCGCGCTCGACGCGCTCGTCGAGGGCGTCCGTCATGCCGAGCACACGGGGGCCGAACGCCGTGTTGTCGTAGATCGACTTCGGGAACGGGTTCGGCTTCTGGAAAACCATGCCGATCCGCTTCCGCACCTCGACGGGATCGACTTGGGCACCGTAGAGGTCCTGCCCGTGGTACTGGACGTGGCCGTGCACCTCGGCACCGGGGATGAGGTCGTTCATCCGGTTCAGGCAGCGGATGAACGTGCTCTTTCCGCACCCGGAGGGGCCGATGATCGCGGTCACGAAGTTGCGGTAGACCTCGAACGAGACGTTCTGGATCGCGGGCGAGTCGTCGTACGTGACGGTCAGCTCGTCCACGTCGAAGACGACCTCGCGCGTCCCCGTCGGAGGGCGCTCCGCGGCGATGCCCTCGATGCGGACCGGCGTCGCGCTCACCATCGGCGCTGGTAGCGGTTGCGGAGCCAGATCGCCAACGCGTTCAGCGTCAGGAGCATCCCGAGCAGTACGATAATCGCCGAGGCCGCCAGCAGCTTGAAGTCCTCGGCGGGCAGCTTCGTCCAGTTGTAGATCTGCACCGGCAACGCGGTGAACTGGCTGGTCGGCGTGGGGTCGAAGGCGATGTAGGCGACGGCCCCGATCATCAGCAGCGGCGCCGTCTCGCCGATCCCGCGGGACAGCGCGAGGATCGAGCCCGTCGCGATTCCCGGGATCGCCGCCGGCAGAACTTGGCGCGAAACGACCTGCCAGCGGGTGGCGCCGAGCGCGTAGGCGCCCTCGCGGATCGAGCTCGGGACGGCGCGGATCGCCTCGCGCGCGGCGATGATCACCGTCGGCAGGACGAGCAGCGTCAGGATCAGCCCGCCAGCCAGCAGAACCGGGCCGAGGGCGAGCGGCCCACGGACGATGAACGCGAGCCCGAGGATCCCGTAGACGATCGAAGGGACGGCCGCGAGGTTCTGGATGTTCACCTCGAGCAAGCGGTTGTACCAGCGCTCGCGATCCGCGTACTCCTCGAGGTAGACCGCGGTGCCGACCCCGAGCGGCACAGTGAAGAGCACGAGCATCACGCCCAGATACAGCGTGGCCAGGATCGCGGGCCGTGCGCCAGCCTGCTCCGGATCGCTCGACGGCGGGTCGGTGAACAGCAGCGGATCGAGGAAGGACGCGCCCTTCACGAAGACCTGCGCAAGCAGCGTGCCGAGCGTGAGCAGTGCGACCCCGAGCGAGACCAGGAGCAGCAGCTGGAAGAGCCCACCTCGCAAGTCGCGGCCGCGGCGCCTCACTCGTATTCCTCGCGGAAGCGCCGCACGAGAGCGATCGCGACGAGGTTCATTGCGAGCGTGATCACGAAGAGCGTCAGGCCGACGGCGAAGATCGTCCTGTACTCGACCGAGTCCTGGGCGACATCGCCCTGCGCGGTCGCGGCGATGAACGCCGTCATCGTCTCGACCGCCTGGCGCGGGTCGAAGGTCAGGTTCGGCAGCTGCCCGGCCGCGATCAGCACGATCATCGTCTCGCCGACGGCACGGGAGATCGCGAGCACGAACGAGGCGATGATCCCCGAGACCGCGGCCGGCACGACGATCCGCGTCGAGACCTGGAACTTGCTCGAACCGAGCGCGTAGGCGCCGTCGCGCAGGTCGCGCGGCACCGCAGACATCGCGTCCTCGGAGAGCGAGGCGACGATCGGCAGCATCATCACGCCCATCACCAGGCCCGCGCTGAGCCCGTTGAAGATCTCCACTTGGATGCCGAGGTCGCGCAGGAACGGCGTCACGAACGTCAGCGCGAAGTAGCCGAAGACGACGGTCGGGATCCCAGCCAGGAGCTCGAGCAGCGGCTTCAGGAGCGCGCGCGTGCGGGGGCGGGCGTACTCGCTGAGGTAGATCGCGGCTCCGAGGCCGAATGGGATCGCGACGAGGCAGGCCCAGAACGTCACGACGAACGTGCCCGCGATGAGCGGGAGGACGCCGAACTGCGGTGGCTCGAAGAGCGGCGCCCAGTTCTTGCCCGTCAGGTAGTCGACGACGCTCACGTCCCGGAAGAACTCGAGCGCCGGCAGTAGCAGCGCGACGACGATTCCGATCGTCGTCGCAACCGAGACGAACGCGCAGAGCGCGAGCAGGAGCTTGATCAGGTCCTCGCCGTAGCGCCTGCGGGTCGCCCGCAGAGCGGGGGCGGCGGCGCCGACCTCGACCGACGACACCGTCAGTACTTGGAGCCCGAGGCTGGCAGGGCCTGGCGAGCCTTCGCGAGCTGGGCGTCCGTCAGGGGCACGAACAGGTTGCCCGCGATCTCTTCCTGGTGGTCGAGCATGAACTGGAGGAACGCCTTCACCTCTGCCCGCTCGAGCGAGCTCTTCTTCACGTAGACGAAGAGCGGCCTCGACAGCGGCTTGTACTTGCCGCTCTGCACGGTTTCGCGAGTCGGCTCGACGCAGCCGGAGCCCGCATCGACGGCGACGGCGTTGAGCTTCCCGGTGTTCTCCTCGTAGTACGAGAGCCCGAGATACCCGAGCCCGCCTTTGTCGCCCGCGACGGCCTGGACGATGATGTTGTCGTCCTCGCTCGGCTGGTAGTCGGTGCGGCTGACGCCTTCCTCGCCGTTGATCTCCTTCGTGAAGAAGTCGAAGGTGCCCGAGTCCGTCCCCGGGCCCGCGAGCGTCAACTTCTCGTTCGGGTACTTCGGATCGACGTCGTTCCAGCTGTCGACCTTCGAGCCGCGGTTCCAGATCTTCTTGAGCTGAGCGAGCGGCAGGCACTTCGCCCACGTGTTCTGCTCGTTGACGATGTTCGCGATCCCGTCGTTCGCGACCTGCAGCTCGACGTACTGGACGCCCTCGTCTTTGCACTTGTCGACCTCGTCCGGCTCGATCGCGCGCGAGGCGTTCGAGAGATCGGTCTCGCCGCGGCAGAAGCGCTCGAAGCCGCCGCCGGTGCCGGAGATGCCGACCGTGACCTTGACGTCGGGCTCCTCGGCGCGGAACTTCTCGGCCGCCGTCGAGACGAAGGGGCCGACCGTGCTCGAGCCGTCGGCGACGATCGTGCCGGACTGGCTCCCGCCGCTCGACTCGCCGCCGTCGTCGCCGCTTCGCCCGCAGCCGGCCGCGAGCAACGCCAGGACGAGGCCCGCGAAAAGGAGGATCCGGGGCGGCACGGCCTGAGTCTTGCCGTCGGCGCCCCGGGCCAGGGTCACGGTGTTGTGAACGTCTGGTGACGTTCTGGTGTCAGGTTCCGGCCCCTACCTCCTGAGCGCGCCGCGGAACTTGTCCCGGGCGAGCTCGAGCTGCGCGTCGGTCAGGGATACGAAACGGGCTCGGCGCGCAATTGCCCGCTCGTTGTTGAGGATGTAGCCGAGGAAGGAGCGCACCTCGGCGCGGCGGAAGGACGTGCGCTTCACGTAGATGAAGAGCGGCCGCGAGAGCGGCTTGTACGTCTTCGCCTGCACGGTCTTGATCGTCGGGGCGACGCAGCCGCGGCCCGAGTTGACCTTGACGAGATTGAGCCGGCTCTTGTTCTCGGTGTAGTACGAGAGGCCGAAGTAGCCGAGGCCGCCTCGCTCGCCCGAGACCCCCTGGACGATGATGTTGTCGTCCTCGCTCGGGAAGTAGTCGGTGCGGCTCGCGCGCGCCCTGCCGTTGATCTTCTCGGTGAAGAAGTCGAACGTGCCGGAGTCGGTGCCCGGTCCGAAGAGCTTCAGGCTGACGTCCGGGAAGCTCGCGTCGACCTCGTTCCAGTTGTCGACCTTCGAGCCCGGCCCCCACATCTTCTTCAGCTGCTCGACCGTGAGGCACTTCGCCCACGTGTTCGACCGGTTCGTGACGATCGCGATTCCGTCGTTCGCCACGGTGAACGCGATGTACTTGATCCCCGCGTCCGCGCACTTCGTGTGCTCGGAGCCCTTGATCGGGCGCGAGGCGTTCGAGAGATCGGTCTCGCCGCGGCAGAAGCGCTCGAAGCCGCCGCCCGTCCCCGAGATCCCCACGGTGATCTTCACGCTCGGGTGCTTGCGCTGAAAGCCCTCGGCCGCCGCGGTCGCGTACGGGCCGACCGTGCTCGAGCCGTCCGCGGTGATCGTGCCCCTGAGCTTCGAGCCGCTCGCGGTTCCCGCAGCCGCGGCAAGCGCCGCAACGGCCAACGCCGCGGCGATTGCGATCGCGAGTCTGTGCTTCATCCATCCTCCCCTGATCGGAGTTTCGGTTCGCTGCCAGTCTTCGTGCGCGGCGCGGGCCGATGGGCTGAAAGGTGGTGACTCGCCGGTTACAGGCTGGTGTCAGACACCGGCCGGGAAGGCGCAGCGGATCACGAGGCCGCCGCCATCGGCGTGCTGAGCCTCGACCGACCCTCCGGCGGCGGTGACGACGTGCTTGACGATCGCCAGGCCGAGCCCCGTGCCGTGCGAGCTGCGGGCGCGGTCGCCGCGGTAGAACCGCTCGAAGATCCGCACGAGGTGCTCCTCAGTGACACCGGTGCCGTTGTCGGCCGCGGTGAAGACGACCGCGGACTCGTGACTCTCGACGGTCAGGCGGAGCGTGCTGCCAGGGCCTGCGTACCGCAGCGCGTTCGCGATCAGGTTCTCGGCGACGACGCAGAGCATGCGCCTCCGCAGCGGCACCTTCGCGTCCGGGTCACCCTCGACCTCGATCCGCACCGCGGCCCGCTCCGCCCGCTCGCGGTACTCCTCGGCGAGGCGCTGGAGCTCGGGCAACGCCGTCACCGCCCTGAGCGCAACGACTGCTCTCCCGCTCTCCAGCTCGGCGAGAAAGAGAACGTCGTCGACGAGCTCGCTCATCTCCTCGATCTCGGCACGAATCTGTGACAGAACTTTCGCGGGGTCTGTCCCCGTCAAGGAACTGGAGTCGAGGAGTGCCAGAACGCGCGCCAGCGGCGTGCGCAGCTCGTGCGACACGACGGCCGTGAACCCGGCCCGTAGGTCCTCGTACGTCTCGCCCGTGCCTGCTTCGTCTGTCACCACACGTTCACCACTTGCTCACCACGGGTGCACCCGCAGCCCGCTCCTCGAAGGTCATTATTGAGCCACTATGGCGCGAGTCCTCATCGTCGAGGACGACGAGGTGATCGGGAAGGGCATGGCCGAGCACCTCGCCGCCGCCGGCTTCGACCCGCTGTGGGTGCCGAAGGGCGACGTCGGGCTCGCGCGCCTTCGCTATGAGAACCCGGACGTGTGCGTGCTCGACCTGATGCTCCCGGAACGGGATGGCTGGAGTCTGATCGAGACGGCGCGGGCGGAGGGCATCGGCACGCCGATCGTCGTCGTCAGCGCACGCGGAACCGAGCACGACCGTGTGCACGCCCTCGAGCTCGGTGCGGACGACTACCTCGTCAAGCCGTTCTCGATGAAGGAGCTCGTCGCCCGCGTGCGCGCGGCCGCCCGCCGCGGAGTGCGGGCTCAGGAGGCGCCGCGCGGCGAGCCGATTGAGATCGAGGAGCTGCGCATCGACCCGCTTCAGGTACAGGCCTACGTCGACGGCGAGAGCGCCGAGCTGACGCCGACCGAGTTTCGGCTCCTCTACACGCTCGCGCTGGAACGTGGCCGCGTCACCACGCGCGACGAGCTGCTGCAGAAGATCTGGGGCCGCCGCGAAACCCACCGCGACCGGACCGTCGACGTGTACGTGCGCAGGCTCCGCGACAAGATCGACCGGCGCTCGTCGCGCCACAACTTCATCCACACGCGCTACGGCGTCGGCTACAAGCTCGAAGCCGAGGCGAAATGAACGTCTACTTCGTCTGCGTCGGGAACTCCGGCCGCTCGCAGATGGCCCAGGCCTTCGCCGAGCGAGCCGGGCACGAGGCGCGCTCGGCAGGCAGTCGCCCGTGGCACGAGATCGAGCCGAACGTGAAGGAGGCTATGGCCGAGGTCGGGATCGACCTCAGCGGCCGCAGCCCGAAGCCAATCGACGAGGCGGATGTCGAGTGGGCCGACGTCGTCGTAACGATGGGCTGCGGCGAGGACGCGTGCCCGGTGCTGCCCGGCAAGAAGTACCTCGACTGGAACCTGGACGACCCGTTCGGCCTGCCCGTCGAGGACATCCGGCCAATCCGCGACGAGATCGAGCGGCGCGTGAACGACCTGTCCGACAGCGGCGGCTGATTCAATCCCCGCCCGATGCGGGCGCGGGTCGGCATCTACGTCCTGGCCGGCGCGGCGCTCGGCCTCGCCGTGCTGCTCGCGGCACTTCGGGTCGGCGAGCGCTCGGGTGCGCTGTCCGACTGGCAGGCGCTCGTGCTCGGCATCGTCCAGGGGCTGACCGAGCTGCTCCCGATCTCGTCGTCAGGCCACCTCATCCTCGTGCCCTGGCTCGCGGACTGGCGCTACCTGGAGGAGCACGACGAGTTCAACAAGACGTTCGACGTCGCGCTGCACCTCGGGACGCTCGTCGCTGTCGTCTCGTACTTCTGGGACGACCTCGTACGGCTCGTCACGGCGTGGTCCCGCTCGGTGGGCGCGCGGGCCGTGCGCGAGCCGGAGGAGCAAGTGGCGTGGCTGGTCGTCGTCGCGACGATCCCCGCAGTCGTGGCGGGAGCGGCCGGCGAGAGCTTCATCGAGGACCACCTCGGCGAGCCCTGGCAGATCGCGATCCTGCTCGGGCTCTTCGGCGTCGTGCTCTGGGTCGCCGACCGGGTGCCCGAGCGGCGCGAGATGGACAGCCTCTCGCTCCGCGAAGGCCTCGCCGTGGGCGCTGCCCAGGCGCTGAGTCTGATGCCCGGTGTTTCCCGCTCGGGCGTGACGATCTCGGCCGGCCGCTTCCTCGGGCTCGACCGCGAGTCGGCCGCACGCTTCTCGTTCCTGCTGCTCGTGCCGGTCACGCTCGGCGCGGTCGTCTACAAGGGCGTGACGGACGTGCTGCTCGCCGACCTGCCCGCGGGGAGCACGGGGCCGTTCGTCGTCGGCATGCTCGCCGCGGCGGCCAGCGGGTTCGTCGCGATCGACGTGCTGCTCGGCTACGTGCGGCGGCACGACTACTCGCCGTTCGTCCTCTACCGGCTGGTCGTGGCCGCGTTCGTGCTCGGTTTGATTGCCACGGGCGCGCGGGATGCAACGTTCTGATGGCCGAGTTCGGCTACGCGCTGTCGAGCGAGGAGCACGGGCCGCGCGAGCTCGTCGACCTGGCTCGCCGGGCCGAGGAGACGGGCTTCGAGTTCGCGATGATCTCCGACCACTTCCATCCCTGGACGGACAGCCAGGGCCAGAGCCCGTTCGTGTGGAGCGTGATCGGCGGCATCGCCGGCGCGACCGAGCGGCTCCGGCTCGGCACGGGTGTCACGTGCCCGACGATCCGCATCCACCCGGCGATCGTCGCGCACGCCGCGGCGACCGCGGCGCTGATGATGCAGGGCCGCTTCTTCCTCGGCCTCGGCGCCGGCGAGAACCTGAACGAGCACGTCGTCGGCGAGGGCTGGCCGGCCCCCGACGAGCGGCTGGGCATGCTCGAGGAGGCGATCGAGATCATTCGGCTGCTCTGGGAAGGCGGCTACCAGACGCACCGCGGCGAGTTCTACGACGTCGAGCAGGCGCGCCTGTACTCGCTTCCGGAAGAGCCGCCGCCGATCGCCGTCGCCGCCGCGAAGCCGAACGC
>DASQWH010000162.1:0-3794 GCA_035640335.1 Gaiellaceae bacterium | reverse complement strand
TCGATCCCCTGCGCCAGCTCCTCCACGGGCCGGCGCCCATGCACGCGTCCCTTCCCCTTCCCTCTCGCCAGGCTCCAGGAGCGCCGCCCGTCCGGCCCCAATCGTTCGGCTACGGCGCCCCCGGGAAGCCCAGCAAGCTCGCCCACACGGCGCACGCCGAGCTCCTCGAGCTCCCGGCGCCGCTGCTCGGCCAGTGGGAGCAGCGAGATCGGGAGCGGCGCGAGGAAGTCGCGCGTGCGCTCGTCGGCAACGATGAGAACCTGCCCGGGGCGCGCGACGTTCGCCGCCGCGAGAGCGGCAAACCGGCGCCCGGCCGCGCCCGCGCGTGGATCCCAGGCAGAGCTGACGGCGGCGAGGGCGCGCGTGAGCGCCGCCTCCACACCGCCGTAGAGACGCTCGACGCCGCGTGTCTCGAAGTAGGCGCATCCGAGACCGTCACTTTCGACGGAGAAGCCCGCGTCCTCGAGCCGGCGCACGATCTCTTCCCACGCCGTCTCCGCGGCGGCCGGGTCCTGTTCGACGAGGACGAGATCGGGGCACGTGGCCAGGGCTTCCCCCATGCGCATGCCCGGCTTGACCCCTTTCGCCTCAGCCGCCGCGGTGACGGAACCGATCAGCGGCTCCTCTCCCTCGGCGGGCGCGAGCGCGGCCGGCCGGAGTGCGAGGCTCGGCGTCGCGCGGAGCGCCGCGCGGAGCTCGAAGCCCGGGATGAGGATGCACGCCACCATACGAACGCATGTTCTACACGAACGCACGTTCGCTTGTCAAGTGCCCTACGGTTCTCCGGGTGAAGAAATCTTGGGATCCACACCGTCGATACGGGTGGATGGAAGCTTCCGAGGGAGCGAGCCTGGCCGAGATAGAGCTCGTCTACCGCAGGCGACTGGCTGAGTTCCGTCGCGTCGCGGCTGCGATCGTCGGCTCGCGCGAAGCCGGCCGCGACGCCGTTCAGGAGGGGTTTGCGATCGCCGTCCGGAAGCGCAAGACGTTTCGCGGCGAGGGCCCCCTCGAGGCCTGGCTCTGGCGGGTAGTCGTCAACACCGCGCGAGGACAGCTCCGCAAGCGAACGGAGACACCGACCGCGTACACAGCAGCCACCTCGAACGGGACGCCCGAGGACGACAGCGATGCGTACGTGCGGGCTGCACTGGCGCTCATGCCCGAGCGGCAGCGCCTCGTTCTCTTCCTGCGCTACTACGCCGACCTCGACTACCGCACGATCGCGGACGCACTCGACATTGCCCCCGGCACCGTCGGCGTCACCCTGAGCACCGCACGCGAGCGTCTCCGCGGTCTGCTCCAGGAGATCCCGCAGTGAAGGACACTCCGGTGACCGAAGCGCTCGAACGACTCGTCGCGCCGTTCGACGGCGAGCAGGGCGCGTGGTCTGACGTCCTCGCGCGCGCCAGCCGAGGCGGCCGTCGCCGCAAGCTCGTGACCGTGACGGTGCTCGGATTCGTTGTCGTGGCCGGGCTTGCCGTGATGGTTCCGTTTGGCCTGGCAGGGAGGATCGTCGGGCTCTTTCGCGACGAGGGCAAGCCTGTTTCGGTTGCCAGCCTGAGCCGGGCCGACCGCGAGGCCCTGATCTACAGCATGTGCCGCCGTGTCGACCTCGTGACCCATCGTGGCAGGCCCCCCGAGAAGCGCTGCCTCGACGGCGAGCCGACGATCGAGGAGATCGCGAACAACGGGACGCGTCTGTACTGGAAGGTGTCGTTTCCCAGCGGCATGGACTGCCTCGCCTCCGGCTCTGTCCGCGGGTACCGTGAGTACGGAGGCGGCCGGAGCCACATCGGGATGATCGGCTGTGGTCAGCGCCTCCTCCCCACGCCGAAGCGACCAATCACGGTCGACGCGGTTATGCACTTCAAAACCGGCGACCGACGGCCACGCGTGTTCCGGGTCTCCGGGCTCGCCGGCGAGGGCGTCGCGACCGTGGGCCTGGTCGAGAAGGACGGCGATGCCTTCAAAACTCGCGTCGCGGGCCGGACGTACGTCTTCGAGCGACCTCCAGACCGCGAGTGGACGGCGATCGCGGCCTTCGACGACTCCGGCGACCAGGTGTACCGAGAGCGTCTGCCTCTCGGGCCGTGGCCCGTTCGTACACGGCGTAGGGTCGTCCCTCCGCGGCGGCGTCGATTGCCGCCACTGCCGAAACAAGCCCCGCTCCAGCACGCAGAGGCGCCTGCCGCGACCGTCGACGTCTACGGGTCGGGCCTCGTCGCGGTTCGGTTCACGTCGACTGCGAGCCGCGGTTATCGGCTCGTTCGGCCCGTGACGTCCGATCCCAGAGTCCCCATCAGCTGCGCGAGCGTCGCCTACGGCGCCGGACAGTGGGAGGAGCTCGGGTCAGGCGCATACGGGGACTTCGGGCTGGAGATGCGCACGTTCGTCACCATGGCGAGATTCAGCCACGGCGCTGCCCGGCCGCCCTTCGACGTCTGCAGCGTGCGGGGAACGTACGGCCAGCGCTGGAACGACGCGCGCGGAATGCACGACACCGTCGAGTTCTCGTTCACGCCGTTGGGCCGCCGCTTCTTTGCGGAGAAAGCAGCCGCTCGCGACCTTGCGCTCTTTCTCCGAACTCCCGAGATGCGCGCGATCCGCAAGGCCATGGCACGCGAGGTGCCGACGGCGAGCGAGATCTCGGCGCGGTTCCCGGCTCGCGTCGTCGCGCTCGGCCGGCGGTCCCAAACGGCACCTTCGCCCGCGATCGGCGTCTGGACCGATCGCAAGCAGCTGATCATCGTCTCGAGACAAGCAGAGGATGGCCGCCGCATGTTCGCGACGCTTCGAGCCGGCCGGTTCGGGCCGCACAACCTTGCAGGCTTGATCACTCTTCTTTACTGAGCGCGCCGCGGGCTGGCGAGCTCGTACGCGTTGCCGTCGGGTGCCCGGAAGTCGATCCACTCCCACTCGTCGTCGCGTTCGATCTCGCCGAGCAGCTCGACTCCTGCAGCCTCGAGCTCCTGTCGTGCGGCGTGGACATCGTCGACCTCGAACAGCGGAACCGGCCCTGACGCGTCCCCGAAGCGTTCGAAGTACCGGTGCCCAGGGCCGAACACCTGGATCCGGTCGCCGCTCGGGAACGAGAGCTCGGCGGTCGCAGGCTCCCCGAAGGCGACGGAGAGTCCGAGCACGTCGCGCAGGAAGGCGACCATCTCCTCGTGCCGCGCGGTCGCGACGCCCACCCAGCGGACGCCGAGCACCTTCACGCGGCGATCTCCGCGGCCGGCCCGCGCATGCGCATGAAGCGCGGGACGACGTCAAGGACGTTCTCCTGCGCACAGAAAGCGATGTCCTCCTCGAGCCCCGGCGGGCCATACGTGCGCGCGAGGAGCGCCGTGTGCGCATCCGAGAACGAGCCCGCGATCAGCTCAGCCGCCTTCGCCGCGTCGCGCGGCTCGCCGCCGAGCAGCTGCACGATCCGCCCGGCGCAGTAGGCGTCGTCCAGGGCGAAGGTGCCCTGGAAGCCCGCGCACAGAACAGCCACATCCTCCCCACGCTCGCGTACCGCCGCGACGACGGCGTCGAGGTTCAGCAGGCTCCCGAGCAGCACCTCACCGCAGCGGCCGGCCGCGGCGAGGATCGCGCGCGTCCCATTCGTCGTCGAGAAGATCACGGTCTCCGTGCGCGGCTCGTCGACGAACTCCCGCGGCGAGGCACCGACGTCGAAGCCCTCGATCCGCACCGCGCTCCTCTCGCCTCCGAGCAGCCCCTCGCCCAGCTCGGCTCGCAGCGCCAGGGCGTCGTCCACCTCGGCGCAGCAGTAGACCCGCCGGTAGCCCGAAGCG
>DASQWH010000161.1:0-5060 GCA_035640335.1 Gaiellaceae bacterium | reverse complement strand
GCGGTTGAGCAACATTCCGCGCCGCGGCCGTGGCCGCTGCTCGCGCTCGAGGCCGGCGACGATCTGCGCCTCGGTCTTCGGCCCGACCCCGGGCACGTTCGCGAGACGGCCCTCCGCCACGGCGGCACGAAACTCGTCCGCCGTCCGCACGCCGAGAGCTCGCCCGATCTCGACCGCCCGCTTCGGCCCCAGCCCGAGGAGCCGGCCCAGCCCGACGAGCTCCGGCGCCACTTCGCCCTTCAGCTCCTCGAGCTCCGCGAGCTGTCCCGTCTCGACGAGCTCGCGCAGCCGCGTCTCGATCCCGGGCCCGACGCCCCGCAGCTCCCGCACCCGCCCTGACCGCACGAGCTCCGCGATCGGCGCCTTCGTCTCTCGGATCAGCTCGGCTGCCCGCCGGTACGCGCGTGCGGTGTAGAAGCTGGCGCCGGCGAGGTCGAGCGCGGACGCGAACGCCTCGAGCGTGTCCGCGATCGCGGCATTCGAGAGCTCCTGCGTTTCCACGGTCGGGGGATAGTCTCTCCGCGGCATGCCTGCCATCGTCGTTCCCTTCCACGCGGGCAAGACACGTCTGCCGCCCGAACGGCGCGAGGCGCTGGCCGAGGCGATGCTCCGCGACGTCGTCGCCGCGTGCTCGGAAGTCGCCGAGCCGATCGTCGAGACCTCTGCTGGCGGCCAGGGTGCGGCCGTCGAGGGTGTCCTGACGAGCCTTCCCGAGGAGCCCGTGCTCGTCGTCAACGCCGACCTCCCGTGCCTAACCGCCGACGACGTGCGCGCCTTGCTCGATGCCGTGCCCGAGGACGGCCTCGCCGTCGCTCCCGCTGGCGACGGGACGACGAACGCGCTCGGCCTCAGCCGTCCCGCACTGTTCGCGCCGCTCTACGGCCCGGGCAGCGCGGAGGAGTTTCGCTCGCACGCCTCGCAGCTCGGCGTGCCCTCGGCGCTCGTGATTCGGCCCGGCCTCGAGGACGACGTCGACACCGAGGCCGACCTGGAGCGGATCGCGGACCGGGTCGGCCGGCACACGCGCGAAGCGCTCACGGGGGCGGCCGCGTGAAGGTCGTGCTCCTGGCGGGAGGGTTCGGCGGCGCGCGCATGGCGAAGGCGCTGGCGGAGGCGGGCATCGACCTGACCGTCATCGCCAACGTGGGCGACGACGAAGAGATCCTCTCGCTCCACGTCTCCCCCGACATCGATTCGATCGTCTACGCGCTCGCGGGGATCGACGACGAGGAGCGCGGGTGGGGTCGCAAGGACGAGACCTGGAACGCGCTCGAGGCCGTCGAGGCCCTCGGCGGCGAGACATGGTTCCAGCTCGGCGACCGCGACCTCGCGATGCATCTCGTCCGCACTCGGGCACTGCGCGCCTTCGTGCCGCTCTCACGTGTGACGGCGAGCATCACGGAGAAGCTGGGGATCGGCGCGACCGTCCTGCCGGCGACGGACGACCGGCTGAGGACGATGATCGAGACCCGCGCCGGGACCTTTCCGTTCCAGGAGTGGTACGTCGGCCGCGGCCACCGCGACGAGGCTACGGGAGTCCGCTATGAAGGGGCTGCCGAGCCGGCGCCCGGCGTCGTCGAGGCGCTCGAGGCAGCCCGCCTAATCGTGATCGCCCCGAGCAACCCGTACCTCAGCGTCGGCCCAATCCTTGCGATCGAGCAGATCCGGAAGGCGCTCGTCGACCGCAGCGCGCCGGCCGTGGCCGTCAGCCCGCTCATCGGCGGGCAGACCGTCAAAGGGCCCGCGGCACAGATGCTCGAGCGGTTCGCCGGCGGCACGAGCGCCGCGCACGTCGCCGCCCGCTACGAAGGTTTCGTCGACGCGCTCGTCCTCGACGAGCAGGATGCGCACCAAGCCGGTGCGGTCGAGGAGCTCGGCGTCCGGCCGATCGTCGCCGCCACGCTGATGCGAGACGAGCGCGCCCGCGCCGGCCTCGCCCACGCCGTGCTCGAAGCGGCAGCGGTCCCGCGATGAGGGTCGCGATCGTGGGCGGCACCGGCGCCTTCGGCCGCCCGCTCACGGAACGACTGGCCGCGCTCGGGCACGACGTCGTCATCGGCTCCCGCGACGCCAAGCGCGCTCACGAGCTCGCGACGGTCTTCGGGGTCCAGGGGAAGTCGAACGAAGACGCGGTGTCAGGTGCCGACCTCGTTGTCCTGGCAGTCCCGTCGAGCGCAGCGATCGAGACCGTCCGCACGCTTGCGCCGATCCTTGGTGCGACCCCGCTGCTCTGTGTGGCGAGCGACCTGCGCTTCACCCGGAAGGGCGTCGAGCCCGGCCGCGACGCGCGCTCGCTCGCCGAGGAAATCGCCGAGCTGGTCGAGGCGCCTGTCGCGTCGGGGCTGCAGTCGCTGAGCGCAGGCAACATCGCGGCCCGGCGGCCGCCCGACGAGGACGTCTTCGTCTGCGGGGACGACGACGCCGCGAAAAACCCGGCCCTCGAGCTCGGCTCGCAACTCGTCGCGGGCCGCGCGATCGACGCCGGTCCGCTCGCCAACTCGCGCGGCCTCGAGGCGATGACCTCGGTGCTCCTGAACGTGAATCGGCGCTACAAGACGCACGCGGGGCTCCGCGTGACCGGCCTGCCCTGAGCGAACTCCGCGTCATTCCGGTTACCGGGCTGCCCGAGGTGCGCCCAGGAGACGACCTCGCGGCCCTGCTCGCTGCGGCGACGACATTCGAGCCCGGCGACGTGCTCGTCGTCTCGCACAAGGTCGTCTCGAAGGCGGAGGGCCGCGTCGTCGCCGGCGAGGACAAGCTCGAGGTCATCCTGCGCGAGGCGAAGCGGGTCGTGCGCAGGCGCGGCGACCTCGTCATCGCCGAGACCGCGCACGGCTTCGTCTGCGCCTCGGCCGGGGTCGACGCGTCGAACGCGCCAGAGGCGGGCACGCTCGTCCTTCTGCCCGCCGACCCAGACGCGTCGGCGCGACGGCTCCACGACGCGCTCGGAGTGGCCGTGATCGTCAGCGACTCCTTCGGCCGGCCGTGGCGGCGCGGGACGACCGACGTCGCGATCGGCGTCGCCGGCCTCGCGCCGCTCCTTGACCTACGCGGCGTCCGCGACGCCTCGGGCTATGAGCTGCGCACGACCGAGATCGCCGTCGCCGACGAGATCGCCGCCGCCGCCGAGCTCGTCAAGGGCAAGATAGACGGCGTGCCCGTCGCGATCGTGCGCGGCCTCACGCTCTCCGGAGACGGCGCTGCCCGCGACCTCGTCATGCCCGCCGAGCGCGACCTCTTCCGCTGATGCAGGTCCTCTTCCTCGACGAGTTCGAGCACGGCTTCGGCTGGCAGCCGGCCGAGCCGGAGTACATGGAGCGCACCTCGCACGCGGTCGCCGTCGGCGGGCGGGTGTGGCTGACGGACGCGCTCGACGGCGACGGCGTCGAGGAGCGCGTCCGGGCGCTCGGCGAGCCGGCCGGCGTCGTCCAGCTCCTCGACCGGCACGAGCGGGACTGCGCCGCCTGGGCGGACCGGCTCGGCGTGCCGCTGCACGTGACGCCTGTCGACGGCGTCGACGGCGCGCCCTTCGAGGTCGTTCCGGTCGCCCAACGCAGGGCCTGGAAGGAGGTCGCGCTCTGGTTCGCGCCCGAGCGGATCCTCGTCGTGGGCGACGCGTTGGGCACGGCCGACTACTTCCGGGCCGGCGACGAGCCGGTCGCCGTGCACCCGCTCCTGCGCCTCTTCCCGCCGCGGCAGCTCGGGAGCCTCGAGCCGCTCCACGTCCTCTGCGGCCACGGCCAGGGCGGCCACGGCGAAGGCGTCCCGATCGCTGTGCGCGAGGCGCTCAGGACCGCAAGGCGCCGGCTGCCGCAGGCCTGGCTGTCAGGCCTGCGGCGAGCCGGACGTAACTAGCCCCTAGCAGTCGACCCGCGGGTTCCAGGCGAAGAAGTCGCCGCGCGGATTGACCTTCCAGGCCCACGCGTGGAGGGCGTAGAACGCCGGGATCCCGAACCGGTTCGGTTCAGGTGTGAGGTCGAACTCCCGGCCGAAGAGCCTGGGCGGCTGCTGGTTGCCGGCCGCCTCCCAGACGCTCTTGAAGACGATGTACTCCAGTGCGACGAGGTGCATGTTTCCGCCTCGCCGCTCGTAGACGAGCGCCTCGGGCCGGCGGACGTCGAGCACGGCGTCGCCGACGAGCGAGCCGTTCACGTAGTGGACGCCCATCGCGCCGGTTCCGGGGAGCTCGATGCAGGCGGTGCCCTGCGCGTCCCTGAACTCCTGGTAGCCGGCGGCCTGTGCGTGGTGCAGCGGGTGGAAGCGGGCAGTCGCCTGCCGCGCCCCGTCGAACACGCCCGCCGCGAGCGCCAGTCCGGCTGCCGCAAGCGGGACGACGACGAACAGTGCGATGACGAAACGCTTGAGCTTCATCTCTCCTCCTACGCGTGGTGGAAGTAAGGGTCGAGCACGCGCACGGGCACGATCGTGTCGACCGGGAGGCCGTTGCGGGCCGCCGTCTGCCGGATCGCCTCCGGGGTCGGCCCGTCGTAGATGCAGAACGTCTTGCGCTTGTCCTCGGTGACGTACGAGTGGAGCCACGTCACGCCCGCGTCGGCGTTGTTGTCGACGACGGACATGCAGGCGCGCGCGCCGTCCGCGTCGGAGGGGATCCCGAGCCCGTCGGGGAACGTGCGCTCGACCATGTACCGGGGCATTGCGTCCTCCTTTCGATTGCCTGGAGTGACGCTAGGCCCGGCCCCGTACCGGCCGCATCGGCCGCGCTCCCTATCTTGGCGCGGCGAGCTCCCTATCTTGCGACGCGACCTTCGCTGCCTCGTAGCGGCTGCCGACGCCGAGCTTGCCGAGGATGGACGACACGTGGTGGCCGACCGTCTTCTCGGAGATGACGAGCCGTGTGGCGATCTCCGCGTTCGTCAGGCCTTCGGCCACGAGGCCCAGCACTTCGAGCTCGCGCTTGGTCAGCCCCGCCGGATGCTCACGCGTCTCGGCGCGCGGGCCGCGGGCGACGCGGACGCCCCGCTCGCGGAGCGTGCGCGCGACGATCGCCGCGGCCGGACGCGCCCCGATCCCGAGGAGGATCTCGTGAGCGCGGAGCAGCT
>DASQWH010000160.1:0-2535 GCA_035640335.1 Gaiellaceae bacterium | reverse complement strand
GTTGTCGATCGTCGTCGACCGGTCGAAGTTCGCGGGGTCGAAGTCCCGCGCGCTGATCTCGCGATTCGCGGCCCCGGCATCGGCGACCGCCTCTGAACCGGAGTCACCACTGCATGCCGTCGCCAAGAGCAGAAGCAGGGCGGCTGCGGCGGAGAGGCTGGCCTTGAGGCCGGTGTTCATCGCGTATACCTCCAAAGTCGTGTCATGACCTCGAGCTAGCGGCGCCTACGGAGTCGGATGCCCAGGCTGAGCACGCCGAGCAGGACGGGCATCCCGACCGCCAGCGGAAGAACCCCGCCGGAGTTCAGCGTCCGACGCTGGGTGACGGCCAGCTGGATCGCCGGCCCGTTCACCGGCCGCCGGCCGGCGGCGACGTCCGGCACGACGGAGACGTAGACGGCGAGGCTCCCGGGCGTCACTGCCTGGAGCTTCCAGCGAAGCGAGACGGATCCGCCCGCCGGAATCGTGCTCAGGTAGCGCGTCCGACTGGACGACCAGTCCTCCGGATCGACGTAGACGCCGTCGCGGAGGCTGAGGACGTTCAGATGCGCGATCAGCCCGCTCGCCGGCGTCGACCCACGGTTCGCGATCGTCGACCGGAACACGAACTTCTCGCCGAGCTTCGTCGCGATCCGGTCGCGGTCGACCGACACCGAGACCGGAGCGGTTCCGGCGGCACCTTGTGCGCCCGGCGCGACGAGCAGCGTCGCCACGAGCGCAGCAAGGACGGCGCAGGCCGCGCCGCGACTCATCCGGACACGCCTCCTCGCAGATGGATGAAGCGCCCGCTCAGAATCGCCGCGACAGCCGCGCAGACGACGGCCGCGACGAGCGGTGACATGAGCAGTGAGAGGTCCTGGCTCCAGGCGTGGCCGCTGACGACGATCTTGCCGACGTAGTCCTCGCCCGCGGTCATCGGGTTCGTCCGGTAGAGGAAGTCCCCGGCCCATCCCTGCCGCGCACCGGTGGGGAAGAGGGTCGGCGCGAAGAGCGCGAACAGGATGAAGAGGCTGAGCGAGAGGCTGACGCGGTTGGAGGCGGCGAAGATGCTGAGGATGACGCCGAGCGAGGTGAGGAACACGGCGAGGAGCGTCCCGACCACGAGCCCGACGGCGAGCGCGTCGCCGACGATCGCGACGCCGCGGCCGAGCAGCCAAACGTAGGGAACGGTGATCGCAAACGTCGCGAACCACAGCGTGAGCGCGACGACGAGCTTCCCGGTCGCGATGTGGCGCCGGGAGACGGGCGTGAGCAGCAGCGTCTCGAGCGTGCCGCGCTCGCGCTCCCCGCTGATCGCGTCGGCGCCGGCGAGCAAGGCGAGGAGCGCGCCGACGGCGACCGCGACTTGGACCATGAGGCTGACGGCTTCCCGGCGCTCCAGGAAGTTGAGCGCTTCGTTGGTCGCCGAAAGGTAAGCGAGCGCGCCGAGGAGGAGGCTGAAGGCGAAGCACAGAAGCATGCCGCGTCCGCCGATCCACAGGTCGCGAAGCTCCTGTGCGGCCACGACGACCCAGTCGCGCGGGCCCCGTGCCCGCGCCGGCGCTGCTACCTCGACCGTGGCCATCTCAGCTCGTCTCCGTCATCGCGAGGAACGCGTCGCTCAAGCGGGCGCGCTCGAGCTCGAACGACAGCAGCGGCACGCCGGCCTCGAGGAGCGCCCGGACGGCGTCGTTCGGCGACCCGTTCGCGCTGAGGCCGGCCGACTGCGCGAAGACGACGGTGAACATGCCCGGCCGGCCGTCTGCGGGCGCGACCGTCTGGACGCCTGGTGCGCGAGTGAGCGCCGCGGCAGCAACCTCGACGTGCTCCGGGGCGACGGAGAGTCGACCGCTTCGCGGTGCGGCGGCCTGACGAGCGATCTCGGACACCGTCCCTTCGGCGACCACCCGTCCGCGGTTGAGGATCAGGACCCGCGAGCAGTTCTCCTCGACCTCCGCCAGGAGATGCGTGCTGAGGAGGATCGCGGCGCCATGATCACGCGCGATGGTTCGGACGTTTCCGAGGATGTGGCGTTGCCCTGCCGGATCGAGGCCGAGCGTCGGTTCGTCGAGGAAGACGACGCTGGGGTCGTTGACGAGCGCCCGCGCGATGCCGAGGCGTTGACGCATTCCACGGCTGTACGTCGCGATCAACGACGACCGGCGATCGGAGAGCCCAACCTGCTCGAGCAGCGTGGCGGCGGAGGCGCGCGCACTGGCGCGCGAGTGGCCGTAGAGACGGGCGTAGTAGCGCACGTATTCCTCGCCCGTCTGTCGCTCCGGGTAGCCCGCGCTCTCCGGGAGAACGCCGATGCGGCGGCGGATCTCCGCCGGGCGCGTGTGCGGCACCCCCGCGACGGCGAAGGTCCCACCGTTCGGCGGGAGGATGGTGGTGAGGACGCGGATCGCCGTCGTCTTGCCTGCTCCGTTGGGGCCGAGGACCCCGAGCACCTCACCGGGCTGCACGGTGAACGTCAGGTCGTCGAGAGCGACGAGCGACCCGTAGCGCTTGCCGACGCTGCGTGCTTCGACCGCGGGCGTCATCGGGCGGTCCCTC
>DASQWH010000159.1:0-4007 GCA_035640335.1 Gaiellaceae bacterium | reverse complement strand
CCCGCGTGATCGTGTGCACAGCGTTCGAGCGCAGCGGATGCTCGACCGTGGCGCGCTCCGTACCGGTCTTCAGCGCCTCGTAGATCCGCGCCGGATGCAGGGGAAAGTGCTCGCCGACGCGGCACGTGTAGACGGCGATGCCGGTGTCCTGGCAAACGATGTTGTTCTCCTGCTCGGCGACCTCGACGTTGCGGACGATCGTCTCGAGCACGCGCCGGCCGGGAACCGACGTCTCGCGACGCTGCGCCTCGGCGAGCGCGTCGCGAAGATCCTGTGGGATGTCCTTCAGGGCCCACACGTACAGGTGCGCGGCAGCGTCCTCGACGGCTTGCTGGAGGCCGGTGTGGACGTCGATGCTCATCCTGCGTGCGCCACTCCTTCGATCTCGGCCCACCGCTCGGCGATCGCTTCCGGTTCCACCGGGTCGCGGCCGAAGTCGACCTCGTCGCTCGAAGCCCAGCGCGCGACGTCGAATTCGCCGCCGGCCGCCTCCAGCACTCTCCCGGTGAACGTGCACGCCGCCGAAGCGAGGAAGACGACGCCCGGAGCGACCTGCTCCGGCTCGAGCTCCCCGGGCTCGACGCGCCGGGTGAGCATCCGGGTCGCCGCCGCGGGTGCGACCGCGTTGGCGAGGATTCCGTGCTGGTCGCCTTCCGCCGCGGTGACGATCATCAGCGCGAAGTGGGCCATCTTGCCGACGGCGTACGCGGCAAGGCCCGGGCGGGTGCGATCGACAGCCATGGCGCGGCCCGAGGTCGTGAAGACGAAGCGGCCGTAGCCCTGCCGCTTCATGACCGGAAATGCCGCGCGCGTCAGGTGGAACGGGGCATCGACATTCACACGACGCATGCGCTCCCAGCTGCGGTGCGCGTCCTCCAACTCCTCCCAGACGTTCAGCCCCGCGTTCTGGATCACCGCGTCCAGCCGGCCGAAGCGCTCGAGCGCAAAATCAACCGTCCGCAGACAGCCCTCCTCGGTCTCGAGGTTCTCGGAGCACGCGGCGCCTCCGATCTCGTCGGCAACAGCCTGCGCGACGGCGGGATCACCGCCGGAGCCGTCGGCCTCCACGCCCGCGTCGTGGACGACGACGCTCGCCCCGCGCGCCGCGAGCAGCCGCGCATACGCCGCACCGAGCCCGCGACCGCTCCCCGTCACGAGGACGACCTGGCTGTCGAACCGGATCTCGTTCATGCGCGCGCCTTCTCCGCCGCAGCCCGACCTGCACGTCGGCCGAAGACGGTGCACTCGAGCAGCGAGTTGCCCATCATCCGATTGCGCCCGTGCGTGCCGCCCGCGATCTCGCCGCACGCGAAAAGGCCCTCCACGGTCGTCTCGCCGTGCTCGTCGATGACGAGGCCACCGTTCTGGTAGTGGAGGACGGGGAACGTAAGGATCGGCTCGCCCAGCGGGTCGATGCCACCCGCGCGGTACCGGCGCAGCATGTACGGCAGCGAGACCTCGGCGTCGCTCTCGGCGATCCGCGTCGTGTCGAGGAGCACCGCGGGCCGGCCGTCGGGCGTCTCGACGCCGCGCCCCGCCTCGACCTCATCGAAGATCGCCTGGGAGACGGCGTCCCGCGGGCCGAGTGAGTCGGTGAACTCCTCGCGCTCGGAGTTCAGGAGCACTGCGCCGTACGCACGCGTTGTCTCCGGGATCGAGTAGCCCTGCATCGTCAGCGGCCAAGCGCCGCCGTTCGGGTGGTACTGGAGCGCGTCGAGGTCGCGGCTCTCGGCGCCGAGGTCGAGCGCCATCTCAGTCACCTCGCCCGTCGCGCCGGGGTGGTTCGTCGAGAGCTCGCCGCGCTGCTCGGCAACGCGATAGCAGCGGCCCCCCGCCGCGAGGATGACCGTCGCGGCTTCGATGACGTGCTCGCCGCAGCGGGCGCGCCAGCCGTTCTCGGTGCGCTCGAGCGAGCTCAGCGGAGACTTCGGGAACGTCTCGGTGCTCGAGGACTCGACCGCGTCCCGGAGCGCGCTCGTGATCGCATGGCCGGTGCGGTCTCCGACCTGGAGCAGGCGCTTGCGCGTGGCCCCGCCGCAGCGGGCGAGCCGGTAGCCGCCGTTCTCGCGCGTGAACTCGACGCCGAGCTCCTCGAGCCAGTGGATCGCGTTCGGCGCCTCGCCCGTGAGGACCTCGACGAGCCGGCGGTCGGCGGTCTCGTGCGAGCTCGCCCAGACGTCGTCGGCGTGCTGCTCGGGTGAGTCGTCCGACCCGAACGCGGCCTGGATTCCGCCCTGCGCCTTCGCCGAGTTGCACGATTGCAGGGCGCCCTTCGTCGCGACGGCGACCCGCGCGCCGGCGCGCTCTGCGGAGACCGCCGCCGCGAGTCCGGAGGCACCGCTGCCGACGACGAGCACGTCGAAGTTCATGGTCGAGGCCACGACGTGGCCAGTCTAGCACTCTCTGATGCCAGGAATCAGAGTCCTTTATGGAGTGTCAAGCAGCGTTCGCGCCCTGCCGATCTGTTCGGGATGCGGACGCTCAGACGCGAGCTGCTCGGGCCGCTCACGGAGCGCAACTTCCGGCTGCTCTTCCTCGGCCGCACGATCTCGCTGTTCGGAAACGCGTTCGCGCCGATCGCGCTGGCGTTCGCCGTCATCGAGCTGACCGACTCGCCGGCCGACCTCGGGATCGTCCTCTCCGCCTACATGCTCGCTCACCTCGTCTTCCTGCTCGCCGGCGGGGTCTGGTCGGATCGCCTCCCGCGCCATTTCGTCATGGTCGGGTCGGACCTCCTGAGCGGCGGCGCCCAGCTCGCCGCCGCCGCGCTCATCCTCGCCGGGTCGGCGCAGGTCTGGCACCTCGTCGTCCTCGGTGCCCTGCGCGGCGGCGCGTCCTCGTTCTTCGCTCCCGCGTCGACCGGCCTCGTGCCGCAGGTCGTGTCCCCTACCCACCTGCAGCAGGCGAACGCGCTGCTCAGCCTGACGAGGAACCTGACGCGGATCGGCGGCGTCGCGCTTGCCGGCCTGCTCGTCGCAGGCGTCGGCCCCGGCTGGGCGCTCGCGCTCGACGGCGCCACGTACGCCCTCGGCGCCGTGTTCGTCGCCGGAATCCGGCCGGGCGCGAGAACGGAGCCCGTCGAGCGGCAGCAATTCTTCCGCGAGCTCGTGCAGGGCTGGCGCGAGTTCAGGTCGCGCTCCTGGCTCTGCGTGACGATCGTCCAGTTCGCGTTCATCAACGCCTACGCGATCGGCGCCTTCCTCGTGCTGGGGCCGTTCGTGGCCGAGCACTCCCTCGGCGGTCCGGCCGCCTGGGGGTTGATCCTCGCCGCGGAAGCGATCGGGATGATCCTCGCCGGCGTCCTCGCCCTTCACTACCGGCCGGAGCGGCCGCTGCTGGTCGCGACGCTCGCCGTGCTGACGATGGCGCCGCTGCTCGCGCTGCTCGGCGTCGCCGCGCCACTTCCGGTCATCCTCGGCTCGGCCTTCGTCGCCGGAACCGGCCTCGAGCTCTACGGGCTCTTCTGGGAGACGACGCTCCAGCAGCACATCCCCGACGAGACTCTCTCGCGCGTGAGCTCGTACGACGTGCTCGGCTCGTTCGCGCTGATCCCGGTCGGCGTCGCGTTCATGGGCCCGATCTCGAACCTGGTCGGCGTCGAGAACACGCTCATCGGGGCGGCGCTCGTCGTGGTGCTCGCGACCGCCGCAGTTGTCGCGGTTGCCGACGTCCGGAACCTGCGCCGGCTGGAAGTCGAGCCCGTGCCGGAACGGCTACCAGACGCCGCGTAAGAGATCCGCGATCTCGCCGGGAGTCGCGGGGCGGGGATTGGCGCGCGCGCCGGCCCTGGCGGCTGCTGCCTCGGCGACCTCGTCGAGCTCGTCGTCGGGGATGCCGAGGTCGCGCAGGCGCTCGGCGGCCGCTACGGCGCGCCCCACGGCGCGCTGAACGCGATCGTGCTGCCGGCCGCGCTCCGCTTCAACGAGCCCGTCGCCGCCGCGGAGATCGGCCGGTTCGCCGCCGCGATGGAGACGGACGACCCGGCGGGCCGTGTGGTCGAGCTAGCC
>DASQWH010000158.1:0-6050 GCA_035640335.1 Gaiellaceae bacterium | reverse complement strand
CCTGCTCGAACGGCTCGGGATCGGCGCGCCGCGGACGAGGGCGCGGATCCGCGCGCACGACACCGTCCCGTGGTCGGCCGTGATCCGAGCCGACCGGCGCGGAGTCGTCGTCGAGGACGGCACCGAGCCGCACTAGGCTTCCGGCCTGCCCCTCTACCTGACAGAAGCCGACGTCGAGTCGCTGCTGACGCCCGCCGATGCGCTCGAGGCCGTGGAGGGCTGCTTGCGGCGCATGGCGGCCGACGCCGTCGAGAACAGGCCGCGCGACCGGCTGCAGCTGACCGAGGGCCGGCTCGCGGTGATGGCCGCGGCCGACCTCGAGCTCGGCGCCGCCGGCGTGAAGGCGTACGCGGCCTTCTCCAGCGGCGCGCGTTTCCTCGTCTGCCTCTTCGCTGCCGACGAGCCGGAGGTGGTGGCCGTCATCGAGGCCGACAAGCTCGGCCAGCTGCGCACGGGCGCTGCCAGCGGCGTCGCCGCCAAGCACCTCGCCAAGGAGGGGGCATCGAGCCTCGGCATCATCGGCTGCGGCTGGCAGGCGGAGAGCCAGGTCGCGTGCATCCGCGAGGCGGTGCCGACGATCGAGCGCGTCGTCGCCTACTGCAGGACGGAGAAGAGCCTCGCGCGCTTCTGCCGCAAGGCGAAGGCCGAGCCGGGCGAGTCGCACCGCGACCCAGCCGGGCAGGACATCGTCGTGACGGCGACGACGTCGGCCGATCCCGTGCTGCGCGGCGAGTGGCTTCAGCCGGGGGCGCTCGTCTGCGCGATGGGTGCGAACGTCCCGCAGCACCGCGAGCTCGACAACGTCGTCGTCCAGCGCGCGGCGTTCGTCTGCTGCGACTCGCTCGAGCAGGCGCGCCGCGAGTCGGGCGACCTGATCGAGCCCGTCGAGCAGGGCGTCCTCGACTGGCTGGAGGTCCACGAGCTGCAGGAGGTCGTCTCCGCCGAGACCGAGGGCCGCGCCTCGCCCGACGACATCGTCGTCTTCAAGTCGAACGGGCTCGCGGCCTGGGACGTGGCGGCCGGTGCGCGCGTCGTCGAGCTCGCACGCGAGCGGAAGGTCGGCCGCGAGCTCTAGGCCTGGTTGTTGTCGGCGCGCGCCTGGCCGATGACGTCGTCGCCGAGCGCGCGGATCACCTCTGGCCGGTCGAGCAGGCGCTCGCGCTCGTGCGGCGTCGTCCTGTTACGGACGTACGGATCGTCGAGGATCTCGGCGAGCGAGCGGCCACGCTCGTGCTCACGGATCACGTACGCGGCGACGCGGTCGACGTGCGTCGAGCCGCGGCTGAAGAGCGCCTGGAACGGACTGCGCAGGAAGTCGCCGAGGCGTCCCACCGCGCGATTGTATCCTCGGCTCATGCGCAAACGATCCACCGCGAGCCGCTTCGCGGAGCGCGAGTTGCACGGCGTGGACGAAGCGGGGTCGGACGAGCGGATCGTGGTCTGGATCGAGCGCAAGGAAGGTGCCGTGTGGGCGGTGGGGCGAGCGGTCAATCCTCAGCACCGCCCGAGCGACGAGCCCCGCAAGGACGACTACGTGTTCGAGAGCTACGAGCTCGAGGACGCGCTGCAGCACGCGAACGAGATCCTCGAGGACGACGTCCAGGTGCTCGAGCAGGACGGGCGCGCCGAGCACGTCAGGCCGTTCACGCGCCAGGAGCTGCTGCGCCCGCTCGAGCGGTGGTTCTTCGGCCGATGACGTACTCGGTGTCAGACACCGGCATGGCGCCTGTACTCGGAGATTGGCGGTCCTCCGGTGTCTGACACCGCGCGCGCGGTGAAGATCAGGCTCGGCCATAGCCCGGACCCGGACGACGCGTTCATGTTCTGGGGCCTGGCCGCGGGCGTCGTCGACCCCCGCGGCTTCGAGTTCGAGCACGTCCTCCGCGACATCCAGACGCTGAACGAGTGGGCCCTCGAGGGCCGGCTCGAGGTGACGGCGATCTCGCTCCACGCCTACCCGCTCGTCCAGGACCGCTACGTCCTGCTCCCGCACGGAGCGAGCATGGGCTCGGGCTACGGGCCGATCGTCGTCGCGCGCGAGCCGCTGACGACCAAAGAGTTACGCGGCATCGAGGTGGTCGTGCCGGGCCGCCTGACGACCGCGTTCCTCGCGCTGCGCCTCTGCATCGGCGACTTCCGCTACCGCGAGCTGCCATTCGACGAGATCCTCGCGGAGGTCTCGTCCGGGCGGGCGGTGGCGGGACTGCTCATCCACGAAGGCCAACTCACGTTCGAGGCCGAGGGGCTGCACAAGGTGGTCGACCTCGGCCGCTGGTGGCTCGAGGAGACCGGGCTGCCGCTGCCGCTCGGCGCCAACGTCGCGCGGCGCGACCTCGGTGCCGAGACGCTTCGCGAGCTCTCTGCTGTCCTGGCCGAGTCCATCCGGGCGGGCCTCGAGAACCGAGAGCAGGCGCTCGAGTACGCGCTGCAGTTCGGCCGCGGCCTCGACGAGTCGCTCGCCGACCGCTTCGTCGGCATGTACGTGAATGAGCTGACGCAGGACTACGGCGACGAGGGTCGGCAGGCTGTGCGAGAGCTGCTTCGGCGAGGCGAGGAGCTCGGCGCTTTCAGCGAGCCGGTGCGTGTTGAGTTCGTCGGGTAGGCAGTACCAGCTCCGGCTCTACACGGTGAGGGAGGGCGAGCTGGACGAGTTCGTCGCCGAGTGGGCCGCTCAGGTGCTGCCCTTGCGCCGCGAGTTCGGCTTCGAGGTTCTCGGGCCGTGGGTCCACGACGAAGAGAGCCTCTTCGTCTGGATCCTTTCCTACGGTGGCGATTTCGAGGCCGCCGACGCCGCGTACTACGAGTCGGACGAGCGGCGGGGGTTGACGCCGGACCCGGCTCGCCGTCTGACCGAGAGCCAGCACTGGCTGCTGCGGCCCGTGGGCTAGCGTTCGGCACGTGAGCCGAGCAGTCGTCCTGTCCGCGGTTCGCAGCCCTGTGGGCCGCTACGGGGGAGCGCTCGCCGGTGTGCGGCCCGACGACCTTGCCGCGACGGTCATCGCCGCGGCCGTCGAGCGGGCCGGTGTCGCCGCCGGCGAGATCGAGGACGTCTACTTCGGCTGCGCGAATCAGGCCGGCGAGGACAACCGCAACGTCGCGCGCATGGCCGCGCTTCTGGCGGGCCTGCCCGACTCCGTCGCGGGAGTGACGCTGAACCGGCTCTGCGCCTCCGGGTTGTCGGCGATCGTCTCGGCCTGTCACGCGGTGGCGGCCGGCGACGGTGACCTCTTCGTCGCCGGCGGCGTCGAGTCGATGAGCCGCTCTCCGCTCGTGATGGCGAAGCCGGACGTCGCCTTCCCGCGGGGCAACCAGATCGTCTACGACACGACGCTCGGCTGGCGCTTTCCCAACACGCGGATGGCGGGCATGTTCCCGCTCGAGTCGATGGGCGAGACCGGCGAGAACGTCGCCGAGCGCTACGACGTCTCGCGTGAGGAGCAGGACAGGTTCGCGCTCCAGTCACAGCGGAGGTGGGCCGAGGCGGCCGAAGCCGGGCGCTTCGACGACGAGCTACTCCCCGTCGAGGGCGTCGAGCGCGACGAGCACCCGCGCCCGGACACGAGTGCCGAGAAGCTCGCGCAGCTCCGTCCCGCCTTCCGCGACGACGGAACCGTGACCGCCGGCAACTCGAGCGGGATCAACGACGGGGCCGCCGCGCTCGTCGTCGCGAGCGAGGAGCGGGCCGCGGAGCTCGGCGCCGAGCCGCTTGGCGGCTTCGTCGGCAGCGCGGTCGCAGGGGTCGACCCGCGCGTGATGGGGATCGGGCCGGTTCCTGCCGTGCGGAAGCTGCTCGAGCGGGCCGGCGTCGAGCCCGGCGACATCGACCTCGTCGAGCTGAACGAGGCGTTCGCCTCGCAGAGCCTCGTCGTCATCCGCGAGCTCGGCCTCGACCCCGAGCGCGTGAACGTCAACGGCGGTGCGATCGCGCTCGGGCATCCACTCGGGATGAGCGGCGCGCGCCTCGTCGTCACGCTGCTCCACGAGCTGCGGCGCCGCGGCGGGCGGTATGGCTTGGCCACGCTCTGCGTGGGCGTGGGACAGGGTCAGGCGGCGCTCTTCGCGCGGCCGTGACCTTCGACAAAGCGCACCTCGACGAGATCGAGACCGTGCGGCAGCCGGGCGGCGTCGGTTGGAAGCCGGTCCGCGCGGAGCTCGGCATCTCGGCATTCGGCGTGAACGTCTGGACGGCGGAGCGGGCGGGTGACGAGGTGATCGGACCGCACCTCGAGATCGACGAGCAGGCGGGCGGCCACGAGGAGGCCTACCTCGTGCTGTCAGGCAGCGCGACCTTCAGGATCGGCGGCGAGGAGACCGAGGCGCCCGAGGGCACGTTGGTCGCGATCCACGACCCGGCGGTCGAGCGAGGCGCGCGCGCTTCGCAGGATGCGACTGCGATCCTCGCCATCGGTGGACGACTGGGCGGGCCGTTCGCGGTGGCGGCGTGGGAGTGGCTCGCTCGCGCCGCTGCACGCGCGCAGGAGGGCGACCTTGCCGGCGCGGCGGACGTGCTCCGCGAAGGGCTGACCGCACATCCTGGAAGCTCGACGACGCTCTACAACCTCGCGTGCTACGAGGCGATGGTCGGAGCGCACGACGCTGCCGTCGAGCACCTCACGCACGCGATCGCTCTTCGCGCCGACCTGCGCACGCTCGCCGCGAAAGACCCCGATCTGGCGTCCCTCCGCGGGTCTTCCGCGTGCGAGCGACTACTAGCCGAGGCCTGAGTGGACGTCGTCACCTCGTACCTGTCCCTCGGCCTGCGCCTCGGCCGCCACGTCGACGGTCTCGTCGACGCCTACTTCGGGCCGCTCGAGCTCGCCGAGCAGGTCGAGTCGGAGGAGCCGCGCGATCCGGCCGAGCTCGTCGCCGACGCCGTCGAGCTGCTCGACGAGCTGGGCGGCGCCGGCCTCGAGGCGCAGCGCACCCGTTGGCTCCGCGCGCAGCTCGTCGGGCTCGAGACGGTCGCGCGCAAGCTCGCGGGCGAGCAGGTCTCGTACGAGGACGAGGTCGAGCGCTGCTACGGCATTCGACCGCAGCGCGTTCGGGAAGACGTCTTCGCCGCCGCGCACGAGGAGCTCGACGCCGCGCTGCCGGGCGCCGGGCCGCTCGCGGAGCGCTACCACGCGTGGCGCGAGGGCAACGGCCTGCAGGGCAAGTCGCTGGCCGGGGTCGTCGAGTCGCTCACGTCCGACTTCCGTGACCGGACGGAAGCGCTCGTGGGCCTGCCTGCGGGCGAGTCGATCGAGGTCGACTACGTGTCCGACGAGCCGTGGGCTGCCTTCAACTACTACCTCGGTGGCCTGCGCAGCCGCATCGCCGTCAACACGGACGTCTCGCTGACTCCGACGTTCGTCACGGAGCTGATTGCACACGAGACGTACCCCGGCCATCACACGGAGCACACCTGGAAGGAGGAGCTCTTCGTGAAGCAGCGCGACCAGCCGGAGGAGACGATCCTCTTGATCGGCACGCCGCAGTCGACGATCGCGGAGGGGATCGCCTCGCTCTCCGCCGAGGTTCTGCTCGGGGACGACGAGCAGGAGGTCACCGCGTCGCATGTCGCCGGCCTCGGCGTCGTGTACGACGCCGAGGTCTCGCGCGCGGTGCAGCGCGCCCGCGTCCCGCTCGAGGACGTGCCCGGCAACGCCGCGTTCCTGCTGCACGCAGACGGCGGGAGCGCCGAGGACGCCCACGCGTACCTCAGGCGCTGGGGCCTGCACTCGGAGAAGCGCGCGACGCAGAGCGTGCGGTTCATCACCGATCCGGTCTGGCGCTCCTATTCCACGACGTACACGGACGGGCGCCGCGTCTGCCGCGACTGGGTGGCCGGCGACCCGAGCCGTTTCAAGCGCCTGCTGACCGAGCAGCTGACGCCGGCGGACCTCGGATAGATTCCTGGCGTGGCGGTAGCGACCGAGCGCGAGTACCTGCTCTTCATCAACGGCGAGGCGTCGGAGCCTGCCGGCGGCGAGACGAAGGAGCTCGTCGAGCCCGCCACCGGCGAGCCGCTCGCCAACGTCGCCGTGGCCGGAGAGGCGGACGTCGACCGG
>DASQWH010000157.1:0-8176 GCA_035640335.1 Gaiellaceae bacterium | reverse complement strand
GCGGCGTGTCGAGCACGTGCGTCAGCTCGAGCTTCGGCGGGTCGGTGCCGACGTCGGCGAAGAGCCGGACTCCGTCGCCGAGCAGCACCGGCGCGACGTGAATCCTCAGCTCGTCCAGCAGGCCCGCGCGCAGATATTGCTGCACGACGTCGGCCCCGCCGGCGACGAAGACGTCCTTCTCGCCGGCGGCCGATCGCGCCTGCTCGAATGCGGCCTCGATGCCCTCGGTCACGAACGTGAACGACGTCCCGCCTGCCTTGACGACGGTTTCGCGCGGGTGGTGCGTGAGGATGAACACGGGAACGTGGAACGGAGGCTCGTCGCCCCACCAGCCGTCGGCCTTGGGGTCGTCCTCCCACGGACCCGCGCCGCCGCTGAACATGCGCCGCCCCATGATCACGGCGCCCTGAGCGGCGATTGCCTCGCGAAGCATGTCGTCGTCCTCGCCGGTTTCCCCGCCCTCGAGCCCGTGCGGCTCGCGCCAGCTTTTGAGCCGGAAGACCCATTCGTGTAGCTGCTCGCCGCCGACGCCGAGGGGGTCCTCGAGTGTTGCGTTCGGCCCGGCGACGTAGCCGTCCAGTGACATCGAGATGTCGAGTCTCAGCTTTGTCATCGCCTGATTAGACCTGACCACGCGGCAAAACTCATCGCTGCTTAGCTAAGCGCTAGGAGGGGTTGGCGTGATACTCCTCGTCGCGGGGGCGCGATGGTCGTTCCGAGGCAAGGACGCAGGGAGCCTCAATGCTTTTCAGCATTGGGGCGACTGAGGACGCGGCCTCGGGGCGAGCAGCGCGGCCCCGCGGCTCAGGCGGTATTGCGCCAACCCCTCCTACGATGACCCTTCTCGCCGACGTCGTCACAGCCTCGCGGGAGCTGGCCGGAACCAGCTCACGGTCGCAGAAGGTCGCGATCCTGGCGGAGCTGCTGCGCCGCCTCGACGCGGATGAGATCCCGGTCGCCGTCGGCTTCCTGGCGGGCGTGCCCCGGCAGGGCCGCGTCGGCGTCGGCTACTCGATGGTCTACGGGATCGAGTGCGAGCCGGCGCGGGCGCCGTCGCTGACCGTGCTCGACCTCGACCGCGCGATCACCGAGGTGGGGGAGACGACGGGCAGCGGGTCGGCCGCGAGACGCAAGGAGCTGCTCCTCGGCCTGCTCGGGCGCGCAACGGAGGAGGAGGCCGGCTTCGTCAAGCGGCTCTTCACCGGCGAGCTGCGCCAGGGAGCGCTCGCCGGAGTCATGGTCGAGGCGGTCGCGAAGGCGGCCGGCGTCCCCGCTGAGCTCACACGGCGAGCGCTGATGCTGTCGGGCGACCTCACGCGCACGGCCGAGATCGCGATCGCGGAGGGCGAAGCCGGCCTGCGCGACGTCGGGCTGGAGCTCTTCCGGCCGATTCTGCCCATGCTCGCGTCGACGGCCTCGACCGTGGCGGCGGCGGTCGAGACCTTCGAGCGCTCGTCGGTGGAGTGGAAGCTCGACGGGATCCGTATCCAGGTGCACCGGCGCGGCGACGAGGTGCGCATCTACACGCGCAACCTGAACGACATCACCGCAGCGCTCCCGGGAATCGTCGACGCGGCACGACGCCTGCCTGTCACGCAGGCCGTCCTCGACGGCGAGGCGATCTGGATGGGCGACCACGGGCCGGCCGCGTTCCAGGAGACCGTCTCCCAGATCGACGCCGGCGCGCCGCCGGAAGGCGTCGTCACGTTCCTCTTCGACGCGCTGCACGTCGACGGGGAGGACCTCCTCGACACACCGCTCGCGGATCGAGCGGCGCGTCTGGCGGCGCTCGCGCCGGAGCTGAAGATCCCGAGCGTGCTGACCTCGGACGCCGACGCCGCGCAGGCAGTCCTCGACGAGGCGCTCGAAGCCGGCCACGAAGGCGTCGTCGTCAAGGATGCGGCGTCGACGTACACCGCCGGGCGCCGGGGCAAGACGTGGCGCAAGGTCAAGCCCGTCCGTACCTACGACCTCGTCGTCCTCGGCGCGGAGTGGGGGCACGGGCGCCGCGAGGGCTGGCTGTCGAACCTGCACCTCGGCGCACGCGATGCGCGGAGCGGCGAGATGGTGATGGTCGGCAAGTGCTTCAAGGGTCTGACGGACGAGCTGCTCGAGTGGCAGACCAGGGAGCTGCTCGCGCGCGAGACGGGCCGCCGCGGGATCGCCGTCCTCGTCCGGCCCGAGCTCGTCGTCGAGATCGCCCTCGACGGGGTCCAGTCCTCGACCCGCTACCCGGGCGGCGTCGCGCTTCGTTTCGCCCGCGTGAAGCGCTACCGCCCGGACAAGCGCGCAGAAGAAGCGGACACGATCGACGACCTGCGCGCGCTTCTTCGCTAGAGCGAGACGGGGACGCGGCGGTCGTCCCCGCCGAGGTAGAAATGCTCGATCGCGGTCGCCCGGTAGAGCCGCAAGTGCGAGGGAGGCTCGAGGTTCTCCACTGTCCACTCGACCCCGCCGTGCGCGAGCGACCGGCGCGAGAAGACGTCGATGCCCGCCGCCCGCTCGTCGCCGTCGACCTGCTCCGCGACGGCCGACATGTAGACGCCGCGGCCGGTGCTGATGGGCACCGAGGAGTCGAAGACGACGATGCTCACGTCCCGGCGCTGGGCGATGTTGTGCGAGTGCCGCGCCTCGGGTCGCGAGACCCAGAAGAACTCGCGGTACGCAGCGGGTGCGAAGTACACGGGCGAGACCCAGGGCCGGCCGCTCTGGTCGGCCGTCCCGAGGACCATGTAGAGGTTGGCGTCGATGATCGCCCTGGCGAGGGCGGCAGGATCGTGCTCGTCCGTCATCAGCCCGACGCGGCCGCCCGCTCGAGCCCGGCGACGTCGATCTTGCCCATCTGCAGCATCGCCTCCATGACGCGCTGCGACTTCTCGGCGTCCGGGTCGCGGAGCAGCTCGCCGAGCCGGCGCGGGACGATCTGCCACGAGACGCCGAACTTGTCCGTCAGCCAGCCGCACGGCCCCTTCTCGCCGCCCTCGGAGAGCCGCTCCCACAAGTCGTCGACCTCCTCCTGCGTCTCGCAGTCGACGAACAGCGAGATGCCCGTGCTGAACTCGAACGACGGGCCGCCGTTCAGCGCCATGAACTCCTGTCCGGCGAGCTCGAACGTGCCGGTCATGAGGCTGCCCTTCTCGCCGGGGCCCGCGTCGCCGTAGTAGCTCTTGCTCGTGACCCGCGAGTCGCCGAAGATCGAGGTGTAGAACTCGATCGCCTCCTCGGCGCGGCCGTCGAAGGTGAGGAACGTCGTGATCTTCTTCTGCACGGCTACTCCTTGTTCGCGATTGTCGGCAGGTAATCAGCGAGGAGGTCGAAGCTGCGGTTCGCGCCGTCGGCCATGCCGGTCGCGAGCGCGGCGTCGCGCGCCTCCTGGGACGCGTACACGGAGGTGATCGTCACCGTCGTCATCCCGTCCTCCTCCGTGAAGGCGACGGTGTTCAGGGTCTCGTCCCAGTTCTCGCCCCACGATTCGGTGTGCACGAGCCGCTCCGGCGGCGTGATCTGGCGGTACTCGCCGCGCATCTCGAGCTCGTTCCCGTCTTCGTGGCGCCACGCGAAGTGCCACCTTCCACCCTCGCGCAGGTCGATCTCGCACACGGGCATCGTCCAGCCCTCGGGCCCGAGCAGCCAGTTCGGGACGTGCTCTGGGCTCGTCCACGCCTCCCACACGAGCTCGCGGGGGGCGTCGAAGACGCGCGTCATCGCCAGCTCGCGTTCCGAGGGAGTCGTGATGGTCGTCTCACCGACCTTGCTTGCGGCCATGCTTCCTCTCCTTTCCTTGCAGCTCGTCGAGGTACTCGTCCAACCGCTCATAGCTCTGGTCCCAGAAGCGGCGGTAGCCCTCGGCCCACTCGGCGACCTCCTTCAACGGCGCCGCCTCGAGCCGGCGCGGGCGCCACTGCTTCTCGCGCCCGCGGACGACGAGGCCCGCGCGCTCGAGCACGCGCAGGTGCTTCGAGATCGCGGGGCCGCTGATCGCGAACGGCTGGGCCAGCTCCTTCACCGTCGCCGGCCCTTCGCTCAGGCGGGCGAGGATCGCGCGCCTCGTCGGGTCGGCCAGCGCCGAGAACGTGAGGCTGAGCGGGTCCGCGGCCATTGTCTAACCTCTAGGTTCCATAACCAAGAGGTTATCTGTCAAGCGGCTGCTATCGCTTTACGCGGGAAGCGAGCCGTCGCGGTACGGCACCGGTTCGCGCGGCGGGAACCGCGCGTAGGCGATAGCCGGCTCTGACGTCTCGTCGTCGACACCCGCGCCGTGCCGTTGCGCGATCTCGTCGACGGTGTAGCCGCCCCAGTTCGGCCCCTCCGACCGGTCGCGCGCGCCCACCGCGACGACGACGCAGGGCCCGTCGCCGGAGCCGACGATCGTGTGCTTGGTCTCCGCGGGGCAGTGGACGAAGTCCCAGGCGCGGAGCGGACGCTCCTGCCCCTCCACGATCAGCAGCGCCTCGCCAGAGAGGACGAGGAAGTCCTCCTGGTCGGCCTCCCAGTGGTACATCGACATCGGCTGGCCCGGCTCGAGCACGCGGAGGTTGATCCCGAGCTGCGAGAAGTGCTGGTCGCCCTCGAAGTCGCACTTGACGCCGGTCCCGGGCCGCTCGGTCCAGCGGGCGTCCCGCGCGTTGAGGATGAACCAACCCTCTCCCTCGGGGACGAGCCCGTGCTCGGTCGACTGGAGCCCCGCCTCGGCAAGCATCGCGGAGACCTTACCGATGAGTTTCGAGAACCGGGGCGGTCGGAACTGACGAAGCGATCGAACAGCCCCGAGCTCGTGCAGACGCTGCTCGACACAGTGAAGTCACGTCGACCGGGGCGATTCCGGCCACGTAGGCGTCCGTCTAGCGCGTCGCCGCGATGAGCGTCCCGCCGGCGACGACGAGCAGCGCAACCAGGACGAGTCGTCGACCCACGAGCTCGGTGCGCCCGAGGAAGATCGCGGCGAGCACGACGGTCCAGAGCACGCCCGTGCCCGCGAGCGGTGCGACCACGGTCACGCGCGCACGACCGAGAGCCTCGAACAGGCTCGCCTGCCCGAGCGCGGTCAGCAGACCGGAGGTCGCGAACGCCGCGAGCGAGCCCCGCAGTTGCCTCACGGACGAGGCGCGGCGGAGCACGTTCGCCACCAGCACGATCGACGCGCCGAGCAGCAGCGCCGTGGTCTGCGCCAGCGCGTCCGCCGTGACGTCTTCGCTGACGGCGCGCGCGACGTTGTCGCGCACCCCGAACGCAACCGCGACCGCAACGGCCAAGACGGCGCCGTACGCGCGGTACTCGACCGGCCGTTCGCCCTCCCAGGCGAGCGCGACGCCGCCCGCGACGACGAGGAGCGTGCCGATCACGAGCCACCACCGCAGCGGCTCGCCGAACGCGACGATCGCGATCAGCGCCGAGAAGAGCGGCGCCATGCCGAACAGGATCCCCGCCCGCGAGGCACCGGCGGCGCGGACGGCGTGCACGACGACGAGCTGCGAAATGCCCGGCACGAACGCGCCGAGGACGAGAAACGGCCAGAGGCTCCCCGCGCCCAGCTCGCTGCCCGTCACGACCGCGGCGGCCGCTACGAGGGCGAAGGCGACGGTCACGATCACGGCGGCCCCCGTCCCGGCGTCGGACGCGCGCGCGAGGCCCCGCCTCATGGTGATGTTGACCGCGCCGAGGAACAGCCCTGCGGCGCACGCAAAGAGAACGCCTGTCACGGAGCTGGTCCCGGTTTGGTCAACACGAACGCCTTGATCCGCGCAGCCTGAGGTCGCGCAAGTAGCGTTGTCGCCGTCACCGACGATCGCACACCCCTAGAGGACGGGGTTGCCGTCCAGGGACGCGAAGTCGAGAATGACCACGGCGTAGAACGAGCGCGTTCGGCGCTCGGGGAGGAGGCCCAATGGCACTCAAGATCGGCGACACGGCCCCTGACTTCGAAGCGGACACGACCGAAGGGCGCATCCGCTTCCACGACTGGATCGGCGACTCGTGGGCGGTGCTCTTCTCGCACCCCAAGGACTTCACGCCGGTCTGCACGACCGAGCTCGGCTACATGGCCAAGATCAAGCCTGAGTTCGACCGCAGGAACGTCAAGATCATCGGCCTCTCCGTCGACTCGATCGGCGACCACGAGGGCTGGTCGAAGGACATCGAGGAGACACAGGGCGAGGGCCCCAACTACCCGATCATCGGCGACAGCGACTTCGAGGTGTCGAAGCTCTACGGGATGCTGCCCGCGAGTACGTCGGGAGACCCGAAGGAGCGCACGCCGGCGGACAACCAGACGGTGCGCAACGTCTTCGTCGTCGGCCCGGACAAGACGATCAAGCTGATCCTCGTCTACCCGATGACGACGGGACGCAACTTCGACGAGGTGCTGCGCGTGATCGATTCGCTGCAGCTGACTGCGACGCACAAGGTCTCGACGCCGGTGAACTGGCAGCAGGGCGAGGACGTGATCATCGCCGCCTCCGTCTCCGACGACGAGGCGAAGGAGCTCTTCGGCGAGTGGGAGGCGCCCAAGCCGTACATACGGATCGTGCCGCAGCCCCAAGGCAGCGACGTCCGCGCGGGCGTCAGCTGAGGACGCCGTAGCGGGCTCACGTGTCAGGCACCGGGAGCGGGCCGGTCCTCGGCCGGCCCGCTCCATCCGGTGTCTGACACCGGATCGCCCCCCGTCAGGCTTCGCTCGGCCCCGGCGCTGGTTGCTCGACGCCCGGCGCAGCCCGCCGCTCGTCGTCATGCGGCGACTCGATCGTCACGTTCGGCAGCAGCCGGTCGAGCCAGCGCGGGATGTACCACGCGCGCTCCTGCAGCAGCGTCAGGAAGGCGGGCACGAGCGTCATGCGCACGATCAGCGCGTCCGTGAGGATCGCGATCGCGAGTAGGAGGCCGAACTCCTTCGAGATCCGGTCGGCCGTGAGGATGAACGCGGCGAAGACCGTGCCCATGATCACTGCCGCGGCCACGACGACGCGGCCGATGGCGGCGATCCCATGCTCGACAGCGGGCCGCGTGGGCAGGCCGTGGACGTGCTCCTCCCGGATCCGGCTCATCAGGAAGACCATGTAGTCCATCGAGAGGCCGAAGAGGATCGCGAAGGCGATCGGCGGAACGAATGTCTCGATGGGCCCTGTGCGGTCGAGCCCGGTCAAGCCCATCAAGTGCCCCTCCTGGACGACGAGCGTGAGGACGCCGAAACCGACGAACGCGGACAGGATCGTCGTGATCGCCGCCGTCAGCGAGATCACGATCGACCGGAACGCCATCGCGAGGACGATGAAGGTGACGCCGATGATGTAGAGCAGGAAGAGCGGCAGCCGCTCCATGATCCGCTCGGCGATGTCCTTGAAGGCCGCGGTCAGGCCGGAGACGTACGCGACCGCGTTGCCGCCCTCGGTCGCGGCGGGCACGACGTCGTCCCGCAGGCGGTCGACGAGCTTGTCCGTCGCCTCGTCCTGCGGGGCGGAATCCGGCGTGACGAAGACGATCGCGACCGTCTTCTCGTCGTTGAACTGCGGCTCCCGGGCTGATGCGACGCCCTCGAGTCCCTGGACGCGGTCGTAGATCTTCTGCGGCGCCTGCTGGTCGCCGTTCACGTCGACCACGATCGGAATCGGGCCGTTGAAGCCCGGCCCGAAGCCCTCGGCGAGCAGGTCGTACGCCCGGCGCGCCGTCTGCTCCTTCGGCTGCGTGCCCTGGTCGGAGGCGCCGAGGCGCACGAGCGCCGACGTCGAGGCCAGAGCGAGCACGAGGAGCAGCGCGCCGACGAACACGGCGCGTGCGTGCGCAGTGACGAAGCGGCCCCAGCGCGCGATCAGCGTCCGCTCGCGAGCGGCCTCGGCGTCGTCGATGCGCCGCAGGAACGGCACCTTGAGCCGGTCGACCTTGTGTCCGAGCAGCCGAAGCACTGCAAGCAGCAGCGAGTTCGCGATCAGCACAGTGGTCAGCACTCCGAGTGCCGAGCCGATGCCGAGCTTCGTCACGAAATCGAGGCCGAAGAAGGCGAGGCCGGTGACGGAGATGGCGACCGTCAGACCCGCGAACAGCACCGCGCGGCCGGCGGAGGCGCCCGCCTCGGCGGCCGCGTCCACTGGAGACAGCCCCTCGTGCAGCAGCTGCCGGAAGCGCGTGACGATGAAGAGCGAGTAGTCGATACCGACGCCGAGCCCGATCATCGAGACGAGCAGCG
>DASQWH010000156.1:0-5817 GCA_035640335.1 Gaiellaceae bacterium | reverse complement strand
CACCGGCGAGGTCTCGGCGCCGATGCTCCGCGAGCTCGGCGTCTACGGCGTCATCGTCGGGCACTCGGAGCGCCGCCAGCACTTCGGCGAGACCGACGAGACGACGGCGAAGCGTGCGCGTGCAGCGCTCGACGCCGGCCTGTCCGTGATCGCCTGCGTCGGCGAGCTCGAGGAGGAGCGCGAGGGCGGCGAGACCGAGGACGTCCTCCGCCGGCAAGTCTCCGTCCTCGAGGCCGAAGACAACCTCGTCGTCGCGTACGAGCCCGTCTGGGCGATCGGCACGGGCAAGACCGCGACTCCGGAGATCGCGCAGGAGGCGCACGCGTTCATCAAGAGGCTCATCGACGTGCCGGTGCTCTACGGCGGCTCGGTGAAGCCCGAGAACGCGGAGGAGCTCGTGCGCCAGCCGGACGTCGACGGCGCCCTCGTCGGCGGCGCCTCGCTCGAAGTGGAATCGTTCGCCGCGATTTGCCTGGCAGCTACCCGCTCGTAGCGCTGGTCATCCTCGACGGGTGGGGACTTGCGCCGCCCGGCCCCGGCAACGCGGTCGACCTCGCCGAGACGCCGGTCTTCGACCGCCTGTGGACCGAGTATCCGCACGCGACGCTGAAGGCCTCGGGCGAGGCCGTCGGGCTGCCGCGGGGCCAGATGGGCAACTCGGAGGTCGGCCACCTGACGATCGGCGCCGGCCGCGTGCTGCTCCAGGACCTGATGCGGGTCGACCGCGCGATCGAGGACGGGTCGTTCTTCGAGAACCCGGCACTCGTCGGCGCGTTCGAGCGTGCGCGCGAGCGCGGCGGCAACGTGCACCTGCTCGGACTCGTCTCGTACGGAGGCGTCCACTCCCACATCGACCACCTCCGCGCGCTGCTCGAGCTCGGGCGGCGGCAAGGAATGGACGAGCGCACGTGGGTGCACGCGTTCACCGACGGCCGCGACGTGTCGCCGACGTCGGCCGCGCGCGATCTCGCCGAGCTGCCTGAAGGCCAGATCGCGACGGTCGTCGGGCGCTACTACGCCATGGATCGCGACGAACGCTGGGACCGCACCGAGCGCGCGCTCGCGGCCCTCGTCCAGAACGAAGGTGTCCTGGGGACAGTCCCCGTGTCGGAAGTGCAACGAAGCTACGACGAGGGTGTCACGGACGAGTTCATCGAGCCGATCGTCCTCGACGGCCGGCCGCGGATCGGGCCCGAGGACGCGGTCGTGTTCTTCAACTTCCGCCCGGATCGCGCGAGACAGTTGACGCAGAAGCTGCTCGCCTCAGGATTCGACGTGACGACGATGACGCGCTACCGCGACGACTTCGAATGCCCGGTCGCCTTCGAGGAGCAGGAGGTCGAGGAGACCCTCGCCGAGGTGCTCTCCGCGGCGGGCCTACGCCAGCTGCACATCGCCGAGACGGAGAAGTACGCCCACGTCACGTACTTCCTCAACGGCGGGCGCGAGGACGAGTGGAGCGGCGAGACGCGGATCCTCGTCCCCTCACCGCGTGACGTGCCGAGCTACGACCACAGGCCGGCGATGTCAGCGCGCGAGGTCACCGACCGCTTCGTCGATGCGCTCGAAGGCGACGGCTACGGCCTCGCGGTCCTCAACTTCGCCAATCCGGACATGGTCGGGCACACCGGCTCGATCCAAGCAGCGGTCAGAGCCGTAGAAACAGTTGATGAGTGCCTCGGCCGTGTCGTCGAAGCCGTCCAGCGCGAAGGCGGGATCGCGCTGATCACGGCCGACCACGGGAACGCGGAGCACATGCTCGAGGACGACGGCTCGCCACATACGGCACATACATCGAACCCGGTTCCGCTGGTCGCTACGGATGTCGAACTGAGCGTCGAAGACGGCGAGCTGAGCGATCTTGCGCCAACCACGATTTCCCTGCTCGGACTTGCAAAACCCTTACAAATGACGGGCAAAATTCTCACTGAGAACCGCGGATAGCGGGCTATACTCCCGAACCTTGTCTCTCCAGCAACCGGACCTCGGAGTACTGCGGAAGGCACAGCGCGGCGACGAGCGTGCCTTCACCCTCATCGTCCGGACCTACGAGCAGCCGGTCTTCAATTACGTCCTCCGCCTCGTCGGCGACCGGACGCTCGCCGAGGACCTCACCCAGGAGGTCTTCCTCCGCGTTTTCCAGGGCCTACCGCGCTTCTCGCTGCGTTGCCGGTTCACGACGTGGCTCTTCCAGGTGACGAAGAACCGAGTGCTTGACGAGCTGCGCGCCGTCGAGCGCCGGCCCCGTCTGACCGTGATGCTCGACGACGTTCCGCACCTCGAGGTCGTCGACGCGCCGGTCGAGCAGGTCGAGGCGATGGACGCCGTCTGGCGCGCGGTCGAGGGGCTCAACGTCGACCTGAAGATGGCGCTGCTGCTCCGCGACGTGGTCGGCCTCTCCTACACCGAGATCGCCGACTCGCTGGAGATCACGCTCGCCACGGTCAAGTGGCGCATCTACAAGGCGCGCGAAGAGGTGCAGGACTCGCTCGCGCGCGAGGGCATCACCTTCGGCGAGGAGGCAGCTCCCGCCGAGGTGCCCGCCGCGACCTAGCGCGCACTTACGGGGCGTGCTCGCGGATCCAGTCCGCGAGGTTCTGCGCACGCTCGGCCGGTGAGGACGCGGGCGGGACCCTGTCGGCCGCCGGCGCGGGAGACGGGTTGTCCCGCAGTGCGCGGCCGACGAGGAACGCGAGCGCGAAGACGACGGCTGCACCGGCCAGCAGCCCCGCAAGCCAGAGCGGGATCCTCCTGCGCGGCCGCACCGCAGGCGGCCGGGCTGCAACCACACTGTCGCGCGGCTCCGACGCTCCCGGCAAGGGCTGCGTGGGCGGCTCGGGCGACGCGGCCGCGAGCTCCTGCGCGAAGACGGCTGCCGACTCCGGCCGGTACGAAGGGTTCCGCGCAAGCGAACGCATGAGCACGTCCTCGAGCGCAGCGGGCACGTCCGGCACGAGCTCGCCCAGTGGCGCCACCGGCTCGTCTCGGCCGGCGTCCAGCTCGGCCAGCGACTCGAATCGCCGCGGAGGCCGGCCGCTGAGGAGCTCGTAGAGCACCGCGCCGAGCGAATACAGGTCCGCTGCCGCGGTCACGTGCTCGCCGGCCGCCTGCTCGGGCGAGAGGTACTGCACGGTCCCGAGCACGGTGCCGATCCGCGTCAGCCGCGTCGCTTCCTCCGCGCGCGCGATCCCGAAGTCGGCGATCTTCAACACGCCGTCCTCGCGCAGGAGCAGGTTCTGCGGCTTGACGTCACGGTGCACGAGGCCGGACTCGTGCGCGTGGGCGAGGGCGGCGCAGGCCTGCAGACCCAGGTCGACGACCTCGGCCGCCAGCAGGCGCTTGCGCCGCGTGACTTCCTCCGCCAGCGTCGTCCCCTCGACGCACTCCATGACGATGTACGGCTGTCCATCCTCCTCGCCGACGTCGTAGACGCTGACGATGTTCGGGTGGCTCAGGCGCGCCGCCATGCGCGCCTCGCGGACGAAGCGCTCGCGGAACTCGGGATCCGCCGCGAAGCGCTCGCCGAGCACCTTGATCGCGACAGGCCGGCCGAGCTCCTCGTCCCGCGCGAGATAGACGAGCGCCATGCCGCCCGTCCCGAGCGTGCGTTCGACCGTGTAGCGCCCGCGGGCGAGCGCCTGCACCGTCACTCCTCGTCCTCCTTGCCCTTGTGCTTGCCCTTCTTGTCCTTGCCGTTTCCGTCGTCGTCCTCGTCGGTCGTCGGAGGAGGCGGGGGCGGAGGCGGGCGCGCGCAGTTGAGCTCGTCGACCAACCCCTGGGTGCGCGCGAGGAGCTCCCGCCGCAGCACCGGATCGACCTGTCCCTCGGCGACGGCGTGCTCGGCCGCCGCGTCCAACTCGTCGGCCGCGTGGGCCGCGGCGCACTCGTTGACGGGCGCAAGCTCCGCGACGCGCTCGCTGCGGACCACGAGGTCGCGCGCGGCCGCCGCCGCGATTCCAGGCTCCGGCGAGGAGCTCCCGTCGCCGCCGCACCCGGCGGCAAGCGCGATCAAGAGAGCGGCGCTACACGCCGTGCGCGAGGCGGTGGGCAAGCGCATCCGGAAGGTTCCTTTCCCGAATCTCGGCCTGAGTCCGCTCGACAGCGTAGGAGACGCGGCAGAACCGGGCCTGCTGCGCCTCCCGGTCGAGGAGCAGGTAGGCGGCGCGTGGGTCGCCGTCGCGCGGCTGCCCGACCGAGCCTGGGTTGAGCAGCCAGCGCCCGCGCGAGAGATCGACCTCGTGCCCGGCCGGCGCGAGGCCGCCGCTCAGCTCCTGCGAGTCGAGCCCGATCGCGAGCGCCACGTGGCTGTGGCCGACGAGCACGACCGGCGCCTCGGTCAGCTCGAGCGCCTCGAGGGCAGCGTCCGCCGTGAGCACGTAGTCCCAGACCGGATCGCGCGGGCTCGCGTGGAAGAGCTGTGCGTCAGGTGCCGTCGCCTGCGACGGAAGCTTCTCGAGGTAGGCGCGCGACTCATCGAGCAGCACGGTCCGCGTCCAGCGTGCGCTCTCGGCCGCCTCGTTCGAGAACTCGTCGAGGTCGATCGCGCCGAGCACGCCGAGGTCGTGGTTGCCCGCGAGCCCGATCCGTGCGCGCGCGGCGACGAGCTCGCAGCACGGATTCGGCCGCGGGCCGTAGCCGACGACGTCCCCGAGCGACCAGACCTCGTCGGGCGCGTCCTCGGCGAGCGCGGCGAGAACGGCCTCGAGGGCATGTAGGTTGCCGTGGACGTCCGAGATGACGGCGACGCGCAAGACATTCGCGACGATAACCGCGCTCGCGATCCCGTGGCTCGTGGCGGCCTGGTTCCTCTGGGATACGACCGTCCCCGACGATCTGCGCCTGCCCGACCTGAAGGCGCGCGACTACTTCAGCGCGGCGCACCTCGAGGAGACTTCCGACTACGAGCGCTTCGTCCGCAGCGTGCTCGTCGCCTCGCTCGTTGCCACGGTGGTCGTCCTGATCGTGCTCGTGAGGCGCATGCCGAGGCTCGCCCGGTCGACCGGCCTCGGGCCGATCGGCGCCGGGATGATCGTCGGCATGGTCATGCTCGTCGTCCTCTGGGCAGTCAACCTGCCGTTCTCGATCGCATTGCGCTGGTGGGACGAACGGCACGACCTCGCCGAAGGATCGTGGTTCGGGTGGCTCGTCGCGCCGTGGGCCGAGCTCGGCGGCGCCGTCGCCTACGTCATGCTCGTGATCGCCCTCGTGATGGCGTTCGCGCGCCGCTATCCGCGCTTCTGGTGGGCCGCGGTGACGCCCGTCTTCTTCGCGCTGACCGCGTTCTTCCTCTTCGTCGCGCCCTATCTGCTCGCGTTCGGCGTCAACCGGCCGAAGGACCCCCAGCTCCGGCAGGACGTGCGGGTGCTAGCCGCTCGCACGGGCGCGAAGGGAACGCCGGTCGACGTCGAGAAGATGAGCGACATCACCTCCCAGGCAAACGCGTTCGCGTCCGGCCTCGGCCCGACGGAGCGGATCGTGCTCTGGGACACGCTCCTCGACGGCCGCTTCAACCGCGGCGAGGTGCGCGTCGTCGTGGCGCACGAGTTCACCCACATCGCACGTCACCACCTCTGGAAGGGCCTCGGCTGGTTCGTGCTGCTGACGTTTCCCATCGCGTTCGTGGTCGCGGAGGCGACGCGGCGCCGGGGTGGCCTCGGCGATCCAGGCGTCCTGCCCTACGGGATGCTCGTCCTCCTGCTGACGAACGTCGCCCTCGCGCCGTTCACGAACACGCTCTCACGCCGCTACGAGGCCGAGGCCGACTGGGGCGCGCTCAACGCGACGCGGCAGCCGGGCGCGATGCAGAAGCTGATGGAG
>DASQWH010000155.1:0-2621 GCA_035640335.1 Gaiellaceae bacterium | reverse complement strand
CGACGGCAGGTCGTAGTCGATCGCGTGCAGGAACTCGAGCGTCGCGGCGAGGCGCAGGTCCGCGATCGACGGCGCGTCGCCTCCGATGAAGCGCTTGCCTTCGAGGAAGAACGCGCGGAAGACGTCGAGCGGCTCGGCGAGCGCCGCCTCGGCGTCTCTCTGCGCCTTCGCCTTCATCGCGTCGTCCGCGTCTGAGGTCGCGACCTCGCCGGGGTATTGCTGGAAGCCCAACGCAGGGTACGTCGCCCGTGTCAGGAGCGGATAGAACGTCCCGATCAAATAGAACATGGCGTTGTCGACCATGGCGCGCTGCGCGGGGTCCTTGGGGTAGAACTGCGTCAGCCCGTGCTTGTTGCACAGGTACGCCATGATCGCGCAGCTCTCGCCGAGCGCGCCCTTAGGCAGCGCTTCCTCCTCGAGCATCGGCGTGAGGTGCGCCGGGTACTTGCGGATGTACTCGGGCTCGCGCGTCTTCCCCCACACGTCGACCTCCTCGAAGTCGAGCCCGGCGGCTCGCACGAAGATCCGTACGGTGAGGTTGTTGACGCTCGGCTTCAGGATGTTCAGCGTGTTCGTGGCCACGTCGTCCTCCTCTAGTCGTACGGGTTTTTCGCTGAGCGATCCTCGGAGAGGGAGTCCCGGGATCGCGCGGCGAGCAGCTCGATCGCGTCGGCGAGATGCTCCTGCGCGATGTTGTAGTCGCCGCGCTCGACACGCAAACGGTGCGCCTCGAGCAGTACGTCGGCGTGCGTGAAACCGACCGGCGGCTCGAAGCGGTACGAGGCGAGCTCGACCAGCAGGCCGAGCGGGTCCTCGAAGTAGATCGAGTCCATGAAGCCGCGGTCCTTCACGCCGCTGTTCCGGATCCCGCGCTCGTCGAGTCGCTCGACGGTCTGGTGAAAGGTCGCCTGCGAGAGCGCGAACGCGATGTGGTGCACGCAGCCGATGTCGGTCGACGTGCGGCTCGGGTCCGCCTGCCGCTCCTCGTTGGTGAAGACCGTGATCAGCCGGCCGTCGCCCGGGTCGAAGTACAGGTGGCTGTCCGACTCGTTGTCGAGGTTCGGCTGCTCGAACACGAACGGCATCCCGAGCACGCCCTCCCAGAAGTCGATCGACGTCTGCCGGTCCGCGCCGACGAGCGTGATGTGGTGGACGCCCTGGCTCTGGAGCTTCCTCATCGCTCGACCAGCCGGGACTTGTACTCGCTGCGCCGCAGAGTCCCCCACGGCACGAGCTCGATGTCCGTGTCGACGACCAGCACGCTGCGGATTCTCTCGCGGATCGACTGTGCGAGCGCGGGGTCTGCCGTCGACGCTCTCGCCACCTCGACGGTGACCGGGAGCGGGGGGTCCTGCTTCACGCCGGGTGCCTGGGGCCGGACGACGACGTGCCCGCTGACGCTCGGCGCGAACTCGCCGACGACGTCGCGCACGGCGGACGGGAAGACGTTCACGCCGCGGACGATGAGCATGTCGTCCGTCCGGCCGAGGCAGCGGATGCGAGGGCCTGTGCGGCCGCACGCGCACGGCCTCGTCCGCACCTCGACGTGGTCGCGGGTGCGGAAGCGCAGGAGCGGCGCGGCGCGGTGCCGCAGATGGGTGAGGACAAGCTCGCCCCTTGCTCCGTCCTCCAGCGGGACGGCCTCGCCCGACTCGGGCTCGATCAGCTCCGCGTGGACGAAGCCGTGGGCGCCGAGGTGCATCCCGTCCTGCTCCTCGCACTCGCCCCAGAGCGAGACGCCGATGTCGCCGATGCCCATCGCCTCGGTCACTTGCGCGCCCCAGCCCTCCTCGAGCTGCGCGCGGAATGCCGGCTCGCCGCCGCCCGGCTCGCCCGCGACGAGGACGCGCTCGACACTCGACTCGCGGAGGTCGAACCGCTCGGCGAGATAGCCGGCGTACGACGGCGTCATCACGACCGCCTCCGGTCGGAGCAGCTCGACCGCGCGGATCAGCCGCTCCGTGTTGCCGGTGCCGACCGGGATGTGCGTCAGGCCGAGCCGCTCGAAAGCGCCCAGCGCCACGCCGGCGACGAACGGGCCGGCGTTGTACGTCGAGACGATCCGCTGGCCCGCGCGAATTCCCGAGGCTGCGTAGCTTCGGGCCGAGCCGGTGATCCAGTTCTCGAGGTCGACGGCAGTCAGCGGGATGTAGCTCGGCGTGCCGGTCGTCCCGCTCGTGGAGTAGATGCGGACGATCTCGGACGGCTCCACGCACAGGTGGGCGCCGAACGGGTTCTCGGGCGTGACCGTCGCGCGGAGCTCGTCCTTCTCGGTCAGCGGGAGCTCGGCTATGTCCTCGAGCTGGTCGCTGACCTGGGTCCCGAGCTTCTCGCGGTAGAACGGCGAGCGCTCGAGCAGGTAGGCGAGCTGTGCGCGGTAGCTCTCGGCGTCAGCGCTCGTACTCAACCGCCTCTTCCGCGGCGCGCGCCAGGTCGAAGCCAATCGGGCGCTCCCGCTCCTCGGCCAGGTGCGCGAGCAGGCTCGCAGTGCGGGCAAGGATTGGCAGCGCTTTCACCGTCGAGGCCGGGAAGCCGAGGTCGAGCATCACCGCTGCGATCGGCATCGAGACATTCATCGTCAACGGCGCGAGGGCATCCCGCAGGGACCGGGCGAGAGTCAC
>DASQWH010000154.1:0-6133 GCA_035640335.1 Gaiellaceae bacterium | reverse complement strand
TGCCCGGGGTAGCCTGCCTCGGCGATCCCGGAGCGGATGAGCGCGTCGAGCTGCGCGAGGCTCGCACTCGGCTCGCAGTGGTCGATCGCGGCGTGGTACACGTCGACGAGCTGGTCGACGAGCTCCTCGTACTCGGGCGTCAGGTCGCCGGGGCACAGGTTCTTCGTGTGGTCGCACCAGTAGCCGTCGGCGCAGACCCAGATCTCGAAGAGCGTCGGCTCGTGCTCCTGCACCGGCCGCGCGCCGGTCGCGGTGAACGTGCGGATGCCCGGGCCCGACCAGACGAGCGAGAACCCGCGCGCGAGGTCGACGTCGTCCCGCGCCGTGCCCGCGCCGTGGACGAAGCCCTCCCACATGGCGCCCGCCTCGCTCTCCTTCATGCCGGGGCGGATGTGCTCCCGCACGTGCTGCATGCCGTCGGCGGCGATCTCGTTCGCGATCCGCATGCGCTCGATCTCCTGCTCGGTCTTGACGGCGCGCGCCTCGGCGAGGAGCGGCGTCGCGTCGGCCGCGTCGGGCCAGGCGGCGAACCACTCGCGCGTATACGTCGTCGGCTCGCCGACCATGCGATCGGAGGCCTGCGTGCCGAGCGAGAGCTCGAGCCCGATGCGCTCGAAGCCGCGCGTCGCGTCGCGCGCGAGGTCGAGAGCGCGCGCCTGCGGCGGGCGCGGGTCGTGCGGGTCGTAGCCGGCAAAGAAGAGCACGTTCGCCGTCCAGGCCGTGCGCTCGGCGTCCGCCTGCGAGGCCTCGAGCGCGATCAGCGTCGGCTCGCCCTCCTGCGGGAAGACGACGACCTCGTAGCCCTTCATGCCCCAGTAGTTGGAGAGGTAGAGGACGTTGTCGGGCGCACGGACGACGAGCCCGTCGAGATCGTGCTCGACCATCAGCGCCCGCATGCGCTCGAGCTTCGCCTCGTCCCGCGGCCAGCTCATCAGGCCGAACCTACTCGTTCGGAGGGGCCGTGTCCGGTGTCAGACGCCGGACACGGCCCCTCGGTGCGTGCCTACTTGCGAACCTGGTTCAGCCAGTACGGCGTGTCGGCCTGCGGCGGTGTGGAGAACCGCGCGTTGACCGCGTACAGGCGGTTGCCGTGCTCGTCGATCGTCGTCGGGTCGTCGAACTGCGGATGCATCAGCTCCCCGACCACGCTCCCGGACGAGAGATCCGACGCCATGCGGATGACGAGGATCCGGTCCGGGTTGCGAACGACCGCGTACAGCGTCTTGCCGTCGAGCAGGATGCCGTCGCCGTTCACCATCGCCCCGCCGAGGTCGATCTCGTCGGCCACACCGCTGCCGTTGACCGTGAAGAGCTTCCCGGTGTTGGTCTGGACGATGACGAGCGTTCGTCCGTTCGGCGTCGCGTCGATCCCGTTCACGTTGAAGCCGGCCGTGTATTGGATGTCGCCCGTGAGCGGCACCGCCGTCGCGGCGCCGAGCTGCCCGTTCGGCGCGATCGCGACCCGGTACAGGAACTGGTTGACCGAGTCCGTGAACCAGGCCGCCGTGCGCGTGACGACGACGTCGTTCACGAAGGTCGGCGGATCCCCGACCGTGAAGTCGTAGTCGGCGATATTCGCCCCCGTTCGCGCGTCGTAGACGTAGCCGTGTCCCGTCGGCCCGCCGGCGACGAACAGCCGGCCGCGGTTGTCGACGTCGATCCCGATCGCGGCGCGCCCGGCCTGGGCGGGAACGAGCGGCGACCGCGAGCCGGTGCGGAGGTCGCCCTGGACGACCGCCCCGGTCGGGATCGAGCCGACATAGAACGTGTGCTTCGGGCCGATGGCGATCCCCTCCGGCCGGAAGCCGTTCGGCAGGTCGATGCGGTCCGGGAACGACCCCGCCGCGGCCATGCCGACCGGCAGCGCGAAGGCCAGGCCCGCGAGCGCGACGAGAAGGCGAATCCGTCTCATGACAAAGAGCTCCTTTCCCCCTGAGGACTGTCTGACGCTCTGCTTTCGCTATCCCCGAATACGGGGTCCGGATCCGAACGGTTCAGTCGACCGGCTCGAAGACGACCCGGCCGTCGCGCGTTCGCAGCCGCCCAATCCCGCTTCCCGGGTAGTGGCCGCACACGACGAGGACGTCCGTGTCGACGAGCTCCGCGAGGACAGCGGCGCGCGTCGCCTTGCACGCCATGTCGTCGTAATCCCAGATGAACGTCCAGTCGGGACGGTCTGCGAGCGCGGGGTGGGGAACGGCGTCGCCGACCAGTAGCGCCTCGGCGTCGTCGGACGAGACGCGGAGACCGGTGTGGCCGGGGTCGTGCCCAGGCATCGAGACGGCGACGACTCCCGGGGCGATCTGTTGGCCGTCCTCGACCGCGTCGACGAGCCCGCGTTCGAACAGCGGCCCGAAGGCGCGCTCGACGTGCTCTTCGGCAGAGCGCTCGCGGGCCCGCGCGACGGCTTCGTGATGCATCAGGTAACGCGCGCCCGGAAAGGCTGGCTCCCCGTCGGCGTCCGTATTCCAACCGAAGTGGTCTCCGTGCACGTGCGTGATGAAGACGAAGTCGATGTCCTCGGGGGCCATGCCGAGCTCGGTGAGCGCAAGCGGCAAGCGGGCTTCGAACTCCGGATCGCTGTCCCAGAAGACGCCCGGCGGGCCGGTGCCCGTGTCGACGAGGATCGTCAAGCCATCCAGGTCGAGCAGATGCGACGCGCACGGAAGCCGCCAGTTGCCGCCCGCGCAGACTTCCGGATACAGCTCGGCATACGGGGCCCAGTCTTCGGCCGATGGCCCCGGGTAGAGCTCGGTCAGCTCGCCGAGGTCGCCGACCGAGTCGACGAGCGGCGTGATCTCCACGGAGCCGACGCGCACATGGCGATTATGGAGGCGCCGGCCGCGATCAAAACGATCGTGCCTCCGGGGGGCATGTCGGCGTAGTACGAAACCGTCAAGCCTCCGAGCACCGACGCGAGCCCGAAGACAATCGAGAGCAGGAGCGTCGAGCGCAGGCTCCAGGCCACGCGCGTGGCGGCGATCACGGGCAGCACCATCAGTGCGGCGATCAGCAGGACGCCGACGACCCGCATCGAGAGGGCGACGGTCACCGCGGCCAGCGCCGCGACGAGGACGTTCAGTGCGCCCACGGGCACGCCGGCGACTCGCGCGCCTTCCTCGTCGAGCACTGCCGCTGCGAGCGCGCGGTAGAGCAAGGCGATGGTGACGAGCCCGATCCCGCCGAGGACCGCGACGAGCGTCAGGTCGTCGTAGCCGACGGTGAGGATCGACCCGAAGAGGAAGCCGAAGAGGTCGGCGTTCAGCGCTCCCGCCGCGGAGATGAGGACGACGCCGGCCGCAATGCCCGTGTAGAAGAGCAGCGCGAGCGCCTGGTCGCCGGCGGTGCGGCGCCTCGAGCGCAGCCACTCGATCGCGATCGCGCCGACGACCGCCGCCACGAGCGCCGTGAACACCGGGGAGATGCCGAGCAGGTAGCCGAGGGCGACGCCCGCGAACGCCGTGTGCCCGATCCCGTCGCCGATCAGGCTCATTCGCCGCTGGACGAGGAAGAAGCCGACCGCTGGAGCGAGCACGCCGACGACGGCGCCGGTCGCGAACGCGAGCCGCATGAACTCCGACTCAAGCATGGACGTGCGAGGGGTCGTGCCACACCCCTGGGAGCTCGCGGGGCGGCCCGTCGAAGACGATCTCGTGCCGGACGAGGACGAGCCGCTCGACGAAGCGCTCGATCGCGCCGAACTCGTGGGAGACGTACAGGATCGTCACTTCGAGCTCAAGGTGCAGCCGTCCGAGCAGCTCCGCGAGCGCTTCCTGGGCCTCCACGTCGACGCCGGTCGTCGGCTCGTCGAGGACGAGCAGCTCCGGGTCGGCGGCGAGGGCCTTCGCGATGAAGGCGCGCTGTTGCTGCCCGCCGGAGAGGCGCTGCAGCGGGCGGTCGGCGACGTGGGCGAGGCCGACCCGTACGATCGCCTCGCTCACGCGTTCGCGGTCGCCGCCGCCGAGCCGGCCGACGAGGCCGGCCCTGGGCAGCCGTCCTGCGGTGACGACCTCGCGCACGGTCGCGGGCGCGTCGAGCCCGAGCTGGGCGCGCTGGGCCAGATAGCCGAGGGCCTCGCGGCGGCCGAAGCGGTGGGCCGGCTCGCCGAAGAGCCGCGCGGCTCCCGCGGTCGGCCGCTCCAACCCGAGCGCGACGCGGACGAGCGTCGTCTTGCCGCCGCCGTTCGGGCCTGCGATCGCGACGAGCTCGCCCGGCTCGACGGCCAGGTCGACGTCGCGCAGCACGGGTGGCCCTTGCGGGTACGCGAACGACAGCTTCCTCAGTTCGACGGCTAGGGGCATCCGAGGGCCCTCCGGAGGGCAGCGAGGTTCTCGCGCATGACCGAGAAGTAGTCCTCGCCGCGGTCGAGCTCGTCGTCGGTCAGGCCCTCGAGCGGGTTCAGGACGGCCGTTCGTGTGCCCGTCTCGCGCGCAACCGTGTCGGCGATCCGCGACGAGACGAGCGGCTCTGAGAAGACCGTCGTCGCGCCGCTGGCGCGCACCTCGTCGATGACCCGCTCGAGCGTGCGCGGCGTCGGCTCCGACTCCGGCGAGACGCCGGTGATCGCGATCTGCTCGAGGCCGTAGCGCGCCGCCAGGTACCCGAAGGCTTCGTGGCTCGTGACGATCTCGTGCCGCTCGCAGTGCGCGAGGCCGCGGCGGAACTCTTGATCGAGCCGCTCGACGCGATGGGAGAACCCCTTCGCGGCCGCCGGGCGCTCGAGCGCCTCGCCGATCCGGTGCACGATCTCCTCGTAGCGCACCGGGTCGAGCCACACGTGCGGGTCGCGATCGCGCACGGCGAGGCCGTCTAGGAGGTCGATGGACTCGCCTTCGGCCCCGTCGACTGCCCGTTCGACCGAGGGCTGAAAGCCGTTGCCAAGGTACAGGACGACGTCTGCAGACCGCACCTTCTCGACGTCACGAACCGAGAGCTCGACGTCGTGCGGTTCGGCGCCGGGCGGCGTCATGTTGGTGACGTCGACCCCGTCCCCACCGATTTCTTCAGCTGCGAACGAGAGCGGATAGAACGCGGCGACGACGGAGGTCTTGCCGGGCGCGCCTGCGCTCGATCCACTCCCGCACCCACTGACAGCCACGGCGGCAAGTAGAATGAGAATCAGTCTCATTCTCATCAGGAGGTAGGCTACCGCCCTGTGAGCACCCGGGCAAACGAGTGGGCGATGCACGCGAGTACGGCGCTCGGCGGCGCCGGCCTGCGTGCCGGGCGCGCGCGGCAGGCGGTCGTCGACGTCCTGGCGCGAAACGACTGCTGCCTGAGCGCGACCGAGATCTTCGACGAGCTTCGCGACGAGGGCCGTAGCGTCGGTCTCGCGAGCGTCTACCGCGCGCTCGAGCAGCTCTCGCGGCTACGCCTCGTGCAGCGGCTCGAGTTCGGCGACATGACGCGCTTCGAGCCCGCGCACCCGGGCGGCGATCACCACCACCACGTCGTCTGCGACGACTGCGGCCGCGTCGAGCCGTTCGCCGACCGGCCGCTCGAGCGGGCGCTCGACCGGCTCGGCGGCTCGCTCGGCTTCCAGGTCGAGGGCCACGACGTCGTGCTCCGCGGCTCCTGCGCCGACTGCCGGCGCTGAGTTTCGCCGCCGCCGGCGGTCTGATCGAGAGAATCCGTGGAAAGCGCGAGAGGAGGCCTCGTTGCACAACGTCATCCGGGACGGTGAGATCAGGCGCAGCCGTGGCGGCACGCTCACGTTCGAGGGCGAGCCGTACGGCTCCGGCGTCTCGTTCTTCCTCGTCGACAACCAGCCCGGCGACGGGCCGGACCTGCACCGGCATCCGTACGCCGAGACGTGGATCGTCCGGAGCGGCAGGGCCGGCTTCACCGCGGACGGCGATTACGTCGAGGCAGGCCCTGGCGACATCGTCGTCGTCGGTGCGGAGACGCCGCACAAGTTCAAGAACGTCGGCACGGAACGCCTCGACATCGTCTGCATCCACGCGTCGCCGGTGATGATCCAGAAGGACCTGGAGTAGCTACGCGCGGTGCGCGTCGGCCCAGGCGATGACCGGGTTCCTGAGCACGCCGATGCGCTCGATCTCGGCCTCCATCACGTCGCCGGGCTTGAGGTAGAGCGAGGCCGCGTCCTCGCTGAAGCCGGCGACGCCCGACA
>DASQWH010000153.1:0-10334 GCA_035640335.1 Gaiellaceae bacterium | reverse complement strand
AGAGTCTCGGCCTCGGCAGCCTTGCCGTTCGCGCCCGCCGCGAGCAGCCGGTCACGCGCGGCCATCAACACGTCCGGCGCCCTTCTGATGTCGGTGTTGTTGAGGACGCGCCCGTAGCGCAGGAGGAGCTCGCCGAGGGCCGGGTCGTCGTCGGGCCACGTCGCAACGGCCGCCGCGTAGAACCTCTGCGCAGCGGGGTACGCGCCGAGCGCGAAGGCGCGGTCGCCGGCCTCATGGAAGGCCAGCCGCGCGCGCGTTTCGAGCGCGGATGTGTCGCCTCCCGCGGCGCGGGCGAGCTCGAGCGCGCTGGCGTAGTGGTGCGCGAGCATCTCGGCGTGGTCCTCGGGGCGGCCGAGTCGCTCGATCCACTCCGCAGCGAGCTGGTGCTTCTCGGCGCGGCGGCTACGTGGGATCTGGCTGTACGCGACGTCTCGCACGACGAGGTGCCGGAACGCGTACTCGTTCTCGCCGCCGACGGACGCCCGCCGCTGGCGCTGGATGAACTCCTTGCGCTCGAGGTTGTGCAGGCCCTGCTCGGCGGTCGCACGCTCGAGGGCCGAGATCTCAGACGCCGCCCCGAGCCAGAAGATCTTGCCGATCACCGCGGCGTTCTGGAGGAGGGCTTTCTCTTCCTCCGACAACGCGTCGAGACGAGCGGCGACGATTCCGTGCACCGACTCGGGCAGCGGGAGCTCGTCCAGTCCGATCACCGCCTCCCGCTCGCTGATCATGCGGACGAACTCCTCCGCGTAGAGCGGGTTCCCGCCCGCGCGCTGCAGGAGCGCGGCCTGTGTCTCCGCAGGCAGCACGGACCGCTCGAGCAGGGCGGCGATCAGACGCGCGGTCTCCTCGTCGGCGAGCGGAGACAGCGAGAGGGTGACTGCATTCGTTTTGCCGCCGCCCCAGCCCGCTCGGCGTGACAGCAGCTCCGGCCGCGCGGTGCAGACGACGAGGATCGGCACTCCGCCCGCCCAGTCGACGAGGTGGTCGATGAAGTCGAGCAGGCCCTCGTCGGCCCAGTGCAAGTCTTCGAACACGAGGACGAGGGGACGCTCTTCGGCGATCGCCTCCAAGAAGCGCCGCCACGCCGCGAACGCCTCCGAGCGGTGGTCGCCGAGCAGCTCCTGCGCGCTCTCGACTCCGACCAGGACGCCGAGATGGCGCTCGATCCAGCCCGCTTCGGCTTCGTCGACCAATTCGCGCACTGCACGCGTCAGCTTGCGCAGCGTCTCGTCGGGCGTGTCCGTTTCGAGGATCCCAGCCTGTGCCTTGACCATCTCCCCGAGCGCCCAGAACGAGACGCCTTCGCCGTACGGGAGTGAACGGCCCTGCCGCCAGTAGATGATGTCCGGATCGGCTTCGACCGCCTGGAAGAGCTCGTAGACGAGCCTCGACTTCCCGATCCCCGGGACGCCAACGAGGGTGACTAGCTGCGGCGAGCTCTCGGCGCGCACGCGGGCGAGCGCGTCGACGACCACGTCGAGCTCACGCTCGCGCCCGATGAGCGGCGTGCGCGGCGCCTGCATCGTGTCGACGCCGTACCTCGAGCGCGCCTCGACCACTTCCCACGCAAGCACCGGTTGCTGCTTGCCCTTCGCCTGCACCGGGTCCGCCTCCCGGTGCTCGATCACCTGGTTCGTCGCGCGGTACGTCGTCTCGTCGACGAGGATCCCGTCGACGGGCGCTGCGGCCTGGAGTCGCGCGGCCGTGTTGACGACGTCGCCCGAGGCCATGCCCTCGCCTTCGATCGGCCGTGCGCCGAGGGCGACGAGCGCCTCGCCGGTCGTGATCGCGGTGCGCAGATGGAGATCGCCTTCCTGCTCCTTGATCCAGTCGCGGATGACGAGAGCGGCACGGACGGCGCGCTCGGGGTCGTCCTCGTGCGCGACCGGCGCACCGAAGAGCGCCATCACCGCGTCGCCGATGAACTTCTCGACCGTGCCGCCGTAGCGCTCGAGCTCTGCCCGGACGTGCGCGTAGTACGGCGAGACGAGCGCACGCACGTCCTCCGGATCCATCCGCTCGGCGCGGCTAGTGAAGCCGACGAGATCGGCGAAGAGCACCGTGACGACCTTGCGCTCCTCGCGGGGAGCCTCGGGGGCCGCGAGCGAGGCGCCGCAGGCGGAGCAGAACCGAGCGTCGTCGGCGTTCTCGCGGCCGCAGTTGGCGCAGACGACCATGAATTGAGTGTACGACGCTGCAAGCGCGCGCCTGAAACACTGAGCCGATGAGCGATTACACGCAGGTCAAGTTGCGAGAGGTCGAGAACGTGGCCGAGCAGTTCGGGATGGCGCCGGACGTCGAGGCGCGCTTCCCGAAGCGCGAGCTCGGTTGCACTGTCGGCGCCGTCAGCCTGCAGCGGCTCGCGCCGAACACCCGGATGCCCTTCGGGCACCGGCACGGCGAGCAGGAGGAGCTCTACGTCGTCGTCGACGGAAGCGGCCGGATGCGCCTCGACGGCGACGAGATCGAGCTCCGGCAGTGGGACGCCGTGCGGGTCGCGCCGGCGACGATGCGCGCCTTCGAGGCTGGGCCGGACGGCATCGAGGTGCTCGCGTACGGCGCCCCGCTCGGGGAGCAGCCCGAGATGCAGCCGGGTTGGTGGGGCGAGGCCGACTAGCGCAGCCGCTGGACGAGGTAGTCGCGGCTGCGCATCGTGTGAAGCAGATCGGCGCAGTGGTCCTGGTCGCGCATGAGCAGCGTCGCCTCGACCTCCGTCTCGGTCACCGGGATGTCCATGCCCTCGCGGTGGTGCTCGACGGAGACGACGTTCGCGTGCTCCTCGGCGAAGAGCGTCAGCAGCTTGATCAGCTCGCCCGGCCGGTCGGGTAGGCGCGTGCGCACGACGAGGTAGCGCCCGGCGAGGGTGAGCCCGTGGCGCATGACCTGGATCAGCAGCGTCGCGTCGATGTTGCCGCCGGAGAGGAGCGCGAGCGCCGGCCCGCTACCGCCCACGCGGCCGGCGAGCAGCGCGGCGATCGACGCGGCACCCGCGCCCTCGACGACCAGCTTCGCGCGCTCGAGCAGAAGGACGATGGCCTCGGAGATCTCCTCGTCGGTGACCGTGACGATGTCGTCGAGCAAATCGCTCAGCAGCGGGCCTGTCAGCGCGCTCGGCTTCTTGACGGCGATCCCCTCCGCGATCGTGTAGCCGAACGTCGTGCCGCCTGCATAGGGCGCGCACGCGGCCGCCTGCACGCCCACGATGCGCAAGTTGGGCCGGGCTCCGCGGAGCGCGAGGGCGATCCCGGACGCGAGCCCACCGCCCCCGACGGGCACGACGACCGTCTCCGCGTCGGGCAGCTGCTCCGCGAGCTCGAGCCCGATCGTGCCCTGTCCGGCGATCACATCCGGATCTTCGAACGCGTGGATGAACGTCGCGCCGCTGCTCTCCGCCGCCTCGAGCGCCGCGGCGAGCGCCTCCTCGAAGCCGATTCCGGTCAGCTCCGCCGTAGCCCCGTAGTTTCGCGTCGCGTCGACCTTGGCCATCGGCGTCTCGGCGGGCATGAAGATCGTCGCCTGGATGCCGGACTCGCGGGCCGCCCGCGCTACCGCCTGGCCGTGGTTGCCCGCGCTCGCCGCGACGACGCCCGCCGCGCGCTCGGCTTCGGAGAGGGTCGCGATGCGGTTCGCGGCGCCGCGGATCTTGAACGCACCCGTGCGCTGCAGGTTCTCGGCCTTCAGGTAGACGTCGCGGCCGATCCGTCGAGTGAAGGTCTCCGACTTGTAGACCGGCGTCAGCCGCACGCTCTGCGCGATCCGCTCGCGCGCGGCCTCGACGTCAGCGAGTGTCGGTGCGGTCTCCGTCGCCATGGGGTAGGTGGAAAACCTTCTCCAGTATCTCTTTCACGGCACTGAGCGGGTCGAGCTCGCGGCGCTGCACCTCGTCGAGCACGCGCTGCAGCTCCGGGTCGTCGGCGACCGCCTGCTCGAGATGCGTCTTCGCCCGCGCCGACGCGACGGCGAACACCTCGCCGGACAGGTTCTTGCGGCGCCGCTCCGCGAGCAGGCCGCCCATGTCGAGGTGCATCCGGTGCGCCTCGATCTTCTCCCAGAGCTCGGGGACACCCTCGCCGGTCACGGCCTCGGTGAGGACGATCGGCGGGCGCCAGTCGCTGTCGCGGTCGAGCGTGAGGATCGAGCGCACCTCGTTCAGCATCGTCTTCGCGGCCGGGTGGTCTCGCTTGTTGATCGCGATCACGTCCGGGATCTCCATGATCCCCGCCTTCAGGGCCTGGATCGAGTCGCCCGAGCCGGGCATGAGCACGAGCAGCACCGTGTCGGCGACGCCAATCACCTCCACCTCGCTCTGACCGGCGCCGACCGTCTCCACGAAGATCACGTCCTTTCCGGCCGCGTCGAGGACGAGCATCGCCTGCAACGTCGCCTCGGCGAGACCGCCGAGGTGGCCGCGCGTGCCCATCGAGCGGATGAAGACGCCCGGATCGAGGAAGTGGTCGGAGAGGCGAATCCGGTCTCCGAGCAGCGCGCCCTTCGTGAACGGGCTCGACGGGTCGACGGAGATGACGCCGATCTCCGTCTCCCCCGGCCTCGCTCGCGATGCCGGATTCCCGGTCGTGCCGGCTTCGCCGGCGCGGGCCGGCCTGGAACGGACGTGGCGGATCAAAGCTCCGATCAGGCTCGACTTGCCGACTCCAGGCGGTCCCGTGACTCCGACGACGCTCGCGGAGCCCGTCTCCGGGTAGACCTCGCGCACGACCTCGTATGCGAGCGGGTCTGAGTTCTCGACGAGCGTGATCGCGCGCGCGAGGGCCCGCTTGTCCCCGGCGCGGACGCCGGCCGCGAGCGTCTCGCGCGTCCAGTTCCGCCGCTCGGCCATCAGTGTTCGGCGGGGTGCGCGGGCGTCTCGGGAACGGCGACCGGCGCAGCCTCCGAGGTCGGCGCCTGATCGCGAATGCCGCGGGCGAACGCGTAGCCGACGACGGCCGCGACGGCCGCGACGGCGGCGGCCGCGGCCCACACCCAGCGCGCGCCGTACTCGTTCGTGAGCGGGCCCGCGATGACCATGCCGAGGCCGAAGACGACGTAGTTCGAGCTCATCAGCACCGTGAACACGCGTCCGCGCAGGCGGTCCGGGGCTCCACGCTGCACGAGGAGCGCGTTGCAGACGAGCGCGATCCCGTTCCCGGCGCCTGAGACCGCCACGCACGGCGCGGCCACCCAGACGCTCGGAGCCCCGGCCGCGGCCGCGACGCCGATCGCGATCAGCGCGAGGCCGGCCCCGTAGACGCCCGCGATCCCGCGCTGCTGCACCCACGACCCGGCTGACAGGCTGCCGAGCACGACGCCGGCGCCTGCGCTCGCGAGCATGAGCCCGAAGCCGAAGTCGCCCGCGTCGAACGAGACCTTCGCCAGCTTGATCTCGGCCACGTTGACGCCTGCGTTCCCGAGGATGCCGACGTTCCAGGCGACGAGGACGGTGAGCAGTGCGCGCGACCCGCGCACGAGCTGGAAGCCCTCGGCCAGGTCGCGCCAGTGGCCTTGCGTCGCCGCCCGCGCGGCCTGGAGCAGCCGAGCCGGAATGCGAACGATCAGCGCGGCCGAGAGCAGGAACGTGACTGCGTTGATCCAGTAGGCCGCGTCCGGCCCAGACGCCGCGACGAGAACGCCGCCGGCGAGCGGCCCGAGGACCGTCGTCGTCGCCTCGATCGACTGCAGAAGCGCGTTGGCGCTGGGCAGGTCGCGGTCATCGACCAGGTTCGGGAGGCCCGCGTAGACGGCCGGCCGGAAGAAGCCGGTCGCGAACCCGGCGACGGCCGCGAGCGCGACGATCTGGGTCTCGCTCGTCGTGAACGGGAGCGCGGCGAAGACGCCGAAGCGGACGATGTCGGCCGCGATCATCAGGCCGCGCCGCGAGAGGCGGTCGACGAGCGGGCCGACGGAAAGGCCGATGACGATCACCGGCAGGAAGTCGGCGATGAGCAGCGCGGCGACCCAGGAGCCGGAGCCGGTCCGGTCCCAGACGTCAACCGTCAGCGCGACGAAGGCGAGCCACGTGCCGACGCCGGAGAGGAAGTTCGCCGTGGCGAGGAGCCTCAGGCTCGGCACCGCGCCGAGCAGGGCGAGCTGCCGCCCGACCAGGCGGTGCGCGATTCCCGAGACCACGCGCAGCACGTCGCGGCGGAGGTTAATCCCTTCCGAAATTGAAAGCCGCACATGCCTGAGAGATGGCCGCCCAGCGTTACACTCGAACGGACATGTCCCTTTCAGCCCGGCCTGCCGCCGCCGGGCCGACCCCCAGGGACTCGGTCCCGCCGCGCGTTCTCCTCGTCCATGCCAACCCGTTTCAGCGGGTCACGCCGGTGCCCGCCTACGGGCTCGAACGCTTACGGACGGCGGCCGAGCGCGCCGGCGCCCAGGTCGAGATCGTCGACCCGTACCTCGTCTCCGAGGACCCCTACGGCGCTGCGCGGGCCGCGGCGGAGCGGCTGCGGCCCGACGTGATCGGCCTCGGTGTGCGCATCGTCGACGACTGCATCGTCGTCGACCGCCTCGACGCGCCCGCCGACGAGCCGACCGACATCACCTTCCTGCTCCCCGACGTCCGCGAGTTGCGCCGGGCGCTCGGCGCGGGTGCGCCCGAGGCGCTCTTCGTAGCGGGCGGCGCCGGCTTCTCGGCCTGCCCGCAGGAGTGCCTCGACTATCTCGAGCTCGAGTGGGGCGTCGTCGGCGCGGGCGAAGAGGCGCTGGCGGCGATCTGCCGCGGAGAGCCGCTCGGCCAGATCCCGGGCCTCGTGCGCCGGGGCGGTGACGCAGGCATCGACGCCTACCACCTCACGTTCGTCGGTGCGACGCACCGCGACCCGCTCTACGCGCCCGCGAACTCCTTTGCGGTGCGTACGCGGATCGGCTGCGCCATGCAGTGCGCGTACTGCACCGCCGCGAACCTCCTCCGGCGGCACGCGAACAGCGATCTGCGTCCCGTGCTCGACGAGATCGAGGAGACGGTGCTCGCGGCGAAGGACCGCGGCATCGGGCGCGTCCCGCTCTTCTTCGCAGACGACGAGTTCAACCTCCCCGACGAGCAGCATTCGCGCGCCGTCCTGCGCGGGATCGTGGAGCGCGGGCTCGTCGAGGCGGTCACCTGGCGCGCGTACTTCAACCCGACTCCCTTCTCGGACGAGCTGGCGGCGCTCGTGCGTGAAACGAACGGCCACGTCTCGATCACCGTCGACAGCGCCGCGGAGAAAGTGCTCGCCGAGGCGCAGAAGCCGTTCCGCCGCCGGCATCTCGACGCACTGATCGAGATGCTCACGCGCGAGGGCGTCCCGGCCGACCTGGGGCTGATCTTCGGGCTTCCGGGCGAGACGGAGGAGACGGTCGAGGAGACGGTCGCCTTCGTGCGAGCGCTGCCGCTCGAGATCGAGGTCGCCTACTCGGCGGGCGCGCGCGTCTATCCGCACACGCCGCTCTCGCGGCTCGCCGTGCGGGAGCCCGAGCGGCTCGTCGGCGCAGACGATCCGTCATTCCTCGAGCCGGTCGTCTACTCGCGGCCGTGGCCGCCGCGCGAGCTGGCACGGCGGCTGGACGAGGCCTTTGCGGACCTCCCCCACGTCAACCGCGTCGGCGTCGCGTACCGCTCCGGGACGACGGCTCTCGCCGAGGCCTACCGGACGGTGCTGAGCAACAACGGCAAGGAGAGCTGGGCCTCGCTGTTGGAACGCGCGGCCGCGGCGAGCGACATGCAGCGCTCCGGCGCCGAGACGCTCGCCGCGTGCGTGCAGATCGCGGTCTGGCACAACCGCTTCGACCTGGCCGCGACGGCGGTCGCACGGCTCCTGCGTGAGGACGTGCCGCCGGAGATGTCACGCCGGCAGCTGCGGCTGGCGAGGCTCGCCTACGGCGGGCTCGCGGTCGTGGACCGGGCTCGCGGCGTTCGCTTGCGACGTCGCACTTGAAGGCCGCGGCGGCCTTGACGCCGCGGCCGATTATCGACGCGCCGCGGCGCTGATCCTGCCGAGCGCCTCGCCGAAGAGGTCGTTCTCCTCGGGAGTGCCCACAGTGACGCGGATCGCGCCCGGCGCGCCGAAGCCGCCGGCGGGACGGACGATCACGCCCTCGCGAAGGAGCTGCTCGAAGAGCGGGCGCGAGTCGTCCCCCACCTCCGCGAAGAGGAAGTTGCCGACCGCGGAGCCGGCGGGCTCGAGGCCGTGGGCGCGCATGATCCGCTCCAGCTGGAGGAGGCCGTCGGCGTTCTCGCGGCGGCGCCGCTCGAGCTCGCCGGGCGCGTCGAGGCTCGCGAGAGCCGCCGCCTGCGCCGCCGAGTTGACATCGAATGCCCGGCGCACCTTGCCGATCGCGGTCACGACCTCCGCCGGCCCGACGGCGTAACCGACGCGGAGCCCCGCCAGTCCATAGATCTTCGAGAAGGTGCGGAGCACGACGACGCGCCTCCCGCCCTTCAGGTACTCCTCGACCCCGTCCGGATACGCGGGGTCGTCGATGTACTCGAAGTAGGCCTGGTCGAGGACAGTCAGGACATGCTCGGGCACGGCGTCGAAGTAGGCGTCCAGCTCGGCGCGCGTGTTCATCGTCCCCGTCGGGTTGTTGGGATGGCAGACGTAGACGAGCTTCGTCTTCGAGCCGATCGCCTCGAGCATCGCCTCGAGGTCGTACCGCGCGTCGCGCAGCGGCACCTGGCGCGGGACGGCGCCCAGCTTCGCCGCATCGATGACGTAGCTCGGGAAGGACGGCCAGCCGCAGACGATCTCGTCGCCCGGATCGAGCGCGAGCTGCGAGACGTAGTCGACGATCCCGTCCGAGCCCGCCCCGGGCGCGATCTCCTCGAAGCGGACGTCGTGCCGCTCGGCGAGCGCGACTCGCAGGCGGTACGCGCCGCCGTCCGGGTAGCGGTTCAGCTCCTCCGCGCCGCGGGCGAGCGCCTCGAGCGCCTCCGGGAACGGCCCGTACGGCCCCTCGTTCGACGCCAGCTTCACGACGCGCTCGAGCCCGAGCTCGCGCTGCACCTCCTCGACCGGCTTGCCCGGCTCGTACGGGACGATGTCCCGCACGGCGGGCTTGAAGAACGACTCGGCGATCTCGGCGAACCCCACGACTGAACCCTAGTGGCGTCTTCGGTCTTCCGATAAATCGTGTCGACCGGTCAGTTCAGACGGCCACATGGGCAAAGCCCATGCGGCCTGATGGCGGCGCCGCAAGCGGCGCCTAGTCCAGCTCCAGGGCCATCAGGATTGCGTCCACGTAGGCGTCCCCGCGCCGGTAATGGCCGCGCCGATAGCCCTCGCGTTTGAACCCGAGCTTGCGGTAGAGCGCAATCGCGGGCGTGTTGTGCGGGAAGACGTGCAGCTCGAGCTTCCTGACGCCGGCCGCGCGCGCCCACCGCTCGGCCTCGCGCATCAGCGCCGTGCCGATCCCGCGACGGCGTTGGCCGGCGGCGACCATCAGCCCGAGGTCGGCGACGTGGTGGCTCGCCGGGTGCGGGTCGCGTGCGATCGATAGCCGGCCGACGATGCCTGCGGGCGTCTCGGCGACGAAGACCTGCGCGTGCGGAAACCGGCGCAGGCCGCGGATGTAGCGGCGCTCCTCGGCCGGGCTGCGCCAGTCGTGGTCGGAGATGAGCCAGCCCTCGTCCTCCGAGCCGACTGCGCGGCCGAGCTCGGCAAGGGCGGCAGCGTCGGCGGGCGCCGCCGGCCTGACGAGCAGCCAATCGTTCACGTCGGCACGACGATCTTCGGGCAGCTGACGCGGCGAAAGTGGCGGAGAGCCAAGAAGGCCACTTCGCGTCAAGCTTGGACGCGTAGCGTACCGACGACGATGCCGTGCCCGCCCCGGCGCGGGTCTCCAGCCGCGGCGAGGCTGCCGTCCGCAAGCGCCTCGACGGCTGCGGCGCCGCCGAAATAGAGGTTACGGCGACGCCAGCGGACTAGCTCGTAGCCGAGCGCCTCGAGCCGGTCGAGCTGGGCGGGGTCGGAGCCACCCTCGCAGTGCAGGTGGTCGTCGTCGAGATGGATCCGCGGCGCGGAGATCGCCTCCGCGACGGGCAGGCCGTGGCGGACGACGTTGACGACGAGCTGCAGGATCGCGCCCCGGAGGCGGATCGACCCGGCGCTGCCCACGACGAGCCTCGGGCTCGAGCCGCGCAGGACGAGCGAGGGCGCCATCATGCTCGTCAGCCGGTCGCCGGGACGCGCGGTGTGGCCGGCGGGGTTGAGGTCGTACTCGCCGAGCATGTTGTTCATGTGAATGCCCGTGCCCGGGACGACGACGCCCGAGCCGGCTCCGGTCGAGGCGGTCAGCGACGCCGCGTTCCCGCGCTCGTCGACCACGGAGACGTGCGTCGTGCCGGGCGCGCC
>DASQWH010000152.1:0-11189 GCA_035640335.1 Gaiellaceae bacterium | reverse complement strand
CGGGCACCGTGCTCTACGTCGCGCTGCGCAGCATCGACAATCTGAAGACGATGTTCGCGCCGTTCCTGCCGTTCTCGAGCCAGAAGCTGCACGGGCTGCTGGGGTACGAGGGGAGCCTCGCGGGCGACCTCGAGCTGCGCGAGGAGGGAGAAGACGACGACGTCCACGAGGTCCTGACCGACGACTACACGAGCGCCGAGGGCCGCTGGGAGCCGAGCCGGCTCCGGGCGGGCCGCCCCCTGCCCGAGCCGAAGCCCCTGTTCAAGAAGCTCGACGCGGACGCGATCGTCGCCGACGAGCTCGAGCGCATGGAACGGGTTGCGGGCGAGCCGGCGGCTCCGCAGCACCACGGTTGATCGACACACATGCGCACCTCGACGCCTGCGCCGACCGCCCGTCGGCGCTGCTGCGCCGAGCACGGTCTGCGGGAGTCGACCGCGTCGTGACGGTCGGCACCGGGATCGAGTCGTGCCGCACTGCGGTCGCGCTCGCGGAGCGGCATGAGAAGGTTTTCGCCGCGCTCGGCATCGACCCGCATCAGGCCGGGGACGCCGAGGCCGACCGCCTCGAGGAGCTCGACGAGCTGCTCGGCCACGAGCGCGTGGTCGCGGTCGGCGAGACCGGGCTGGACTACTTCCGCGACCACGCTCCGCGCGATCGCCAGCTGCGTCTCTTCAAGGGCGAGCTCGAGCTGGCCGCTGCGCACGGGAAGCCTGTCGTCATCCACAACCGTGACGCCGACGACGACACTGCGCGGGTACTCGCGAGGTTCGGCGGCACCGTCGTCCTGCATTGCTTCTCGTCGCCGGCGCTGCTGCCCGTGGCGCTCGAGCGCGGCTACTACGTCTCGTTCGCCGGCAACGTCACGTACCCGAAGGCGCAGGAGCTCCGCGAGGCGGCGAAGCGCGTCCCGGCTGACCGCATCCTGGCCGAGACGGACAGCCCTTACCTCGCGCCGCAGGCTCGCCGCGGCCGGCCGAACGAGCCCGCGAACGTCGTCCACACGGTCGCCGCCCTGGCTGAGGCGCGCCGCGAGGACGCGGACGAGCTCGCCGCCCGAATCGACGCGAACGCGGCCGCGGCCTTCTCGCTCCCGTGACACGACTGCCCGTCTCGCCGAACCGGGACTTCGGCCAGCACTTCCTCGTCGACGAGAACATCCTCGGCGTCATCGGGCGGCTCGCGGAGCTAGGCCCGGCCGACGTCGTGCTCGAGATCGGGCCCGGGCTCGGCGTACTGACTACGTTCCTAGCCGACCGCGTCGCGCGCGTCCACGCGGTCGAGCTCGATCGAGGCCTCGAGCCTCATCTCCGCGAGCGGCTCGCAGGGCGGGGCAACGTCGACCTGATCCTCGGAGACGCGCTTCGCCTCGACCTCGCGGCGATCGCTCCGGACGCGAACAAGCTCGTCGCGAACCTGCCCTACAGCATCGCGACACCGCTGATCGTCGAGGGCCTCGAGGGGTTGCCAAACGTGGAGCACTGGACAGTCATGGTCCAGCGCGAGGTCGCCGACCGGCTCTTCGCCGAGCCGGGAACGAAGGCGTACGGGGCGGTGTCCGTGCTCGTCCAGCTCGGCGCCGAGCGAACAGGCGTCCATCCCGTCTCGCGGACCGTGTTCCGGCCCCAGCCGAACGTCGACTCCGCACTCGTCGCGTTTCGCCGCACGCCGCTCCCGCCCGATTTCGCCTCCGTCAAGCGCATGGTCGAAGGCGCATTCGCCCACCGCCGCAAGACGCTCCCGAACTCACTCGAGCTCGCCGGCGTCGCTGCCCGCGACGACGCAGCCGCGGCGCTCGAGGCGATCGGGCGGCCTGCGGGCGTGCGGGCCGAAGCGCTCGCCCCGGCCGAGTTCGTCGGCCTCGCCGAGACACTCGTGTGAGACGCGCTCCGGCGACGGCCAAGATCAATCTCGCGCTCCTCGTCGGCCCGAAACGAGCCGACGGCAAGCATGAGGTCGCCACGGTGCTGCAGCGCATCGACCTCGCCGACCGCCTCACGCTCGAGGTCGGCCCGCAGCTGAGCGTGCGCGGCTTCGCCAGGGACACGCTCGTCTTCAGGGCGCTCGAGTCGCTGGCGAAGGAAGCCGGCGTCGAGCCGAAGTGGGCTGTACGGATCGACAAGAAGATCCCAGTGGCGGCCGGCCTCGGTGGCGGCAGCTCCGACGCCGCGACGGCGCTCCGCCTCGCGAACGAGACCCTCGCCCGTCCGCTTCCACTGACGCAGCTGTACGAGCTCGCCCGAAAGCTCGGCGCGGATGTCCCGTTCTTCCTTGCGCAGGGCCCGCAGCTCGGCGAAGGCGACGGCAGCGAGCTGACGCCGCTCGACCTGCCCCAGGACTACTACGTCGTCGTCGCCGTTCCGCGCCTTGCGAGCAAGGAGTCGACCGGTGCCGTCTACGCGCAGCTCGACGAGCGCGGCGGTACGACACGCTTCGCCACACGGCGCAACGAGCTACGCCGCGCGCTCGAGCACGTGCGCCGGCCCCGGGAGCTCGCGGGGCTGCCGCCGAACGACCTCGCCGCCGGGCTCGGAGGAGACACATCGTCCGGGGCCGTCGAGGAACTGCGGCGGTTCGGCGCCTTCCGCGCGGACGTCAGCGGCGCCGGCCCTGCCGTGTACGGCCTCTTCGTCCGCCGTGACGAAGCAACCCGCGCCAAGGCCGCGCTCGGCCGGGGCGGCCGCACATGGCTGACAGTCCCTACTTGGTACGGTTGATGCATGGTCTTCGGCAGGCCGGAGCTCGGCCCCGGCGAGGTGGTCGAGCACCGGACGACCCGCATGGGGCGCTGGCTGCGCGAGCGGCGCCTTCGTGTCGCGCTCTGGATCGCCGTCATCGAGGGGATCCTCGTCGCATTCAAGGTCATCTCGTGGCCGATCGCTCTCGTGATCGCTGTGGCGATCGTCGTCGTCTACTTCGCGACGGCCGGCCGCGTCCGTTCCGACTCGGTGCGCCAGGTCGCCTGGATCGCGGCTGTCTCGCAGGCCCTCGTGGCGCTCGTCCCGGTGCTGGTGATCATCGTCGGCACCCTGGCGCTCGTCGTGGTCGCGCTGCTCGCCATCCTGGCGCTGATCCTGCTGCTCTCCGAACGCCATTGAGGCCTACACTGAGGTCCTGAAGCGGCTTCTCCGATTAAGCCTTTGGGCCGTAGCCAAGCGGTAAGGCAGCGGGTTTTGGTCCCGTGATCCCAGGTTCGAATCCTGGCGGCCCAGCACGTCTTCGCCGATGACGCAGCGCAACCTCGCAGCCGTCGTGCTCGCCGGAGGCCTCGGCACGCGCATGCGGTCGGCGATCCCGAAGCACTTCCACACACTGCTCGGCCGCCGCATGGTCGACTGGGTGGTTACCGCCGGGCGCGCGCTCGACCCCGAGCCGCTCGTCGTCGTCGCTGCCCCGGAGACGAGCGACGCGTTCGAGGGCGTCGAGGTCGCCATCCAGAGCGAGCCGCGGGGAACCGGCGACGCGCTCGCGTCGGCTCGGCAGGCGCTCGACGGCTTCGCGGGCGACGTCCTCGTCCTCTCCGGCGACACGCCCCTCGTGCGACCTGATCTGCTCGAGCGCCTGCTCGACACGCACCGAGGCGAGGACGCGGCCGCGACGGTGCTGTCGTTCGAGCCGGAAGACGTGCGCGACTACGGGCGCGTCGTGCGCGACGGCGACGGGGCGGTCTCGGAGATCGTCGAGGCCGCCGATGCGACCGAGGAGCAGCTCGCGATTCGCGAGGTCAACTCGGCGATCTACGTCTTCGCCAGCGAGGCGCTGTGGCCGGCCCTCGACCGGCTCGATGCGCACAACGCGCAGGGCGAGCTCTACTTGACCGACGCCGTTCGCCACCTCGTCGGCGACGGGCAGCGAGTCGCCGCGCACGTCGCCAACCCGGCGCGCGATGCCGAGGGGGTCAACACCCGCGCCGAGCTCGCCGCCGCGGCGGCCGAGCTCCGCGACCGCGTGAACGAGGCGCACATGCTGGCAGGCGTGACGATCGTCGACCCGGCGACGGCGTGGATCGACGCCGACGTGGAGCTCGAGGCCGACGCGGTCATCCACCCGTTCACCGTTCTACGCGGACGAACGCGCGTGGCCGCGGGCGCCGAGATCGGCCCGCACGCAGTCGCCGTCGACGCCGAGATCGGCCCCTCGGCGCTGGTCGGGCCGTTCTGTTACCTTCGCCCCGGCACGGTTGTCGAGGCGCGCGCGAAGGCCGGGACATTCGTGGAGATCAAGAACTCGCACATCGGCGAGTGTGCGAAGGTGCCGCATCTCTCGTACATCGGCGACGCCGAGGTCGGCGAGGGCACGAATATCGGCGCCGGCAACATCACGGCGAACTACCCGCACGAGCCCGGCCGGCCGAAGGGACGGACGAAGATCGGCCGTAACGTCAGAACCGCCGTCGACAATACGTTCGTTGCTCCGGTCGAAATTGGCGACGATGCTTGGATTGCGGCGGGCGCGGTCATCACCGATGATGTCCCGCCAGGCTCCCTCGCGGGCTTCGCCCCGCGACAGGTCACGAAAGAAGGCCACGTCTACAAAAAGCATGGAAAGCGCGACGACTGAGCTGACGACGCTGCCCGGGCTCGAAAGCGCGAGCCGCGCCGAGCCCCTACCGGGCCACTTCATCGAGCGCGGGCCGCAGAAGCGGCTGATGCTCTTCTCGGGCCGCTCGCATCCGGAGCTGGCCCAGAACATGGCCGAGCAGCTGGGCATCGAGCTCGGCGACGTCAAGCTGGAGACGTTCGCGAACGGCGAAACGTACTGCCGCTACACGGAGTCGATCCGCGGCGCCGACGCGTTCATCGTCCAGACGGGCTGCGAGCCCGTCGACCGCAACATCATGGAGCTGCTCTTCATGATCCAGGCGGCCAGGCTCGCCTCCGCGAAACGGATCACGGCCGTCATCCCGCTCTTCCCGTACGCGCGCCAGGACCGCAAGGCGAAGCCGCGCGAGCCGATCTCGGCGCGGCTGATCGCCGACGCGCTCCAGCTCGCCGGCGCCGACCGCGTGCTGACGATGGACCTGCACGCCGGCCAGATCCAGGGCTTTTTCACGATCCCGGTCGACCACATGACGGCGCTCCCGCTGTTCGCCCGCTACTTCCGGGATCGCGGCCTGACGGGCGAGAATGTCGTCTCGGTCTCTCCTGATGCGGGGCGCGCCAAGATGGCCGTCCGCTTCGCGGAGATGATCGACGCCGAGTTCGCGATCATGCACAAGACCCGCCCGGCGCACGACGCCGTGTCCGTGACGGAGATCACGGGCCGCGTTCGCGGCAAGATCGCGATCGTCGGCGACGACGTGATCATGACCGGCGGCACGCTGCTCGCGAACGTCGCCGCCCTCAGGGAGCACGGCGTGGCCGACGTGTACGTGTTCGCGACGCACGGCCTCTTCTCCGGTGGCGCGCTCGAGCGCTTCGCGAACTCCGGCATCACCGGCGTCGTCGTCACGGACACGGTGCCGATCGACCCGCTCAAGCGGCCGCCGAACATGACCGTGCTGCCGATCTCCGGCCTGCTCGCGAAGACGATCATGAACGTTTTCGAGGACGACTCGGTCTCCGCCATCTTCGGCGGCGAGAACCAGCTCTTCTAGCGCTCACGCTCGCGCCTAGAACTCGGCCCGGCAGAGGCGTACCCTCGATGGCATGGCCGAGCCCGACGCGCGTCTCCTCCGAAACGACACCATCCGGACGTTTCTGACGCCGCTGACGATCGTCGTCTCCGCCCTCACAGTGTTCCTCGGCTTTCGGCACGACGACGCCACGCAGCGTCGAGCGGCGCGCGAGTCCTTCCAGTTGGAGGCGGCCAAGCTCGTGATGAGTCAACAGACGTGCGAGCAGGCGCGTCTGAAGGCCGCCACGCTCGTCCGGCTCTTCCCAGGGCGCCTGCCCGACGACTTCGTGAACCGTTCGAGCGCGCGACTGGTCAAGACGTCGAGGCGGAAGGGCTCGACCGTTACCGAGACGTTCGTGCAGGGTCGATGCGGCACGAAACGGGTCGCCGTCGCAGCCGTCGGCACGCCTCTGATCCAACCGGCACCCGGCTCGCGTTAGTTCCCCCAAAGTGGCCGCACCTCGATCGTCCTGGCCTCGGCCATCGGGTGCGTCCCCGCGATCTCGACGGCCTCCTCGAGGCTCCGACATTCTGTGCACCGACGTTTCAGGCCCCGCCGAGCGGAAACGTCTAGGCCATGTTCAGGTCAAGCTTCCTCGGTCTCGTCTACCTCGTCATCGGCGTGGCGGTCGCGGCCACGCACGAGTACTTCGAGAAGCTGAACACGCTGCGGCTCCTGCTGTCGGCGCTCCTCGCCGTGGTGCTGTGGCCGCTCGTGCTGCTCGGCATCGACCTCCACATCAAGAAGTAGCGCCTGCGTCTGGCTACACTTCGCCGCCGAAATGGCCGGTGAACGCATGAAGCTCGAGGTGCAGGAGCGCGACGGTCGCGGCTCGGCCGACGCGCGGCGCCTGCGCAAGCAGGGTCTCGTCCCGGGCGTCCTCTACGGGCGGGGCAAGACGCCGCACGCGTTCTCCGTCCCCGAGCGCGAGCTGCGGCGGGCGCTCTCCGGCGACAGCGGCCTGCACGCGATTCTCGACGTCGTCCTCGCCGGCCAGAAGACGACGCATCCCTCGGTGCTCAAGGACTACCAGCAGGACGTGCCGAGCGGCCGGCTCGCGCACATCGACCTGCACGAGGTGCGGCTCGACCAGCCGATCCAGGCGGAGGTCTCCGTCGACCTCGTCGGCGAGCCCGCCGGTGTCAAGGAGGGCGGCGTCCTCTCCCAGGTCTCGCGCGAGATCCGGGTCGAGGCGCTGCCGCTCGAGATCCCCGACCACCTCGAGCTCGACGTCAGCGGCATGGCGATCGGGGACACGCTCCGTCTGTCCGACCTCGCCGCGCAGGACGGCGTCAAGTTCCTCGACGACCCGGAGGAGACGGTGCTCGCCACGGTCACCGCGCCGACTGTCATCGTCGAGCCCGAGCCCGAGGAAGAGGAGCTCGAGGAAGGCGAGCTGCCGGAGGGCGAGGTGCCCGAGGGCGAGGAGGCTCCGGAGGGCGAGGGCGAGGCTCCCGCCGAGGGCGAGGCCGAGGCGGCAGGCGAAGACCAGCAGGCCTCCGAGAGCTAGATGCGCTTCTTCCGTCGGGGCGAGCGCGCCTCGACGCTCGACCTGCTCGTCGCGGGTCTCGGCAATCCCGGCCGCGGGTACGAGCGCACGCGCCACAACATCGGCTTCCTCGTCGCGGACGAGCTCGCCCGCCGCCACGACGGCTCGTTCCGCTCGAAGTTCAACGGGCAGCTGGCCGAGGTGCGGCTCGACGGCCTGCGCCTCGCGCTGCTGAAGCCCGAGACCTACATGAACGTCTCCGGCAAGTCGGTCGCCGCGGCGCGGAAGTTCTTCAAGGTCGACCCCGGCGACCTGCTGATCGTCCACGACGACGTCGACCTCGCCACGGGGCGGCTGCAGGCGCGGCTCGGAGGCGGCCTGGCCGGCCACAACGGCCTGCGCTCGATCGCATCCGGACTCGGCACGCAGGACTTCCTGCGCCTCCGGATCGGCGTCGGGCGGCCGGAGCGCGGCGACCCGCGACCGGTCGCGGACTACGTCCTCTCGGACTTCGAGCCGGAGGTGGACGTCGACGCCCTCGTCTCCCGAGCGGCCGACGCGGTCGAGGCGATGGCCCGGGATGGCCTCGAGGCGGCGCAGTCTCGCTACAACTAAGCGGATGAACACGATCGCTCGACGCGACGGCGACGGAGCCGCTCCGTCTCCGAGGCGCGGGCGGACGTGGTGGGAGGTCATGCACCCGGAGGGGTCGCAGGGCACGTGGCGCGACCTGCCAAAGCTGCTCTTCGACTCGATCAAGCTCGTCTGGTCGGCCGGCCGGAACACGTTCCTGCTCACCTCCGTGCTGCAGCTGACGGCGGCAGTCGGCATCGCGGCACAGCTCTTCGTCGGCAAGCGGGTGCTCGAGACCGTGCTCGCCGCGGGCGGGACGGTCGAGTTCACGGACCTCGTGCCGGTGCTCGCTTTGCTCGTCGCGGTGACGGTCGCGCTCGACCTCGCGCGCGCGATCCAGAACGAGCAGAGCCGCGTGCTCGGGGAGCTCGTCGGGCGCAAGGCCGTCGACCGCGTGATGGACGTCTCGACGCGGATCGACCTGCTCGCTTTCGAGTCCCCGGACTTCTACGATCGGCTGCAACGGGCGCGCGCGCAGGGCCAGTTCCGCGCGCTGCAGACCGTGAATGGCCTGCTCGGCATCGTCGGCGCCTCCGTCGCGGCGGTCAGCATCGTCGTCGCGCTGGCCGCTCTCCAGCCGCTGCTGCTCCCGTTCGTCGCGATCGGCTACCTGCCGCTCTGGGTCGTCGCCTCGCTGAACACGCGCGACCTCTACCACTTCACGCGCGGGATGACTCCGAACGAGCGGCAACGCAACTACCTGCAGAACGTGCTCATGGGACGGAACCCGGCGAAGGAGGTGCGGGCGTTCAACCTCGCGCGCTTCCTCCGCGGACGCTACGACCGGCTCTACGACGAGCGGATCGCCGAGCTCAAGTCGCTCGCGCGGCGCCGGACCGGGCGCTCGCTGCTCGGCTCGCTCGCCTCCTCGGGCGTCACGGTCGGGACGATCGGGATGCTCTCGTACCTCTATGTGTCCGACCGGATGAGCCTCGCCGCGACGGGCGCCGCCGTCTTCGGCCTCTACCAGCTCGCCTCGCAGCTGAACGGGCTGCACATGAGCGCGACCTCGCTCTACGAGGCCACGCTCTTCATCCGCGACTACTCCTCGTTCCTCCAGCTGGAGCCGGCGGCGCAGCCGCCTGTCCGCGCGAGCGGACCAGGGGAGGGGGTCTGGGGGAACCGGGAGGTTCCTCCAGCGCCCAAACCTGCGCCCGAACGCTTCGAGGTCCTGCGCGCCGAGGACGTCTCCTTCACGTATCCCGAAGCGGCGTACCCGGCGGTCGACGGCGTCTCGCTCGAGATCCGGCGCGGGGAGGTGGTCGCCCTCGTCGGCGAGAACGGCTCGGGGAAGACGACGCTCGCGAAGATGCTCGCGGGCCTTTACCGGCCGGAGCGCGGGCGGATCCGCTGGGACGACACCGACCTCGCCGACGTGGACGCCGAAGAGCTGCGCCGCTCGGTCGCCGTCATCTTCCAGGACTTCGAGCGCTACCTGCTTCCCGCGCGCGAGAACGTCGGCCTCGGTCGCCACGAGCGCGTCGACGCGTTCGAGGAGATCGTCGAGGCGGCGCGGCGGGCCGACGCGGACGACTTCCTCTCGTCGCTGCCCGAGGGCTACGAGACGATGCTTGGCCGCGAGTTCGCCGGCGGCTACGACCTCTCGATCGGCCAGTGGCAGCGTGTAGCGCTCGCCCGCGCGTTCTTCCGCGACGCGCCGTTCGTGATCCTCGACGAGCCGACGGCGGCGCTCGACGCCCGCGCGGAGAGCCGGCTCTTCGAGCGGATGCGCGAGCTGCTCGAGGGCCGGTCGGTCGTGCTCATCTCGCACCGCTTCTCGAGCGTCCGCTCCGCCGACCGGATCTACGTGCTGCACGAGGGGCGGGTCGTCGAGGAGGGCTCCCACAACGAGCTGATGGGGGCTGAAGGGCTGTACGCCGAGCTCTTCGGCCTCCAGGCGCGCGCCTACGTCGAGGAGCGGCCGACGCCCGCGACAGACGATCCCGACGACCAGATCTTCGTGCAGCAGCTATGAGCGAGCGCATCCGCGCGCGAGTACCCGAGCTCGAACGCCCACTGCGCCGCCTCGGCCTCGAGCGCGCCGCCAGGTAGCCGCGCGTACCATTGACGGCGCGGAACGCGAGTTCCGTCGCTCGTCATGGACCGACCCACCGAATCGCCACCAGTCCTGGAACCGCTCGTCCGCGAGCTGGCCGAGAGCGACCGGCTGCGCGCCTTCGCGGAGGCGCTTCCAGCGCGTGCGCGTGTCTCCGATTCGGCGCTGCCGCTTCTCCTCGCGGCGCTGCACCAGTTACTCGGCCGGCCGCTGCTCGTGCTGCTCCCAGAGGACGCCGACGCGCGCGACGCGGCCGAGGCAGCCGGCTGGTTCCTCGGCGAGGAGCGAGTCGCGCTGCTCCCGAGCCGCGGCGTGCGTTGGGACTCGGGCCTCGAGCCGCCGCCGCACCTCGTCGGCGAGCGCGCGCGGGCGCTCGACGTCCTGGCCGCCGGCGGGCTCGTCTGCGCATCGGCGTCCGCCCTCGCCGAAGGGATGCCGCCGGCCGACGTTCGCCCCGAACCGATCCGGCTGGCCGCGGGCGACGAGCCGGGCACGGAAGGCCTCGCGGCGAACCTGGCGCTCGCCGGCTACGAGCGCGTCGAGCAGGTGGACGAGCGCGGCCAGTTCGCGGTCCGCGGCGGAATCGTCGACGTCTTCCCGACCACCGGGCGCGAGCCGTTCCGCATCGAGCTCTTCGGCGACGAGATCGAGGGCATCCGCGCCTTCTCGCCGTTCACACAGAGGACGCTGCATCCGGTCGAGGGCGCCGTCGTCTACCCAGCCGCGGAGCGCAGGCGCGACCTGCTCGAACCGACGCTCAACGATGAGGACGACCCGCCGACGCCTCCGGACGACCTCGTCCCTCCGGTCTCGGGCGGGCCCGATCTCGTCTGGCAGCCCGACGAAGTGCGCGCCGTCTGGCGTGAGGAGCTCGTCGAGGAACTGCCGCTCGACGGCGCCGCCGAGCTCGACCCGCTACCGGCCGGCCAGCCGTTCTCGTTCGAAGCGCAGCGGCCCGCGATCGCCGCCCGCGGCCTGGCCGAGGCCGAGAACGAGCTGCGCGGGTTTGTCCGCGCGGGCCTGCGCATCGTCGTCGCCTTCCCGCACCGCGGCGAGGCGCTCCGCACCCAGAACCTCCTCCGCCGGGCCGAGGCGCGGCTGCTCGAGCCGGGGGAGGAGCTCCCGGACGAGGCCGAGGTGCTGTTCGCGGTCAGCCCGGCCAGGCGCGGCTTCGTCTGGCGCGACCTCGGCATCGCGCTCCTCCCGGACACGCAGGTCTTCCGCAAGCGCGTCTCGCGCCGCACGGCGCCTGTCGGCCGCGCGCTGCAGTCCTTCGCCGAGCTGCGCACGGGCGACTACGTCGTCCACGAGGACCACGGCGTCGGCAATCTGCTCGGCTTCGAGACGCGCGAGGTGGCCGGCGTCACGCGCGACTACCTGTTCCTCGCTTTCCG